>PMHI01000684.1 GCA_003156615.1 Acidobacteriaceae bacterium | reverse complement strand
CGCTGTGGCTGGCGCGAGTAGGCGATTACGTGGCGGGCAGCGCCCAACTTACCGTGACAGACTTGAAGAACCGAAAAACCGACGAAGCCAACTACAACGCGCGTCCGCTGGAACAGATTCTGAGCGAGTTCCGCTCCGCACGAGCAGGACTGCTGACGCAAGTGGACAAACTGGACGCCTCGCTATTCGCCCGAAGCATTCCTCACCCGCGGCTGAAGTCGCCGATGCGGCTCGTTGACCATCTGTACTTTGTAGCCGAACACGACGACCACCATCTGGCGCGAATCTGGGAGCTGGTCAACTCACCCCGGTAGAAGAGCGGACCGACGATCAGCCCTGGACGGCGATCAGGGGCTTGGTACGGGCCACAACCTCGCCAATCTGTGCTGCCTCTACCTTTGCCGCATCGAGGGACCGTTTCAGCTGCGCGCAGTCGTCGGAGGCGAGCGAGATCAGCAGCCCGCCTGCAGTCTGAGGATCAAACAGAAGTGTTCTCAAGTCTTCGGGGACTCCATCCTCGTACTCGACCACACATTCGGCGAAATCACGGTTGTTGTTGAGGCCGCCAGGAATGTAACCTGCACGCACGCATTCAATCGCGCCCGGAAGCACCGGAATGCTGCCACCGTGCAAACGGCAAGATACGTTTGAGGCCAGGGCCATTTCGCGAGCGTGGCCAATCAAGCCGAAGCCGGTGACGTCAGTCATACCGTGAACGCGGAATTCCCCCTGCTGAATCACTTCGGCGGCACGTTTATTGAGCGTGGTCATCGACTGAACCGCGGCATCAATCCACGCCGGCTCAGCTTTGCCCTTCTTGATCGCCGTCGAAATCACACCCGTACCCAGTGCCTTGGTGAAGACGAGAGCGTCGCCTGGCTGGGCGCCGCCATTGGTGAGAACCTTCTTGGGATCGATGAGTCCGGTGACCGCGTACCCAAACTTGGTTTCGTCATCGCGAATGCTGTGGCCCCCGATCACGACGCATCCGGCCTCAACCATCCTCGAGAGCCCTCCGGCGAGGATGCGCTCCAGAATTTCGAGATCAGCCTTCTCCGGAAAACACACCAAAGCCAGCGAGGTGAGCGGCTTTCCACCCATCGCGTAAATATCGCTCAAGGCATTCGTCGCGGCGATTTGGCCGAAGACGTACGGATCGTCCACGACTGGCGTAAAGAAGTCTACGGTTTGCACCAGCGCCTGATCGGGCGCGATTTGATACACTCCGGCGTCGTCGGCATGGTCGAAGCCCACTAGAACATTCGGGTCGTGTTGCCGGATTAATTTCCCAAGCACCTTGTCCAGCGCCGCCGGACTCAGCTTGGACGCGCAACCCGCGGCTTTCACCGACTCCGTCAGACGGAATGGCTTGCCATTGGCCATGAAGTCATTGTACCGAGTTGCGCATGTCCAGAGGATTCTCTACCACGGAGGCACCGAGAACTCGGAGAACTCAAGGGGAAGACCGAACAAGAGCACGGATTTCTCCGAGTCTCTGTGTCTCCGTGATGTAAAGGAGTGTAAGCGTCTCTGAGCACTCTGAGCAACCCACCGGTTCGACAGGCGGGGTCCGGGTTGAAGTGTCCGGATGGCCGCCCAAGCGACGGCCCTCGTCTCGGACGGAAGCGGACTCTGGGTCTGTGACGCGGAGATCTTCCATGTTCACGGATCAAGGTTCACAGATCAAGCTTCGGGCACCACTTTGCGGTTCCGCTGAACGCGGTGCTCCGTTTGAGATCATCCGGCGTGTCTAGGTCGAATTCGCCCTCAAGGAAATCGACCGCACCAACACGCGCGGCATTTCGTTCGAGGATTCCACGCGCTCCACGGTCTCCACTCACGTTTTGCAGATCGGAAAAAAAGATGGAGGAAAAAACTGCTGGAACCCCGAGCCGACCGCTGTAACGCGCGGCTGTAATCGGATACTTGGCCAAACCATGCCGGTGAAGCAGTTGTCGGAGAACGTCGACGCTCAGCCGAACCTGGTCGCAGACCATAAGCAGGATGTCTTCAGGAGGAGGGCTAATCCGCAAAGCGGTTTCCACGCCGGAGCGCATCGACGATCCCATACCGGTGCGCCAGTCTTCATTCACAGCGACGATCACTCGGAAACCATCGAAGGCGCTATGCATCCGATGGGCTTCAAAACCAAGTACCACAATGATCGGTTGACAACCGACCTCGCCGGCAATTCGCACAGCGCGCCGTAACAGCGGCTCGCCCGCGATCGCGAGCAGCTGTTTCGCTTGACCCAGCCGCAGCGAGGCACCCGCTGCAAGGATTACGGCTGCGCAGGAAGGTTCAGACATGACTCAGGGAAGCGTAATTGGGAATCCTCACGCTATCTTTTTCGATCGCGTCGTGAATCTCGGCGACGATCGCGAGCGCAATGCTAGCCGGATTCTTGGCTCCGATGGCAAGTCCGACAGGGGAATGCAATCGCGTGAAGCACTCCTCCATCGTTTGTCCAATCTTTGGCGCGACCTCCGTAAGCAGGCGCTCGGCTCGGCGGCGAGGGCCGAGAATGCCAAGGTAGGCGAGTTCTCGCGGCAACAATGCTTGCAAGGCAGCCCGGTCCTGCTCGTAGCTGTGGCTCAGGATCACCGCGGCGCTGCGTTCGGCTAACGGGAGATCGTCCAATGATCGCGACGAGACTACCTGGTCGGCCAGCGGGAAACGCTCTTTCGTTGCCAGATGGGAGCGGCCATCGACGACCGTGACCTGCCAGCCAAGCAGGTAGGTGAATTCGACGATTGGCAGTACATCGTCGCCCGCTCCGAAGACAAAAAGCGCAGTAGGCGGGGCGACGTGTTCAACGAAGAATGACCTTGGGCCCTGGGTCCAATGCGACCGACGCTTGTTTAACGCGTGCCGCGCCAACACCAGCGAGCCTTCTGCAGCGGCGGACTCAAACAAAACATCGCCGTTCTCGCTCAGAATGAGCCGGCAGCCGACTGGGTCTGTATCAATAACCGACACGATTGCCATCGCCGTACGCCGTAGTGCGCTCTGCTCGAGTGCTGCGAGTGTGCGGTCTGCGGGTTCCCCGCGCTCGAGCAACACCGACACGGTTCCGCCACAACCCAGTCCATACGGAATTTCGGAGTCTTCATCGACGAAGGTGCTGTACTTCTGAACGGTGGGACCGGATCGGGTCAGCCACCAGGCTTTCTTTTGGACCTCCTTTTCAAGACAGCCTCCGCTGATGGTGCCCGCCCGCCCTCCGCCACTGGTCAGCAGCATGCGCGTTCCGGGTTTGCGATAGGAAGATCCCTCGACCGCAACAATCGTCGCAAGACAGATCTCTTCGCGATGATCACGTGCGCTGTGCCACAGTTCCAGAATTTGCCGAAGTTCAGACATGTTCTACGCTTCGTGACGTCTCAATTATTTTCTCGTTGCGAATCGGCATTTCGCGCGGACGCATTCCGCTGCCACGACATGTTGACCTCGTCACAGCCGAGCCAACACGCTTGTTGCGTCCGCTTCATCGCCCAAGATAGTGATCTCAACGGATGGTCGCGAAACTTTTGTCGCAGAGCGGTGGAAAGGCGGTGCGAACCGAGTCGAAAAGGGCTCGCCGGATCAGATGGTGATCCGACAATCGAAGGATAGCTGCGGCTTAACGAGAACCTTGATCATCGGTTCGTCCATGCCGGCTCGCGCCGCAGAAATCTCGCTTGACGACAAACCCCTTACGGTATTCGGCCTTCCGCGCTAAGGTGCTGTTGTGAGGGAGTGCCATGGCGATCTCTCTGAGACTGAACAATCGCACCGTAAGACTGGATGTCCCTCCTGACGTGCCACTTCTCTGGGCGATTCGCGAAGCCGCTGGGTTAACCGGTACGAAGTACGGATGCGGCATCGCGCAGTGCGGTGCCTGTACAGTGCTCCTCGACGGAGAACCTCTCCGCTCCTGCGTCACGCCGGTCAATTCCGTAGCAGGGAAGTCGGTTACCACCATCGAGGGTGCCTCAGGCGAGACAGCCTGCGCGGTGCAAAGGGCATGGGAAAAGCTGGACGTCGTTCAATGCGGCTACTGCCAGTCGGGGCAGATCATGTCTGCCATTGCGCTGCTTGAACAAAAACCGAGGCCCACCGATCTCGATATTGACGATGCCATGAACGGCAATATCTGCCGCTGCGGAACTTACGTCCGAATCCGGGCTGCGATCCACGAAGCGGCGCGCATTAAGGAAGGGCAGACTCATGCGGAGCGATAGCAAAATTGCCTCCGCCAGGAGGCGCCGTTTCCTCGCAACGGGGGCCGCAGCCACCGCGGGCCTGGTAGTTGGTTTCTATGCGCCAAAGAGCAACGGATTTTTCGCCACGATGCTTGCCGAGAACCGGGATAATGTCTTCTCTCCGAATGCTTTCTTGCGGGTCGCTCCGGACAATACGGTGACCGTGGTCTCCAAGCACGCGGAAGGAGGACAAGGCGTCTACACCGGGCTGGCGACGATCATTGCGGAGGAACTTGACGCTGACTGGTCTCAGGTTCGCGTTGAGGCCGCGCCAGCGGACCGGGAACTTTATAAGAATTTGCAATTCGGTTCTCAAGGCACGGGCGGAAGCAACTCCATCGCCAACTCGTATGAACAGTATCGCCGGGCAGGGGCAACGGCACGAGCCATGCTGGTTGCGGCCGCGGCTGACCGATGGAGAGTCCCCAGCGGGGAAATCACCGTGGAAAAGGGGCTGGTGAGACACGCGGCGTCGCGACGGCAAGCGAGTTTCGGCAAGCTGGCCCAAGCGGCCGCATCCGTGCCAGTCCCTCGACAAGTCACACTCAAAGACCCGAAGAATTTTAAGTTGATCGGAGCTGAGCACCTACCCCGCCTCGACAGCAGCGCGAAGACTACCGGGAAGGCAGTTTTTGCAATTGACTTTTCACTTCCGGATATGGCGATTGCCCTGGTCGCGCGGCCGCCTTTCTTTGGCGCGACGGTGAAGATGTTTGACGCGTCAAAAACCAAGGCCGTGCCGGGTGTGCTCGACGCGGTCCAGATTTCGACGGGAGTGGCGGTGGTCGCAAAATCATTCCCCGCCGCGCAGCGCGGACGCGACGCATTGCGTATCGAGTGGGATGAATCAAAAGCTGAGCATCGGGGAACCCCTGAATTATTGGCTGAATATCGAAGGCTGCTGGAGCAGCCAGGCTCGGTGGCCCGGCGCGACGGTGACTGCGCGCAGGCGCTTGCTCGTGCGACGCGCACGGTGAGTGCAACTTTTGAGTTCCCCTATCTAGCCCATGCGACGATGGAGCCACTCAGCGCGGTGGTTCGACTTTCAGCAAATCAGTGCGACATCTGGACCGGGGATTGGGATGTTTCCGGCGTACAGGATGACGCGGCCCGGATCACGGGCCTGACCACGCAACAGGTCCACATTCATACACTCTACGGAGGGGGCAGCTTCGGCCGGCGGGGAAGTGGTGCATCGGAGGTGGTTGAGGTCGCCAAGGCAATCGGCGGCCGCTTTCCGGTGAAATTGTTCTGGACGCGCGAAGATGACATGCGGGGCGACGCCTACCGGCCCATGTATCTTCACAAGCTCGATGCGGGACTCGACGAGCAGGGAAACCTCTTCGCCTGGCAGCACCGGGTCGTCGGCCAATCTGTTCTCGGTGGTGACCCGAATTGGATTATCAATGGCATCGACATCACTTCAGTGGCCGGGGCCAGCAATATTCCCTACGACATCCCAAACATTCTCGTCGATCTCCATTCGCCGGTCCTTGGCGTACCGATAGAAAAATGGCGTTCCGTCGGCAACAGTCACAACGCTTTTGCGGTCGAAACATTCCTGGACGACGTTGCCCATGCGGCAGGTCGAGATCCGTATCAGTTTCGCCGTGCTCTTCTGATGAAGGATCCACGAGACAAACCGATGCAACTCGTCGCCCCCGATCGAGTGAAGCCTAGTCTATTCGCTAAGTTTCCGCGCGACCGCCGAGTTCTTGAATTGGTCGGGGAGAAATCGGGCTGGGGAACGTCTCTCCCGCCCCGCAAAGGACGGGGCCTTGCGGTGCATTATTCCTTTCGCAGTTCGGTAGCGCAGGTGGCGGAGGTAACGGTTGGCTCGGATGGCGGGGTCAAAGTCGATCGCGTAGTGTGTGCGGTGGATTGCGGCGTAGCGATTAATCCCGATGTGATCCGCGCACAGATGGAAGGCGGAGTAGCCTTTGGCTTGAGCGCCACCCTCTATGGCGCGATCACTTTGAAAAACGGCAAAGTCGAACAGTCGAACTTTAACGACTACCGGGTCCTACGCATGAACGAAATGCCGAAAGTCGAGGTGCATATCGTAGGTTCCGACGAGCCGCCTACGGGAATCGGCGAGTCTGTTGTGCCTCCCATCGGTCCGGCCGTGTCCAACGCAATCTTTGCGGCCACGGGAAAACGCGTGCGAACACTGCCTCTATACCCAAATATCCAGGCCGGGGAAGTGCAGTAAGAACCGTTTGTATTATGCTAAGGCCAACGCTACAAGGCATATGCTAACCGTAGCCCGCTTCAAACTCGTTATTCTTGGCTGGGCCGGTGCAACTCTATTCTTCACTGCCGTCCTGATGTTAAGCGATCTTGGCGGCGACAAGACTTTTGGCTTCGCTCTTTACGCCACGGCTGTGCATTTCGCACTGTGGATCGTTGCATTGCCACTCCTTTCAAAATGTACACACAGGTTCCCGCTCGGCCGCGGGAAAAAAGTAAGGAACGTAGGCGTGCTGCTCGCCTCCGTCGCGGCTTTTGGATCTGTAGTCATGCTGAGCCAGTGGGCGATCGTGTATTCCACCTTCTTTCCGTATCGCTCGTCATCGTTCTGGTCATTCCTGAGGTCCGGCCTTGTAAGGTTCTTGCCCTCCGACATTCTGATCGGGATGGTGCTCGTCCTCGCACTCGAAGGCTGGCGAGTGTGGCTGGACTTTCAAGCGGAACGCACACGTGCAACTGATCTGGAGCGGCAACTCGCCGTCTCGCGTCTCGACGCACTGCGCATGCAACTGCACCCTCACTTTCTCTTTAATACCTTGCACGCCATAGCCGGCCTTATCGTCGAGCAACCAGCGACCGCACGTCGCATGGTGATTGCACTTGGTGATCTTCTCCGCCTCACCTTGAAGGATACCGGTAGTTCCGTACGAAGCTTGGCCGAAGAGTTGGAATTTGCCGATCTTTACCTGGGCATCGAAAAGCTCCGGCTGGGGGACCGCTTGGTGCTTGACTATGATATCGAGCCCGAGGCAACGTCCGCCGAGGTGCCTGAACTCTTATTACAGCCTCTGTTTGAAAACGCTGTCCGCCACGGGGCCGCGCGCATGCTGCGCTCCTGCGAGATTCGTTTCCGCGCCCGTCGAGAGGGTCATTGGTTGCACCTCGCTCTCCAAAACGACGGACCTGTCCGCTCTGAGTCATCGGGGCCGCCGCCGTTTGGCGTGGGACTCACAAACACGAAGGACCGGCTCCGTTTGTACTATAAAGACGAATTCAGGTTCCAATACACGAACCGTTCGCAGGGCGGGGTGCAGATTGACATCTCCATCCCGTACAAGAAAGCTGGAAATGAAATAGTGGATCGACGTGAGGAACTGTATGCCACTGTCCCAGCCGCCCATGCGCGCGCTGATCATCGATGACGAGCCGCACGCGCGACGTTACTTGCGCGAACTCCTGGGCGGCGAAAAGGAGCTGGTGATCGCCGGCGAGGCCGCGAGTGGTGCGGAAGGCGTCGACCTAATCCAGAAGCTCTCGCCCGATATCGCATTTCTGGACATTCAGATGCCTGATCTCGGCGGCTTCGAGATGATCGAACAGGTTGAGATCGAGAAGAGGCCCGTCTTTATCTTTGTCACCGGTTACAGCGAATATGCGGTAAAAGCATTCGAGGTGGAAGCTGTCGATTATCTCTGCAAGCCTTTCGATAAGGAGAGGCTTTCGATTTCGCTGGAACGCGCCATGCGACGGCTAGGCGCGCATGACGATCCTTCTGGAGGCAAGGCAGAAGCCAAACCCTGGCTCTCCCGGCTGGCCATCAAAGACGAGAATGGAATTGTTTTCGTACCGGTCGAACAGATTCTTTGGATCGAGGCGGCCAACAAGTATGTCGTCGTTCACACCACCAGCCGTAGTCACATCGTCCGGCAGACAATCAAGAGTTTAGAAGATACGCTCGATCCGAAAGAGTTCCTTCGAATACATCGATCCATTCTGGTTCGCAAGGCGGCTGTACGCGGACTGCACCCACTCTTTCACGGAGATTACATCGTGAAACTCACCAACGGTGCTGAGCTCACACTGAGCCGGAATTTCCGCGGATCATTCTTCAATCAGATGAGCCGCTGAGGCCGGTTTCGGAGAAGCTTCATCTCGTTCCTCTCATTGCTTTCCATCCTGCGTCGGAAGACCAGCGGTTCGCGACAAACAAGTAGAGATAGCGGCTGAGCCTGCTTATCGTGCACCTAGCAGTCGGGCACCCTGCCATCGCCGGATGCCGCACGTTATCGTGCAGTTCGTGCTCACACGGCGCTCGGTTTCCACTGAAACGACGGTTCTTAGGGAGGAAGCTTGCATGAAAGCAGCTTGGCCGTTCGGCCGCTTCTTGGCTCCGGTATTCGGTGCGTGCCTGCTTCCCGTTGTCACTCTCTGCGGGGCGTNNCGGAGTTGGTGCGCTATTCCGCTGACCTGCCGAAACATTGGAATTGGGTAATCGTGGGATCGGAAGCTTGGCAGTCAGTGGTGCTGAAACTGCACGTCGATAGGCGCAGCCCGGCCTTTACCGCCATCGAGGCACGCGAAACATTTCTGGAAGAGGCACTCTTCTTACCCACGTCGGCTCGAACTGTCGACCTCGTCAGAAACTTTCGCGCGCCGCTCGACCAACTTCTTACCCTCGCCGTCAGCCACGAACTGGGGCATGCCATTTGTGATGGAGGAGATGAGGCGATCGCAAACCGAGTCTCTGATCAGTTACGCAACGGCGAAAAAATCGATTGCAGTGAAACCCGGAACTCATTGACTCCGATCGAGGAGTTGTATCTGCGGAGGCGATTTTCCCCGTTGCCGTCACGGTAGTGATCCGCGAGCGACGCGCTGCGTTGGCTCTCTAAGTTCAATCTACCCGTGGATGCTCTCGCGAGCCACACCTCATCCTGCACCGGAAAATCACCAGTTGACGACGAAACCCTAGAAGGCACATGCTTGATTCGCTTTCCTCTCAATTTGTTTCTGGCAGCTGTTGGCGAGGGTGTGGACGCTGCCCGTTTCGATCCAAGCAACCATCTGCTCTTCAGCTCGAGCGGCGACGGGACATTCCAGGTGATTCATGAGGATTCTCCGGACAAGTATTCCGTGATCTTCAACGTCCTGACGGGACGCGGAGATCGCACTATGGAACGCGGTAAAAAAACGCACCGCATCTACACCGTGACCGCCGACCTTCGCCCCCAGCCCACCGAACCCCATTGCCCCCCATCGATGGCGCCAGGAACCATCAGTCTGTTAGTCTTCGGCCTGTTAGACTTCGGCGAGGGAACAGATCGATGAGCGGTTTTCTGAGTCCGGAAGAGTTGCGGGCATTGGAACCTGCGGAGACCTCGTCCTTCGCCTCACCGATCCCCACGCAGATCGTTTCGAGCGACGAATTCTTCCCTGCTCCTCAGAACAAACCACAGCGCGAGGTTGAAGCGCGCCTGAAGGAATTGGGAACGCAGCTGGCTCGCAAGCAGGGGATGAGCCGAAGGTCGTTTTTTACCACGGCAGCCGGCATGGCCACTGCATTTCTCGCCATGAACGAGGTCTACGGCAGGCTCTTCGATGTGACGCCCGCCGAGGCTGCCACACCGGAAATGGCCGACGAGCGGGCCGCATTGTTTCAGAACCAGTTTATCTTCGACGGCCACACGCATTTTCTGCGTGACGACACACAACTCACGGGCTTCGTCAAAATGCGTCAGGCCGTGGGTGACGCGGGGTGGAATCCCGCACTCAAAGGCAAGAAGCAAACCATCGAAGATTTGAAGTACAACAATTATTACAAGGAAGTCTTCCTCGACAGCGACACCAAAGTGGCGCTGATCTCGAGCGCTCCCTCCGATGTGCCTCGCGACTGGTTCTTAACGAACGAGATGATGGCGGCGGCCCGCGCCAAAGTAAACACAGCGGCCGGCTCCAAGCGCTTGTTATGCCATGCCATTTTTACGCCAGGCCAGCCGGGATGGCTCGACAATCTCGACCGCGCCCTCGCTCTCAAGCCCGACTCCGTGAAGGGCTATACCATCGGAGACAATACTCACAAGGAACTCGCCCGATACCCTTGGCGCATGGACGANNGAATGTTTGCGTGCACAAAGGCCTGTTTCCCCCTTCGCTGGACAAAGTGTTTCCCAGCCTTCGCCCATATGCGGACGTTAGTGATGTCGCCAAGGCGGCCAAGGATTGGCCGCAACTTAATTTCGTCATCTACCACTCCGGCTATCGCAATGTGGGAGGCGTCGGCGGCTCGGACGCCGCGGAAGCCTGGGCGATGGTGGAGAAAAGCGGACGAAATGAGTGGGTAACGGACTTGGCAGAAATTCCCGAGAAGTATGGCGTTACCAACGTCCATGGCGATCTGGGCCAGCTCTTCGCTGCGAGCACGGTCGCTCAGCCGAAATTGGCAGCCTACTTGGTGGGCTGTCTCATACAGGGTCTGGGCGCCGATCACGTCGTGTGGGGTACCGATGCTCTGTGGACCGGTTCACCGCAGTGGCAAATCGAAGGACTGAGGCGCCTCGAGATTCCGGAGGATATGCAGAAGCGGTTCGGATTCAAGCCTCTTGGACCGGCTGACGGCCCGGTCAAGACGGCAATCTTCAGCGCCAATTCCTCGCGCCTTTACGATTACAAGGCCCCCGACCGCTGGTCGAAAATGGATCGCTTCGCCGCACTGAGAGAACAATATCTGCAGTCGGGTTCACATCGGACGAATCTGCGCTACGGCTACGTGGCGGTTTGAGAGCGGTGATCAGCGTGAGGGATAGATGATAAAGGGCATCGTAATCGGTTTTCTTCTGGCCACTGCGATTTTGACGGGTAGTTTTTTCCTCTATTTTGCCAAGGGCATGGCGCCCGTTGCCACGGGCGATCCACCCATGCCGTTTGAGGAGAAGCTTGCAAACATGGCCCTAGACGCGCATATCGAGAAGCAAGGCGTTCTCAAGCCGCCGGTGTCTGCGGACGAGACTAATTTTCTTGCCGGTGCAGTTGTGTACAAACATCAGTGCGCCCTCTGTCATGGACTTCCGGAACAGCCACCATCCGATTATGCGACAACGATGTATCCTAAGCCGACCGAGTTATTCCATGGTAAGGGTGTTACCGATGACTCACCTTCAGAGAGCTATTGGAAGGCAGCGAACGGTATCCGTATGTCGGGGATGCCCGCCTTCAAGACCAAACTGACCGACCTTCAGCTGTGGCAGGTGAGCCAACTCGTCGCACACGCGAATGAAATCCCTGAGTCCGTGAAGAGGGTGCTCATCCCAGATGCCCCGATGTCGGCATCAACCCCCACGCTGACTTCAGGATCGGATCACTCCTCGGTCCACAGGTGATGCAGGGTTGCGATTGCCTAGTCCGGCCGTCCCGGTCGAAACTGCGATCGCCACACCCCAAGTCTGAGTTAGCCGAAGGTGCGTGAAAGGTGGAAGATATGCGCGTTAGTTGGTGCGGTACAGCGAGTCGAATTGCGGTGTTGGCCGCGTGCCTATATGCCATAGGTGGGTCGTCTATGGCGCAGAATACAACCAGTACCGGGCCATGGATGAACGCCAACCTGTCACCCGACGAGAGAGCGGAGATGGTGCTCAAGCAACTCACGCTAGATGAGAAGATCGCGTTGCTCCACGGCAATGGGATGGCGCACGCAGATGCGCACTGGCAGATGCCGCTCACATATTTGGCGAACGGCGGCGCAGGATACGTGGAAGGAGTGCCGCGACTAGGAATTCCCCCTCTCTACATCTCGGATGCGGCCTATGGCGTTCGCGAAAGCGGGGCGAATGGACGCTACGCAACGGCGCTGCCGTCAGATCTGGGAATGGCGTCGAGCTGGGACCCGGAGTTGGCTTACAATTACGGCGCTCTGATCGGGCGCGAGGTGCGAGCACAGGGTTTCAATTACTCCCTTGGTGGCGGCATGAACCTGACGCGCGAACCACGCAATGGCCGCACCTTCGAGTATCTCGGGGAAGACCCGATCCTGGCGGGAACGCTTGGCGGCAACCTGCTCAAGGGAGTGCAAGCGCAGCACGTCCTCGGAAATGTTAAGCACTACGCGGTAAACGATCAAGAGACAGGCCGCGACTTCGTGAATGCCATCATCTCTAAACGGGCTATGCAGGAAAGCGATTTGATGACGTTCCACATTGCTTTGCGCATTTCTGATGCTGGAGCAGTGATGTGCTCTTACAACCGCGTCAACGGGGATCATGCATGTGAAAACTCATACCTACTGCGGGAGGCGCTCAAGCGCGAGTGGGGATTCAAGGGTTTCGTCGTTTCGGACTGGGGTGGGACTCACAGTACGGAGAAAGCATCGGCAGCAGGTTTGGATCAGGAACAGCCGCTGGCCGATTTCTATGGCCCGGCACTCAAACAGGCTGCGGAGGCTGGCAAAGTGCCTATGTCCGAGATTGATGACCACGCCCGCCGCATACTACGTGCGGAATTCGCATCAGGAATTGTGGACGACCCGGTCAAAACTAGTGTGGTCGATGTCGAGCAGGGTTTTGAAGTTGCCCAGCATGTCGAGGAGCAGAGCATCGTTCTGCTCAAGAACGAAGGGAAAATTCTTCCACTCGACGCGGGAACGGTCCACACCGTTGCCGTCATCGGCGCTCATGCGGATCTCGGGATGATCTCAGGCGGAGGGTCGGCACAAGTAGATCCTCCTGGAGGCAACGTGATTGCGCCTCCGGGTAAGCGCGAGACGATATGGCAAAAGCCAATATGGTTCCCTACTTCACCGCTAAAGGCGCTGCATGCCGAGCTGCCTCAGGCTAAGGTCGAATTCAGCTCCGGCGAGGATCGTGCCTCAGCGGCTGCATTGGCCAGAAACGCCGATGTGGCAATCGTCTTCGCCTATCAATGGGAGACTGAGGACCGGGATCTGCCCAATCTCTCCCTCCCCGACAACCAGGATGCGTTGATCGCAGAAGTAGCTGCTGCGAATCGGCGCACCATCGTCGTGCTGGAGACCGGAGGTCCCGTGACTATGCCGTGGATCGACAAGGTGGCGGGCGTTGTTGAGGCGTGGTACGCGGGTAGCCGGGGTCACTTGGCAGTGGCGAGGGTACTTCTGGGCGAAGTAAATCCGACCGGCAAGCTTGCGGTGACGTTTCCCAGGAGCGAGGGAGATCTTCCGCACCCGACGATCCCTCCTATCCCTGCTGAGTCGGCGGCCGCGAAGCAGGACTACTCGGTCCATTATGACGAAGGCCTCAAAGTTGGATACAAGTGGTACGACGCTGAGAACAAGCCTGTTCTGTTCCCGTTTGGTTATGGGTTGTCGTACACGACCTACCAATACTCGGCGCTCGAGACCACGCCTGGTGCAAATGCCAGGGCGAAGACCACGCTTCGTTTCGCTATCAAGAACACGGGAGATCGTGCTGGGGCTGAGATCGCGGAGGTATATGTAACGCTGCCTGCTTCGGCCGAAGAGCCCCCCAGGCGTTTAGTGGGATGGACCAAGGTGCAGTTAAATGCCGGCGAGAGTCGCAACGTAACCGTGGAGATCGATCCGACCTACCTGCGGGTTTTCGACGAGCGAGCCAATGCCTGGAAACTTGTACCAGGAGACTATGTGTTTGCAGTGGGTGGATCTTCGCGGGACCTTCCGCTTAAAGGCCAGGTGAGGCTACAGTAGACGTTGGAGCGACGAATTTCTGTCAGGCGCGGAAGCCAAGTTATCGTGGCAGAAACCAGGTTTCGCGGCGAAGCGCTCGTCAACTAAGCTTTTCGGCTGTCTCCATCCCACTTGATGTGCATTCCGTTCAGCCACGCATGGTCAAATGCGGTCGGCTCAGAAAGCGCTGATTCATTGCAAATACGATATATTTCAGCGTCGACGAGACGCATCAACCAAGACAGGTCTTTTTCTGTCAGTCTAGCCACGATTATCTCCGCTGCATTTGATCTGCATTTCATGCAGCCAGCCCAGTTCAATAGTTGTTGGCTGCTGTTGTACTCGAAATTCATTCCAGTACTGAGCGTCTTTCACGCGGCTTGACGTTTACGGGAATGCGCTGTGCTTTCTGTTTCATCTCAACGAGTATCACCTAACAGCAGGTGACACAGAATGTACTGAAGTAACCATGGTTGTCGTTATTCCTCTAAGGGTGGACTGCTTTATAGGTTTTAAAGGACTTATGC
>PMHI01000563.1 GCA_003156615.1 Acidobacteriaceae bacterium | reverse complement strand
CCTGCTCCCGCGAGTGGTCCCGCGCTCGATCTCGCAAATCATCCCGCAGTCTTTGAGGAGCGGAAGAGCTTTCGGCAGCCGAAGCCCGCTGCGGTGAGCGGTGTCCCGGACCGGCCGGGGCCGAGTCTGACGGGGATGAGTTCTGGTTGGAAGGCTCGGGTATGGCGATCACTTCGTTGGTCACAGTTTGAGGCATGGGAGTGTTTCGATGTTAATCGGCTGACGAATAATGTGCAATGCGCAAGCCATTTGGAAAAACGACCACTCAACTTGCCGGGGCATTGTAGACTCGCGGTCTATGAGAAAGGCGGCGTTGGACTCGGGGTGTTGGCGTATGCGCTGCTGCTGTACATGTCGTTGGCCGCGCCGGCTTACGCGCGGGCGCATCAGGATCTCGGGCCCGCGATGCTTGCGGCCTACGCCGCACCCTGGCCGGCAGCTTTGGGGTGTACGGTCGCAGTCTCTGGCATCGTGCTTGCGCTGATCCCCCTTCACCGTGGCGAACGATGGGCGGTGTGGGTGCTACTCGCGATGATGATCATCCCCTTCGTTACCCGCCTGGCCACCGACCCGGGCTGTCGGGTTGTGCTCGACCCCCACCAGCACGGCTGCCATACCGTCATGCTGGCGGTGTTGCTCGGCATCGTCGGGCTGGCCCTGGCTGGGCGCTAAACTCTTGGCGGTAAACTGATGGGTGCATCCTCTGCTCAAGGTGGTTGCGCACCGTCCGTGGCCGTTGCCTTCGGGCCCGTGGGTGATGACCCAGACTTGGCACGATCTGCTTTTTGCTCACTGGCCGGTGCCGCACGGCTTGCTGCGGCCTCTCGTCCCCGCACGACTGACGCTCGATACTTTCGACGGCCAATGCTGGGCCGGAGTGATTCCGTTTCACATGAGCGGCATTCGCGGACGTGGGCTTCCGGCACTGCCTGGTCTCTCACGTTTCCCTGAGCTGAATGTGCGCACCTATGTGGTCTATGGGGGCAAGCCGGGGGTGTATTTCTTCAGTCTCGACGCCGACAGTCTTCCGGCGGTCTGGGCCGCGCGCAGCTTCTACCACTTGCCCTATTTTCACGCCGCAATGTCTTCCCAGGAACTGGACGGGAATATTCAATATGGCTCCCGCCGTCTCCGTGGCGCTGCCGAGTTTCGTGGACACTACCGCCCCAGCGGCGAAATGCGCCGGCGCGAAACGGGGTCGGTTGAAAACTGGCTCACCGAGCGCTACTGCCTCTACACCACATCCGGCGGTCGGGTCTATCGTGGAGAAATTCATCATACCCCGTGGCCGCTGCAGGATGCAGAAGCGGAGTTCGAGACGAACACCGTTGCCTCGGCCGGCGGGATTGCCCTACCGACAACTGCGCCCCTGCTGCACTTTGCCCGGCGCGTGGAAGTTCTGATCTGGCCATTGCGTCGCGCCGAATAGAGCCAGCGGCGCGTATAATTCCACGTTCTGACGTAGAGCCTTCTTAATCTCGACTCGAAGCAGATTCTTTGGAGAAATCCTCATGTCCCTTTCAGGACGGGTGGCGTTCGTCACCGGCGCGTCGCAAGGCATTGGACGAGCCTGTGCGCTGAAGCTCGCGACAGCGGGCGCGGCAGTCGCAGTGGGGGCGCGAAATCAGGAGAAGCTGAACGAGCTGGTGAACGAAATCACAGACTCGGGCGGCAAGGCAGCGGCCTTCGCTCTCGACGTTACCGATGAGGAACAGGTCAAATCGACGATCAAGGCCGCCGCGGCGCAGTTCGGCAAGATCGACATCTTGGTCAACAATGCCGGCATCACTCGCGACCAGCTCGTCATGCGCATGAAGCGCGCCGACTGGGATGCGGTGCTGCAAACGAATCTCACTTCGGCTTATCTGTGTATCCAGCAGGTCTCGGTTGCCATGCTCAAGCAGCGCTGGGGACGCATCATTAATATCGCCAGCGTCTTCGGCCAGATGGGGCAGGCGGGGCAGGCGAACTACTCCGCGTCGAAGGCCGGGCTGATCGGGTTGACCATGGCAATTGCACGCGAACTCGGATCGCGCAACATTACTTGCAACGCTGTGGCCCCGGGCTTCATCGAAACCGCCATGACGGAGGCGCTCGGCGAAGAGTTCAAGCAGAACGCTGCCAAACAGATTCCGCTCGGCCGCGTGGGGTCGCCCGCCGATGTAGCTGGCGCCGTGGCCTTTCTCGCATCCGACGAAGCCTCCTACATCACCGGCCACGTGCTGAGTGTGAACGGCGGGATGCTGATGGGGTAGATCGCGAAACCTTCCAACCCATAGAATTGCGAGGGTCAACTCGGGGGCTGTGTCGCGCTCGACAAACCGGACTCAGGCATCTGCGAAATAAGGTCGTGCTGGCGCGACCGTTTCAGCCCGACAGGAGAGAGAGCCATGAAGAAAGTTACCGTCGTTTTGCTCGCCATTTTGTTCGCCGCACGATTGACTTCCGGTGCCTTCGCCGCCGACAGCCGAGCCGTCTCCTATAAAAGTGGCGATGAGACCGTCCAGGCCGTGCTCTACTCGCCAGCCGGCAAGGGACCATTTCCCGCCATCGTCGTGATCCACGAGTGGTGGGGCCTGAATGATTGGGTCAAGGATCAAGCCGCGAAGCTGGCCGATCAGGGCTACGTAACGCTTGCGATCGATTTGTACCGCGGCAAGGTAGCTACCACGCCTGACATGGCCCATGAAATCATGCGCGGAGTCCCGGAAGACCGCGCCAAGCGCGACCTGCATGCGGCTTTTGAATTTCTCCAGTCGCAACCCAACGTCAGCAAAGACCGCATCGGCGCGATCGGCTGGTGCATGGGCGGAGGCTATGCGCTGGACGTGGCGCTCGAGGAGCCGACACTCGCGGCCGATGTCATCAACTACGGCCATCTCGCCACCGACCCCGAGGCGCTGAAGAAAATCCATGCCCCCATCCTCGGACTGTTTGGCGGCCAGGATCATGGCATTACCCCCGACGACGTGCACAAGTTTGAGGCGTCCATAAAGCAGTTGGGCAAGAAGGTCGATATCAAGATCTATGACGACGCCGGCCACGGCTTCGAAAATCCGAATAACCAAGCCGGTTATCGTCCCGACGATGCCGCCGACGCCTGGAAACGCACCGTCAGCTTTCTCGCGGAGAACTTGAAGAAATAGCTTCGGGACCGCCTGCCGCCGAACCTCCGCCCGCGCCACGCCAGATGGCGGTGATTATTTTTTGCACACTGTCTAAGGATAGCCATGGTCTGTCCGAATCAAACCCTGATTTGCACCGGTTTTGTCATAGCACTAATTTCCACTTGCCAGAAAATCCCGATCTGGTTAATATGTCGCATCCTGCAATGCTCCCCCAGATCAACATCGGCGAGACCATCCGAAACTACCGGCTGCAGAAAGGTATGTCTCAGGGAGACATCGAGAAGCGCACCGGCCTGCTGCGCTGCTACCTGTCGCGCGTAGAGAACGGCCATACCATCCCCTCGCTCGACACGCTATCGAAGATTGCCGGGGCCATGGAGATTGCGCTGTCGCAGTTCTTCTCCGAATCCGGGCCCAGCAACGGCTCGAAGGGACTGCCGCAACTCTCCGATGACGAAGTCCGGTTCCTCAGCCAGGTCCGGCGCTACGCCACCAACCTCAATGACAGCGACCGCAAGCTGGTGTTGGCCATGGTGAAGAAGATGGCCGCAAATTCTGGGAAGTAATCAGTCCAAGAGCATGCCACCACTAGCTCCGCACTTCAGACCTGGCCGGGAATGCCGGGCGGCGCGGTTTTTCCTTTCCCTCTTCTCGGTTGTTTCCTAGGCTTCTTCGTGCATTCGGCCCACGGGCTCGCGCTNNGCCTCTAGCAGTTCCCACCTGCCGGGCGCCGCGCCTTACTCTTGAGACGCACTTTCTTTGGTGTCTTTCTTAACGTGCAAACCGTGAGCCCCTGCTCGAATCCGCAGGTCCGTAGCGGATGGGCTGGGAGCAAAAGGCTAAGGGGCCATGCGCTGCCCTTACTTTCGTACCATGACCTCCGGTGCCCACCGGGTACCTCGCCGCCGCCACCACTTCTCACTACACTGTCACTTGGAGACCGCCCTTGACCACCGATGAAGAACTGAACCTGCTCGAGACCCAGCTTCGGCGGCTGAAGATCGAGTACGAGGTCTACTTCAACAACCCGACCAAACGGCCCCCCACCGACATCGAATGGAAGGTACTGTCGCTGCTGCGCAAGTTTTCCGACGGCGGTCGCATGAGCTTCTCCCAGCGCTTCCGCTACAACGAAATGGCTCAGCGCTACGCCATCTACAGCGATTTGTGGCGCAAGAAGTCACGCATTCGCGAAGAAGGCTACCGCCGTCCGCAGGATGCGCTTCTGGCCGTGCAGGGTGTCCGCCCTGAAGAGGAGCACAAGCCCCAGCACAATCCGGTTTATGGTTTGAGTCATGCCGCTACGGCCGGGGCCGCAGCGGCCGCCACCTCGCAGCCCTTCACCCTGCAGGGCGCTGATCAAGCCGAGCAGGTGGAGCGCCTATACAACACGCTGGTCGCGGCTAAGAAGAAGGTGGGAGAGAATGTATCCGGCAACCTCGATTCCTTCTCCTCCTTCGTGCGGAAAAAGACGGAAGAGATCCGCAAGCGGCACGGCTGCCAGGACGTCGAATTCTCCGTGGATCTCAGCGACGGGCACGTCAAGCTGAAAGCTAAAGCCAAAACGTAGGAACCGCGGAAGGGCAAACGCAGGAAGCTTCTGCGGCGCGTTGTCAGCGCTACCGTCGTACGGTGCCTGCACAAAACTGCATCTGCGACTCCCATCGGCAGCGCTGACGAACGACGGCGAACCACCAGTGGCGCAATAACTGATAAACTTGCTTTTCGCCTCCCAAGGTCTTCCCGACTGAAATCCCATGTCCGCCGAATCTAAAATCCAGCGCGCCATCCTCAGCGTCACCGACAAGACGGGTCTCGTCGATTTCGCTCGCCAGCTTTCCGGCCTCGGCATCGAACTGGTCTCGACCGGAGGCACGGCCAAGCTCCTGCGCGACTCCGGCGTCGCAGTCAAAGACATCTCTGCACTCACCGGATTTCCTGAAATGCTCGACGGCCGCGTCAAGACACTCCATCCCAAAGTTCATGGCGGCATCCTGCATCGCCGCGAAAATCCCACCCACGCCGCCGCCGTGGCCGAGCACGGCATTCAGCCGATCGACATGGTCGTCGTCAACCTCTATGCCTTCGAGAAAACCGCCGCCAAGCCGGGCGTGCCGTTTGAAGAGTTGATCGAGAACATCGACATCGGCGGACCGTCCATGATTCGTTCTGCTGCCAAGAATTTTCACGATGTCGCCGTCGTCACATCGTCGGCCGACTACCCGGCCATTGCCGAAGAACTCGTCCGCTCCGCCGGCGCGCTTTCGCTCGAAACCAAGTGGCGGCTGGCGCAAAAGGCCTTCGCCACCACCGCGGCTTATGATTCCGCGATCGCCTCTACCCTCGAATGCGTCTCCATCCCTGCCGATTTTCGTCTGCCGGCGCCAGGAGAAGACGAAGCTTTCCCGAGGACCCTCCGCCTCTCGTTCCAGAAGATCCTCGACCTGCGCTATGGCGAGAACCCGCACCAGTTGGCCGCGATGTATTCCGATGGCTCCGGCCTGGGCGTGGCCAATGCGCGCCAGCTTCAGGGCAAGGAGCTTTCCTACAACAACATCGTCGACCTCGAGGCCGCCTGGGATCTGGCCCAGGAATTTAACCATCCCGCGCTCGACGAGCCCTTCTGTGCCATCATCAAGCACACCAATCCCTGCGGCGCCGCGACCGGAAAGACTTTAGCCGAAGCCTACAGGCGGGCCCTGGAGTGCGATCCCGTCTCCGCTTTTGGCGGCGTGATTGGCGTGAACCGTATGATCGACGGCGATGCGGCCGATGAGATGCACAAGCTCTTCCTCGAAGTNNCCGCCTTCGATGAGTCGGCCAAGGCCCGGTTCGCCACCAAGAAGAATCTTCGCCTGATCGAGGTTGCGGCCGCGCCCCAGAAGTGGATTCTCAAGAATGTTTCTGGCGGAATTCTTCTGCAGGACGCCGACTCTCGCACTTTGCGGGACGACGACCTCAAAGTCGTCACCCAGCGTGCGCCCACGCCCGAAGAAACCCGGGCGCTGCTGTTCGCCTGGAAGGTTTCGAAGCACGTGAAGTCGAACGCCATTGTCTACGCCCGCGATGGGCAGACCGTGGGTGTCGGTGCCGGTCAGATGAGCCGCGTCGACTCGGCCAAGATCGGCGCCATGAAAGCGCAATTGCCGCTGCCGGGAACGGTCGTCGCCTCCGACGCATTCTTTCCGTTTCCCGATGGTGTCGAGGAAATTGCCAAGGCGGGCGCGACTGCAATCATTCAACCCGGCGGCTCACAACGCGATCCCGAGGTCATCGCAGCCGCGGACCGCCTGGGGCTCGCCATGCTGTTCACTGGGGTGCGGCATTTCCGCCACTAGAAGACGTGATTGTCAGCTGTCCGGGCGATGCNNAGGGAGGACTGCAAGCCAGGGAAATTGCGGGTGTGTGCGGCTAGGCCGTTCTGCCGCAATGTTTTTCGTACTGTTCGATAATGAAATGATCGGTCATGCCGGCGATGTAGTCGCAGACCACGCGCGGCAGAGACTCTTGGCCGGCTTTCTCGTGGTAATGGTGCGGCAAGGCTGACGGGTTTTCCATCCAGAAGGCAAACAGTTCGGTGACGATGCGCTCGGCATCGTCTTTTTCTCCTGCCAGCGATTCACTGCAATAAAGATTTTCGTAGAGGAAGTCTTTGATCTGCTTGCGTTCGGCTTCCACTTCGGGGCTGAAAGCGGCTAGCCGCTCTTTGTGCAGACGAACATCGGCCAGAGTTTCGATTCCGGCTCGTTTCAGCCGCGCCTCGGTATTGGTGATCAGATCGCCGGCCAGACGGTTGAACACGCCTTTCAGAGCTTCGTTGAATTTCAGCTTGTCGGCGGCCTCGGGATAAGTCTGCTCAACCTCGTGCAAAAAACGTTTAAAGATGGGCACGCCGGAGGGGATTTGCTCATGCGTCAGCAGGTGGGCTTCGTAGCCGTCATCCAGGTCCGCGGTGCTGTAGCCGATTTCGTCCGTCAAGTCGATGAGTTGGGCTTCGAGCGGGGGCCGCTGGTCGAGAAGATACTCCGCCAGTTCGGGATGTTTTGTTGGATCGTAATCGCGCGAGTGCTTGATGATGCCCTCCCGCACTTCGAACGTCAGGTTCAGCCCGCGAAAGGCGGCGTAACGCTGCTCGAAGTCTTCCACAATGCGCAAGGCGTGCAGGTTGTGCTCGAAGAAGAGACCGTGGGAACGCATCGCGGTATCGAGCGCTTTTTCGCCGGCGTGGCCGAATGGAGGATGGCCGAGGTCATGCACCAGGGCCAAGGCTTCGGCGAGATCGACGTTGAGGCCGAGCGCGCCCGCGACGGTGCGGGATATTTGCACGACTTCAATGGTGTGGGTGAGGCGGTTGCGGAAGTGGTCGGAGTAGCGGCGCGTGAAAACCTGGGTCTTATCTTCGAGGCGGCGAAAGGCGCGGGCATGAATGACGCGATCGCGGTCGCGCTGAAAGTCGTTGCGGTAGGGATGCTGCGGCTCAGGGAAGCGGCGGCCGCGGGAATGTTCCACCTGCACCGCGTAGCCGGCCTGCATGCTCAAAAGTCTAACAGAGTTGCTAGTACCGAGTACCGATCCGAGTTGCGAATGAAAGGCATTTACAGCCGCCGAGCCGTGGCGGCCGGGATTGCCTTGCTCGGAGACTCGGGACGAATTACTGCTGCCCCGATCCTTCCTTGGCCAGGCGCACCTTGGCGGCGTCGAGTTTCTTCTGCGTGGCCGCGAACAGATCGGTGTCCAGTTCCGAAGCTACGGTTTTGTTCCACTCTTGGACGGCACGCTCCCAGTGAGCAGCCGCAAGTTTCAACCGGCCGGTCTTCTGGTAGAGATCGCCGAGGTGATCCTGCACGGTTGGGTCGGAACCCATGCGCAANNCCCAGCCCAGGGAATCCAGATAGGCGCCGTTGGTGGGCTCCAGGCTCACGGCCAGCTTGATGTAGTTGAGCGACTCTTCGAGCCGAACGTCGCGATCGGCATTCATGTAACCGAGATAGTTCAGGGTGGCGGAGCTCTGCGGATTGGCGGCCAGTATTTTCCTGAATTCGGCTTCCGCTGCGTCGAATTTCTTCTCGCGCTCATAGGTGGAGCCGCGCAGGAAGGAGACGTACTCTTGGTCTTCGGCCTTGGTGGACAGCTTTTCAGCCTTGTTGAGAGCCTCTTCGGCGTCGCTCCAGCGGTGCAGACGCGTGTACATAATCGACAACCGGAGGTAGACGTCGCGGTCTTCCGGCGCGCCCTTGAGCAGCGAACGCACGTCGGCGAGAGGCTTCTCGGGATCGCCGGTGTCGGCGAGTTGAGCATCCAGTACCATGCGGAGCTCGCGGTCGTCAGGCAGCTTTTGGACGGCCTCTTTGGCGACGGCCGTGGCCTCCTGCCACTGCTTGGCTTCGCGGTAGGTATCGATTACGTCCTGATAAGCGGTGCGAGCGTTGTCGTCTCCGAGCGGGATCATCTTGCGGAAAGCTTCCACCGCGGCCGGATAGTTCTCCTGGTCGCGGTAGACCATTCCGAGGCGCTCCATGAAGATCGCACGATTGTTGCGGTCGGCCTGAGAGTAGCTGTTGTCGGGCTTCTCGGTTTTCTTCAGCAGATCCTGCAAAATCTTTGCGGCCTCGTCGTAGCGAGCCTGGGCTTCGTAAACCACCGCGACGTTGTAAGGAACTTCGAGAGCGTCGGGAACCATGGCTTCCGCCTTCTTCAGGTTTTCCAGCGCCTCGTCGTACTTACCTTGGCGGCGGTAGATCTCAGAGATGCGGAGGTAGGTCTGCGCATCCTCTGGATTGGCGTCGGCGATCACCTTGTATTGAGAGAGCGCGGCGTCGATCTGGCCGTCGTTCAAAAGATTTTCCGCCAGACCACGCATGGCGTCGAGATTGTCGCGGTCTAACTGAATGGCATGTTTGTAGGCATCGATCGCGCTCTTGTAATCCTTGCGCTGTTCGTAGGTGGCGCCCAGTGCGGCATATAGCTTGCCAGAGCGGCCCGTGTCGGGCACGGAACTGAGCACCTGCAAGGCCTGAGTGGTATCGCCTTCGTCGCTGTAAAGCAGAGAAAGCGTAGTGACGGCTTCTTCCGAGTCGGGATCGAGCTTCACCGCGATCTTCAGTTCGGCTTCCGCCTTTTGCAAATCATTGTTCAGGCGGTAGAGGCGGCCGAGCAGTAGGTGGTCGTCAACATTGTCGGGCTCGATCTTCACAATCTGTTCGTACTGTTCGATGGCCAGCTTGAGCACGTTATCGGAACCGTTACCGCTGCCCGGCATGTCGCCCAGCGACCGCAGATAAATCCGCCCCAGCAGCTTGTGAGCTTCCAGATTGTTCGGATCGCGCTTGAGAATGTCCTGGGCTTGGAGTACGGCGTCGCGGATGCGTCCGGTCTTCACGTAGAGTTCGGCCAGGCCGGAGGTCAGGAATTCGGAAGACGGGTCGGCCTCGATGGCAAGCCGGTACTCATCCATGGCCTTATTCGCCAACTCGCTGCGGCCATAGACCGTGACCTGCTCTTCGTACATGTGTGCGACGGTGTAGTGGTAATACGCGGCAGAGCGGTCTATTTTGCGCGGCGAAAACGGTGATGACTTGGCCTGGGCTGCGTTTGAGTCCGCTGGCTTCGCCTCCTTAGGGGAGGAGGGAGCATTTTGCGCGGCCGCGGCCGCTGAGAGGATTGAGAATACTAAAACGGCGTAAAAAATTCGATTCATGCACGACCTGACGACGCTGGAATTAGTTCTATCGGACCTGATTCTATTGGAGCTGATCCTGTTTGAACTGCGCGCACTTCCCGGAAGCATGATCACTTGGATGCTCGACCGCCGGGGGTGGGGTGCTTTAATTCTAACCCGATATCGGTCGCCTTGGGGAAAAACCCTGGGCGCTGCGCAGTTTGCGTCTAGAACGGAAGTACTGGGACCGAGGGGACTTGCGCGTGTTGATTGTCAAGTTTGGTAAAGGTTCTTGGAACAACCAACAACCAAGGTTAGCGGCTCATCATTTCATGCTCGAGCCGGTAGGATTGTGTTGGTGTTATCGAATGAGACAACTTCTCAATCTTATCTGCCTTCTGTTTTTCTTTGCGTCGAGCTTGTCCGAGCAGAAAAACTGCTTTTGAGATTGTAAAGATTCGACGCCACCGCGGCCCGGAGATGCGCGTGACAAAAAGCATCGTGGCCGCGAAAACTCTTCACCACGTGCTTCTCAGTGAACTTTGCAGTTAACAGTTTAGCCTTTGCATTCCGCACCCGATTCGCCGCAAAATCAACGTTCTCTCCATCGCGTAAAGTGGCCCACGCCGCAAGGTTGGATCATTCTTCTTTTCACAGGGCTAAAGAAAGCATTCCCCAGTCGGTGATCCCCCGGTGCCCTCTGCTCTCGGGTTTTCTTTGCGGCCTTCGCGCTGGCACGGCGACAAGTTCAAGAAAGAATTTCCCAACGAGCCCAAGTACCGCCGGACCATGCGGGAGGAGGCGGACTGCTTGCACTTGATGGTTACCGTCCTGAATGGTTACCGTCCTGACCGAGGACTAAAGATTTTGCAACCAAGTAGCGGGCCCGGCT
>PMHI01000221.1 GCA_003156615.1 Acidobacteriaceae bacterium | reverse complement strand
CGCATTTGGCCGGATCGTTCGTGGCGGAACCTCGCCTTCTCTGGGGGCGTCGTCCGCAAGCTCGGACTGCTTCGCACCATCATCCAACACAACTTGCAGTCGGAATACAGATTGTGTCCAATCGAAGAGGACACTTTGCTCGGCTTGATGGCGCTCGCGTTGTTTTTCAGCAAGAGGGCAGCATCCGTGGAAGAAGCTATGCGGCAACTCCGGTCCCATTATTCCGTGGCCTAGGCATTTCACAAACTTAAAGGTGGGTTCTACCATTTCCTGGACAAAAGAAAAGTCGCTTGCGCTGATCCGTCAACTCGCCGTGGTCCCTGTGATTCGCGTGTCATCGTATGAACACGCCATATGCGCAGTGCGGGGAATCATGGGCGGAGGCATCAACATCGCTGAGGTCACCCTGACTGTCCCCAATGCGGTTGGCATCATCAAGGAACTGACGGCCCATTACGGCGACGACTTGCTGGTCGGAGCCGGGACTGTGCTCGATGCGGAGAGCTGTCGCGAGGCTTTGCAGGCCGGTGCCGAGTTTATCGTCAGCCCCGTACTCGATGCTGAGGTAGTCGGTGTGACGCGACAACATGACAAGGTATGCATGCCAGGGGCGTTAACGCCTACGGAAATACTCGCCGTGTGGAAGGCGGGCGCGGACTTCGTGAAAATATTTCCCTCGAACTCAGTGGGTGGGCCGGCCTACCTTCGGTCTCTGAAAGGACCGTTCCCCGATATCGACTTCGTGGTGACGGGCAGCGTTACCGCGGAGAATGTTTCGCAATACCTGGCTTCCGGCGCCAGTGCGGTGGGTGTGGGAGAAAACGTGATTTCACGAAATGCGCTCGAAACGAACGATTCCGCCACCATCAGCGCCAATGCCCGAAGATTTCTGGAAGCGATTGCCCAGGGGCGGCACTCGCAAAAATAGGGGCGTCAGCTCCGGGGGAAGCTTCCGGCGATGAGTCTCAGCGACTCCATTATCGGGGCACGTTCTTGTCGGAGAGGCTCTTTAACTCTTTGAGCGCCAGATTTTGCACCGGCTCAGGACCCAGTTCCGCAGCGCGACGAAAGTTCTTCGCCGCATCGTCGGAGGCTGCCAGCGCGTTAAAGGCCATGCCTAGCCGGAGGTATTGGATCCCTTGGGGCCGGGGATCAAGACGAATGGCGGCTGAAAATTCGCGGACTGCTATCTCGTTCTCTTTCTTTTGCAAGGCCACAAGCCCGAGCGCACCGTGCGCTTCAGACTGCATCTGATGTTTCTGTGCCGTCCATTCCTCGACCGAGACTTTCCGCGAGAGCCGAGTTGCCTCAAGTTTTTCGAGAGCGAGATAAGCGTCAGCCTCCGCCTGGGAAAGCAGTTGATCTCGGTCCGCTCTGCCGGCGGCCCGGCTCGCCATCGCCGGAGCCAGCGCTAACAGAATATTCACGTTGTCGGGATTTCCCAGCAATGCTTTTCTTCCGGTCGCCAACATACCATCGAAATCATTCAGTTTTTCGCACGCATGCATTTTGTATTGATAGGCGGCGGACAGCAACTCGGATTGAGGGAACTCGGAAACGAAAGCGTCCACCTTGCCGATAACCTGGTGCGGGTCGGCCGCGACGACAATTTCCAGATATTTATCGAATTCTTCCTGCGACTTCGCTTGCGCGGCTTTCCCCGGATCGAGGACAGCATCAGACTGGCCTTCGAGGCTGGCCGCTGGCCCAAGTAAAAGAATCAGGCCAATCCATAGTAGCCAGAGTGCATCAGTCCGGGTCATAAAGTCTTTTCGTCTGCTCAAACTTCTCAAGCGTAGTCTTGGCTCGAGGGTCGCCCGCTTCGCGATAAAATTTGTAGAGAGCGTAGCGTGTTTTGGAGTCGTTCGGATTCTTGTCGGCGGCTATTTCCGCTTCCTGGATTGCGTCGGGGAGTTTCTCGATGCGTTCGTAGATAAGCGCCAGTTGCAGGTGGTTCGAAGGCTCGTTGGGTTCGAGCTCTACGGCTTTCTTCGCCAACTGGAGTGCACGCTGCGGGTCGGCATCGGCGGTCAGGCGCGCCAAACCCTGATAGGGCCAGCCATACGGGGAGCTGGCCTGGTCGAGCAATGCAATGGACTTTTCGTAGCGACCGCGCGCTTCGTCGACCTTGCCCAACTGCTCCAGGCAATTCCCCGACTGGTAAATACTCTTCCAGTCGTTCGGTGCCAGCTGAATCGCCTTCTCAAAGAAATCCAAAGCTCCCGCGGCGTCCGACCGGATGCTCCAGCGATAAAGGCCCATGTAATAGTTGGGCTTCGAATCGCGCGGGTCCGAGGTCGCGGCCCTCGTCATCTGCTCTTCGAACAATCTGAACTGATTCAGGTCGTAATAAGCGAGACCTAACCCTTCGTGGAAAAGAGCCGTATCCAGGTTTAATTTTTCCGCGGAACGGAAAGCCTGAACCGCCTCCACAGGTTCGCGAAGTTGCAGGTGAGCTGTGCCCAGCCAGTACAACACGGTGGGATTATCAGCATCTGTGCGATGTAGGTCCGCCGCAACAGCCGCAACTTCCTTCCATTTCTTCCCTTTTACCAGCGCATCGATTTGCGGATAGGAGTGAGCCGGAGAGATTACCGGAAGTTCCATAGAATTCTGCGGGGCAGATTGTGCGAGACAGCCCGGAACCCACGCGATCGCTAAACCTAGAACAATTGCGGCTCGATACGAGAGAAGCCGGCTTGCCATCCGATTCACTGCGACTCCCCATGTGGTCTTCGAGAGTCTCTTGAGGTACGGCGTTTTCATCTTTTCCAAATATAGCAGCCGCGTAGTCGATGGCTGCGCAGGAATGAAAGATAAAGCGGACGGTCTTCACTCCGACCGGTCTCCCGGCAGCGATCACCGTTGCAAACGCCGGTACGTCAGAACGGCTGCGCCGGGCTTTTCCGGCAGCGAAACTTTGACACCCTGCTGCATCAACTCACGACCACTCAGAGTCTGAACTCCTGGGGTGTCGAGATTGCCGATTTCATAGCGCGCCTCGGGCTCAAGACCGTGCAACTCAAGCTGCGCGGAGGTCGCTTCGCTGTTCGATCGCCGAAAAGCCTGCACCAGGCCTCGGCCAGTTTCGGGGCGGTTGAACTGCCACGCCATCCAGGCATGATCCGACGGGTCATAGGCGGTTAACGGATAATAATCGCCGAAATAGTTGTCGGCCACGGAACGCCAATCGCTGATTCCCCGCCGCATCCAGTCGTAGTTCAAATCCGTACGTCGCACGTCCCACCCGAGATTCACCTGTGGTCCCCACGCGCTTCTGAATACATAGTTGTCCCGTGAAGCATTGGGAGACCCGAAATACGGAATCCAGAACGACATGCCGTACGTGATGTTCTGTTGCCCCACCGGTTCATAGGAGTAATCGCTGCGATGCATGGGCACGGAGCGGCGCAGCGTTTCCAAATCGTCGCGCCGGCCACCCGAGGCGCAGGTGTCGATGAGAACCTCCGGATGCTTTACTTGCAACTCGTCGAGATATTCAAGAAATCCCGCGACGTATTTGTTCTCGGTAATCCCCTGGCGGTCAGGCGCATCGGTTTCACGCCAGAAGGGAAGCGGCGCAATATTGAAGTCAATGCGATAGACGTCGATGCCGTTCTGCGTAATGAATTTGTCCAGGTAGTCGACGATCCACCGCACTACCTCCGGATTCCCCAGATTGAGCAGCCTTTGCCCATGTTGCTCTTGCATTGAACTTTTCAGCAGCCATTCGGGATGTTTTTCCCACAGCCAACTCCCGCGCGTGACCCGCTCGAACTCGAACCAAAGAATCGCCTGAATTCCCATCGAGTGAGCGTAGTCGTCGATGGGACGAAAGCTGTTGGGAAACCGTTTCGGATCGATCTCCCAAGTGCCGGTATTGGNNGAGCTTGATGTTTTCCTGGTGGTAGCGATCGAGAAACAGCTTTTGACTCGCTTCGTCGGCCCGCGACATTTCTCCATACCAGAGGGCGCTCGAGGCCGCGAGCCTTGGTGCGAGAGCAAGTCCATGCGGATGCGGAAGGTTATGCGCCAGCATCCACTTAC
>PMHI01000421.1 GCA_003156615.1 Acidobacteriaceae bacterium | reverse complement strand
GAGAGGGAGGGATTCGAACCCTCGGTACAGGTGTTAGCCCGTACAACGGTTTAGCAAACCGCCGCATTCGGCCACTCTGCCACCTCTCCGGCGTGCGGAGCTACATTTTACCACGTCCGAGGTGAGGGTCTTTTCGATCGATAGCGACGACGCTCGAACCGATTTTTCGGGGAGTAAGCACGCCGGATGAGTGGTTCTTGTCACGGGCTCTCATGATTGGTCGAATGAACGTGAGCCCACGACACGTCCCCACAAATTGTAGTTATGGTCGGCATTCTCCCATCCTGATCGGTATCCACTTCGTTCTGCGTCGTCAGCGCTTGCACTGGCACGCCTTCGGCCGCATACCCTTGCAGGAACTTCAGGTATCGGCCTCCCCAGAAGGAGATTTGTTAATCCTTCAGCATCCGTATACCGGGGTTGTACACGAACACCTGCCCCGCCGCAATATAGACACCCCTGCTTGAATCGGCGCCGGTCTTCGAGAAGCGGAAGAGAAGCACGAGTAGAGCCTAGAGCAGTGCCTTCTCAGACTTTCTGACAATCGTTTGCCTAAGCTCCCGATTAGTCCCACCTGTTGTCTCGGGGGGACGGGATGCCCTCACGATGCGGGAGAAACCCTCACACTCTCCCGAAGGGTGCCTATTTTCGATCCCCAAACATGTTTACCCCGGCGCGCGGTTAGCAGGTGCGGACCCGAATGTTGTTCGTGTTTCGTAACAGGATTAACTTTCCGGTGCTACGGGCGCGAATTGGTGAAAAACTTCCTAGTAATTGAGGGGGACGAGTGGATCCGAGAGACTGCCCGCGCTGCGGCGGTACCGGATATATTGCACGGCCTGCGGACATTAGCGGTAAGTCCCAAGGCGTTGCATTTATCCGCATAAAGTGTCCGGCCTGCGCCGGTAGTGGACGGAGAGATTCGACACCTCCTTCGACCGCGGGCTGACCGCACGGCCTGTGGTGCTTGCGAAAACGTACGCGCCCGGGGCGTCATGCCTCGCCGTGAGGTGACGGTCCGGGCCGGACGTTCCCTGCCTTCAATGCGGGTCGGGACGACCCACTTCGCCCGCTTACGCTTCCCGAATCCAGCTCTCGCTTCAGGCGATGCCGGCGGCTTTGGTGCGGGTTCGGCGCCGGGGAGCGGAGGCAATTTCGATCCGATTGCGTCCTGCGGCTTTCGCGCGATAGAGGGCTTTATCGGCTGCCTGAAGGACTTCTTCGGCAGACGGATGTTCTCCCCTCGAAGTTGCAACGCCAAGACTTGCAGTCACCGAGAGTTCGGCTGGCGCGGTTACGCGAGAAAGCTGCCGGATAGCGTGGCTGGTTTGACCACGACCGCGCGGGCGCTGGTTGCGGCGGTCGGGACCGCGTGCGTCTTGGCGGCGATCTGGGCCACGCAAGCGAAGCTTGCTGGCTTCGATGGCGCCGCGCAGCTTTTCCAGATGATCTAGGACGTCACTGGTTGTCTTGCCGGGGAACACTATGGCAAATTCCTCTCCGCCGCAACGGTAGGCTTGTCCTCCGCCCGACACGCGTGCCAGGCGTGACGCGACCATGCGCAGTACCTGATCTCCGGTGTCGTGGCCGTAGGTGTCATTGCAGCGCTTGAAGTGATCGATGTCGACCATTGCGATGGAATACGGTGGCTCGAGGCGAAGCAACGCATCCTTGAGAGCGCGGCGGGCGGGCAGTGTCGTGAGTTCGTCGTGATAGGCGAGCAGGTAAGACGTCTCGATGATGGCGCCTGCGAGGATGAACGCCGCGGCGGCGAAGTAAGCGGTGGGGATTTGTCCCACTCCGCCAAAATGGAGCGACAGGAGTGAAGCTGCGAGCGCCCAGAGGAGACCGCCTTCCGCGGGCTTGTGGAATAGCAGGAAGCGAATGAGCAACACTACTGCGGCGGCAGCGAATGCCAGCAGTGTGGCGAAGGGCAGCGGCGCTGGCGCGACAGCATGATGCAGAGCGTGTTGCGCGGCGGCTGAGGGCTCAGGTCGGCAGAGCACGGCGAGGATTACCGACTGAACGAACAGCAACAGCGCTGGCGGCGCGATGCTGGAGAAGGTGAATCCTTTTTCTTGTCGAAACGAGAGAAGGACAAAGTTGAGGGGCAAAAGCAGGCCGACTCCGGCTAGCGCGGTGCTGCCTGGTCCGCTGGTTGCGACGTATCCTTGGGAGAAGTATGAAATTGCTTGTTGAGCCAGAAATAGAACCAGGACGGCAAAGAAGATACGGCTGGAATGAAATCGCCAGGCTAGCAGCAGGCCTGCGATGGTCGCGGCGAAGAAAGCGTATGTGACGAGCGCGACATTGGGTGCGAGCAGGCCTGTGTGCAGCAGCGCCGCAATGGCCGCGAGACAAATGCCGGGCGTCAGGAGGGACTTCATCGATGTTTGGGTCCGGTGGTCAGGTCTGCGTTTCTCCGCAGCGCGGAGTTTCTGCAGATTTCTTCTTCGGATTATCTTCTTCAGATTATCTGGCAGGGTGAGCAGAGAGTAATTGACAGAAAGGGTTCGGCGGGGAAGGTCGGCTTCGGGCGTGGGGAAGCGCAGTTTGTGGATTTCTGCTTGAAATGTTTCTGATTGCGGTTTGCCGGAAGGGTCTGGGATGAGATTTCTTACCTAAAACACGGATATCCCCTCCCGAAATCTTTGGAATCATCGAGTTAGCACTGACTGCAAGGGGGCCCGTGTGTGGATCACTTGGGCAGGCTTTGCAGGAATTCTTCTAGGACTTGGTTGAATTTCTCTGGGTCATCGACGAAAAGGGCGTGGCCGTCGCCGTCGAATCGCTCCAGGCGGAGCTTGTCGCCTAGTTTTGATTTCAGGAAGTCGGCGGTTTGCTGGGTTTCAGGTTGGTACATGAAGAGGGTCGGCCTATTGATCCTGGCTAAGCCGGTTGAGAAATCCTTTACGGCAATCATGTTGTAGATCAGCACTACCGCGGTGTCGGCGGGAACCTGGGCGGAGGCGTCGATGATGCGCTTCAGGTAGTCCTCTGGCTGCGGCTTCTTGAACATGGACCGGACAAAGCCGTCGGCTTGTTTCTGGCGATCCAGTTGGAGGTGGTTCATCCATTCCGAAAGGGCGACGAACAGCTCAGGGCTGGGCTTTTCGGTCAGAAGGCCGTCAACCAACACTAGACCGCCAATGTTATCGGTGCCGAATTGTTCGGCATATTTGATGAGCTCCCCGCATCCCATCGACCAGCCGACTAGGACTGGCCGCTTTAAGCCAAGTCGATCCACTAGCTCTTTATAATCGCGGGCGCGGGTTTCGGGCAGGTGGCCGTTCGGCGGTTTGTCGCTCTCGCCCTGCGAACGGGGATCGACGGCAATGACGTAGTACTTCTTCGAAAACTCGTCGATTTGCTTCTGCCAGATCCAGGCCGGCATGGTCCAGCCGGGGATAAAGACGACGGGCCGGCCGCTGCCTGCTTCAAGGTAATGGATACTGATGCCGTCGGAAGTTTTGAAAAAGCCGCTCTTCGTTGTCTGCGCGACAACGGTCTGCACTACGACGGCCGGCACCGACACGATGCACAGCAGGATTACGGCTAGTCGAGTTCTCACTGGCTTCTCCGGTTTCTGCAAAGGCGATTAGGATGGTGCCTGGACAATTCTTGATCGCTGGGTTGTGTAAGCATTCCCGCTCCCACCCTTCGCAAAGTGCACGAAGGATAAAGCACCGTCGGTGCGTGACGCCAGCACGATCAAGGCCCGGCTACGCGTAGAGGAATGGGCGGTCTCCGTGGCTTTTCCAGAAATAAGCCAGGATGATCACGCTTGCGACCGCCGCATAGGCACACCACAGCGAGGTGAAGGCGTAGCGCTTGACCTCCATTACAGTCAGGAGAATCGCCAGGTTGGCCGCACCAAACACTATCATCATTCTGATCTTTGAGAAAAACAGCGATCCGCAGGTTGCGATCACATAAAACAACGCGACCGCTGTATTATTGGTCGCCTGGTTGATGTAGACAATGCTGTTTCTCCTGACGTAGAGCTGCAATGGGTACGCGGTCAGCGCCCAGAGTATGTAGAGCGTCGTGGCTCCGCCGAGCACGAGGAATGGCAGCATGCGGTTGCGGCTCCTTGCGGTGGGCTCGAACAGGAGCACACTTAGCGGCAGCAGGAAAGGGAGCAATCCCTGAGCATAGAGCATAAAGGCCGCCCCCATGTTGTGCCCCACCGTGGGCGAGAGAATGCCATCCAGGCCGAGCCAGACGAATCCTTCGATGAACTGATGAATGGCGAATAGAATGGGCAGGGCCGCGAAGAGGATCTCGCGGCGGTGCTTCACCCGGGTTAATGTGACGACGCCTACGGCGCCCAGAACTCCGCTGCCAACAAAGTTCGCTGTGGCTGAGAAACACATAGGTCCATCTTCTCCCCTTGCGAACCTTACACGTGTCGTCGCGCAACGCCAAAACATTTCTTGCGGTGCAGCGATTCGCACTTACCAGGAGTGCGACCTGAGATCGGGAGGGCACGCGGGGGGATCGGAAGCCTCCGGGGTATCCCGCCGCTTCCGCGATCTGTATCTTGGTCGCCGCTGCCTTTAACCGGCCGTTTTTTCAACAGGGAAGAGGCTGGATTCGGCCGAGCGCAGATGGT
>PMHI01000476.1 GCA_003156615.1 Acidobacteriaceae bacterium | reverse complement strand
CGCGTAGCGGTTTAGTCCAATACCGCTTATGTGCTGCAGCACATAAGATCTACCTCGACGCCAATCTCGCTTTGAAAGAAAAGATTCTAGCGAAGACTACACCCATCAAAGGAAGGAGGGGATCTTACCGTCCTGCTGATGAGCTGCTGGGCTTCCTTAAGAACCTGTGAAGCGTACCGGACTATGCCGAATCGTGCCGCATAACAAGATGGCGTCCAGGCTGATTTTCCCGAACCTGCGCCATGATGGCACAAACCCATTCGGCATAGTCCGGGATTCGGCATAGTGGCGAAGCGTATGCCAACCCAAACGTTTGGTTATCTTGGCTCGAATGGCGGCTGGCCTGATGTGGTCCTCCATCCTCCATCACGCTGTTTGGCCACAAGGGTTGTTTGCCGTCCATGTCGGCTGACGCGAATATGTAGTCTGATGGCTGGCTGTAACCACACTCCATTCGCCAGGTTTTCAAGAGATCCGCGAGAGTTCGGCACGGCGCATGGCGGTGGAATATAAGGTCATGCAGGGTGCGGTGATAGAGATTGCGGGCCGAGCTGATAAGTCGAGCCACCTCCTCTGGGCTGAGCACGGTCGGCAATCGCTTGCGGGATTTTGGAAACGGAATGTAGGAATGTACTCGGCGAGAAAGTGCCGATGCAGTGTCTTGGTGAACAAGAAGCGCAAGGCGGACACATACTGCGAGACCGTGGCTGGAGCTAGCTTCTTGCTCTGGAGCAGATACGCCTGATACTGTCGGATTTGCTCGGGCCCAAGCTTGTCGGGCGACTGGTGAAAATACTCCGCGAACTCACGGACGATGCGAATATGCGAATGTAGGTTTTCGCGGTACGATGGGAATAATTAAGGCGCTGGAGTTCCTCCAGCATTTTGTTGCGTAGTTGGGTCACAGCGACCTCGCTTTTCCGTGACCCAACTTACTTCTTTTTTCGATCCCTCACAAACTGTCAATCCTCGAACACGCGGTAGCGTCCGCCGCGCCAGCGGCTTCGTACAAATCGCGGTTACGCTCACCGTGGTCAAAACGTGCTTTCGCCTGATTTTCGTCAACTGACTCAAATGCATGAGATAACGCAGCATGGTTTTTCATAGTTACTTTGGGACGCCAATTGGCGATCGGACGTAATCTGGTGCGCCACATTTGGCTTCCGTAGTATCTGACTTCGCGCCGGCGTCGCGGTGCGAAAACTTGAAAAATGGGGAGAATCCGAGATTATGAAGTTCAGCAAAGTCATCTTGTTTTTTGCTCTTCTCGTGGCGGTTTGCCTTCCGGCTTTGGGCCAGACTGCAATACGGGTAGACATTCCATTCAATTTCGTGGCCGTGGGCAAGTCTCTGCCTGCCGGGCACTACACAGTTGCCCGTTACGGTACACTATCAATATGGTCCATTCTTGATGACCATGACCGCGCCGTCATAATCGTGAACACGAACCAGGCTGGGTCACAAAAGCCACATCGCCCGAGTCTGGTTTTCGTGCAGGCGGGCGGAACATATTCCCTGACCCAAATCTGGAGTTGGGATTCCGGCCGGGATGTGCCCCAGTCGCACGTGAAACATACCCTTGTGTCGAAAGACGAGTCGAAAAGTGACAAGTACGTTGAGATCGCAGCTGAATAGCCGGGTTCGGCCACACTCTTTAGGGACCTGCTCAAAAGGCAGGTCCCTTCGCCCCGTGTGCGATCCTTTCAGAGACATCCCCAAGCCTCTGGCGGACAATTAGGACATACATGAAAACGCCCGCTTTGGTGTCATGCGTTGCTCTTGCCCTGTTTCTGACCCCACCGTGGCTAGGCGCGCAACCCAACGATCAAGCTCCTCCCAAGATCACGGTGGACGTTCCTTTTGACTTCATGGTCGGGCAGGTTATGTTCCCTGCCGGACATTACATAGTCACGCCAACGGGAAATCGTACCTTCTATCTGCGGGCCGGTCGCGGGCGAGAATCTATCAAATTTCACACGGTGCCGGTCAACACGCCTTCACATCCGGGCGCGCGCCTGATTTTTCTCCAAGAAAACAGACACTATCAGCTGCGCGAGCTCTGGATGAATTCAGCGATTGGGGCGAAGATCCCGGGGCCGCAAGGGGAGGAACTGCGTAGCGTTCACGGATCACGCGTGGAAGTACCGGCGAGTTGCGTAGCCTGCAATTGAATCGCGATTTCGCCACGCTGGCGGTAAAGAGCGAGAGAATACCTTGATGGGCAAAGTCCGCATCCCTCAGATCTTCGCCGTCCTGTTCGTTCTGGGCATACTTGTTGGATTTTCAGCCGCTAACGGCCAACAATCGGCCCCACTCTCTGATGCGACGCAGAGCCAGCGTGAAGAGCAAAATCAGTCCGTGGAGACCCTAAAGGTCAATGTAAATGCGGTCCAACTCTTCTTCAATGTGAAGGACAGGAAGAGCGCGCTGATTCCCAACCTTACTAAAGACGATTTCGAGATCCTGGAGGACGGCAAGCCGCAGACCATCAAGTACTTCGCGGCTGAGTCTAACCTCCCGCTGACGCTGGGAATCCTGATTGATTCCAGCGGCAGCCAGGAGCGCGTGCTCCACATGGAAAAGCAGGTTGGAGGCGAATTCCTCAATGAAATTTTGCGCGACAAGGACCTCGCCTTCGTCATCGGCTTCGATGTGAATGTGAATCTGCTGCAGGACTTCACCAACTCCGTGGATGTTCTGAAAACCGCTCTGAACAGCGCGCGCATCGACATTACCGGGGGCCGAACAACCGGCACTCCCGGCCCGGGAGGCACCGTTCCCGTCGTGCTCCGCGGCACGCTGCTCTATGACGCCGTGTACCTGGCCTCCAACGATGAATTGTCCCAGCAAGTCGGTCGCAAGGCGATGATTCTGCTTACGGACGGCGAAGATCAAGGCAGCCAGATGAGGATCCCAGACGCGATTGAGGCGGCGCAGAAATCCGGCAGCATCATATACGTGCTGCTGTGCGCCGACCGCAGCTTTTACGGCTCTGGCGAATATTCCGGCAAGGGCAAGATGAACAAGCTTACTGAAGAGACTGGTGGCCGCGTCATCGTAGTGGGAAACAAGTCAGACAAACTGAAAAGCGCTTTCAATCAGATCGCCAACGAGTTGCGCAACCAGTACAACATCGGCTATACGCCGACAAACACCGCGCGCGACGGCACCCTTCGTGAAGTCGAAATCCACGCCAGGAACAAGGACTACAGGATTCAGGCACGCACCGCATACTACGCCGTCCCCCCGCGGAATTAGCCCGGAAGCGGTCGCCCATCCTTCGCATCTTTTGGAAAGGTCTCGCAGGCCACCCGAAACAGCGACTCAGCGACTCACCATCATGTTCAATATGATGACGGTAAAGGAGCCGATCACCCGTGGCAGGAACGACAGATCCTCAGCGATCGCCAAAACCGGCCAGTGAGCTAGGCGCTACTAGCGATAAATCGGAGATAACCGGCCAACATCTGTGAACCGCGCAAGTGTGAAAAACTTCCATTTAAGCTAGGGCGAGAGAGAAGACTTGGGGCAGTTGAAGAGTTGAAGTGGGTCCAGTTGCCAACGCGCAGAAGAGTCCAGTCCGCAATAGTTGGCAAGATCGCCACCGCCAAAACGCGAAGCGAGTCGAACGAACCCTGGGTGCCAACCCGGTTTAACGCGCGGGTCCATTTGTGGGTCCAGCTTTCTGGCCCGTGTTCGTAAGTTCTTGAAACTATGCTCCTGAGCATTCCTGAGCGCTCCCGAGCGTTCCCTGTAAATCTCTGATTACCCAAGTCGGGCCGTAAAGCCTCGGCGTTTCAGGCCGGGGATATAAAGGCCCCCTTGTTTTTTCCCTTGCGTTCGTTCTAGAATCCTTTCCGTCCACAAGACCTATGGCAGGGCATGGCCAAAAGTTAAGCCNNGTAGGAATCCTCGCCGCTTGCGGCGCGGAGGATGTCAAAACGCGCCTTGCAACACGGTGGAAGTCATAGGTTCGAATCCTATAGAGCCCACCATCTTTATCTTCCGATGATTCAACCATTTGGAAGTGGGTAGTTGTTCTGCTCGCCAAATTTCCAACCCGAAGACCAACCCGATGATTAGACGATTTCATTGGGTTGACTCCGGGCCGGACTTCATCCGCAGCAGTTGCTCCATGTACACGCGCGTGGGTGCGAACGTTCACTGCGAGCAGCCCGCAGCACCTGCCGACTTGTAGACCTTTCCATCTTTCATGACGAACTCGACGTTCTCCAGCAGGCTGATGTCCTTCAGCGGATCGCCGCTCACTGCGACCAGGTCCGCGAACTTCCCGGGCTTGATCGAGCCAATCTCGCTGGAATGGCCTAGCAAGTCAGCNNCACCATAAACGCGAACTGCTTCCCGCTCGTTCCATACGGACAAACACCCGCATCGGTGCCAAACGTCATTTTCGCTCCCGCTCTCACGGCCTTGCGAAAACTTTCCCGTTGAATTCTTCCCAGTTCCGCATCATGCGCCAGGAAGTCCGCCGGGGTTTGCCCCGTTTGCGCGCCCGCCTGGATGCACTCCTCGTCATAAATATCCATATCGAGGTATGTTCCACGCTTTTTTGCCATCGCAATCAGATCGTCGTCGAGCATTTCGGCGTGCTCAACGGAGGCCGCCCCCGCCAGAATCGCGTTGCGAATGCCTTCGGAGGCGTGCGCGTGCACGGCCACGCGCAACCCGAAGTGGCTGGCTTCATCCACGCCTGCCTGCAACTCCTCCTCAGTGAATTCAATGGACGCGGGACTGCTTCCATGGGTCAGCACTGCGCCGGTCGAGAGCATCTTGATCAGGTCCACTCCATCATGCGCCAGCAGCCGGATCTTCTGTCGCACCTCCCACGGACTGTTCGCTTCTCCATAATGCAAATCCCACGGCAACTGGATGTCCGGCGCCTGCCCGGTCATCGCCCCCGCACCACCTGTGATCGTGACGTAGGCCCCCGCCACAAACATCCGCGGCCCGATTACATCTCCGCGATGAATCGCGTCGCGCAGCGCCACATCGTTCAGCGCCCGGTACGTGCCCACATCGCGCACCGTGGTAAATCCCGAAAGCAGCATGTTTCGAGCGTTCGGGACCGACTCCAGCACGATTTGCGATGCCGTCTTCCTCAAGACATCGAATGGGTCGCCGTCACTTTGGCCGTCGGCAACATGGGTGTGGCAATCGATCAATCCGGGCAGCACGGTCTTATTCGAAAGATCGATTACCTTCGTCCCGGCCGGAATTTGCAGCTCCGGGCCAACCGCCTGAATCTTGTTTCCCGAAATCACAATGATCTGATTGGAAAGCACCGTGCCAGAATCCGGGTCCACCAGCCGGCCCGCACGCACCACTGTCACTTGACCGAGCATCCATCCGCAGATCGCAAACCAGACCAACAAACACGCAAATGCTCTCAACTGATCTCCTTGTTGCCTTCAACTTGTCGCCTTCAAAAAGCGCCCCATTGTACGATGATTGCGCATTGGTGTGCTGATTGCNNGTCACAAAATCTCGCATAGGATCGTCTTCCGTTGGTCACAGCAGGTCCCGAATTGTCCGAGGTTCTTCCCGTGCGATGAATCGGTCTCAAACCCCGGTCTGATTGTTCCTGTTTCTCCGCGCGGCGGCGTAATACANNGGATGGAGCTTAGCCCGACTATGTTCACCGTCGCAAGTACTTTGTGGGTCTCCTCGGCTGGCGGGACTACTGCGAGTGCAAGCGTGAGCAGGGTTGTAAGCAGCCCAACACGCGCGACCAATTTGGCGACCGGTCTGCCGCCGGGTACGCAGATCACCTCCCGCTTTCTCGCGCTGGACGCGGAACACGGCCGCGAAAAGAAACCCGTGCGGAATGAAGTACGTAATGATTCCCATACTTACCAGCACATCGTACGCGCCTCGAACATTCGTCCCCGCCTGCCCCAGGAACACAAACAAAACACCGGAGAGCAACTGTAGTAGCAATGCAACATAAGGAGTTGTCACCTATTACACGCAGATATTTGCAGCGTCTGACGGATCGGCCTTTTTCGTACCCGAAAACGCCATGTCGCTGGAAACGATTCTCAGTTTATGCATCAT
>PMHI01000441.1:11746-12010 GCA_003156615.1 Acidobacteriaceae bacterium | reverse complement strand
TGGTCTGAAACTCATAGGCTCGCCGCCGGTCATGAAAAGTATCGATCAGGACCGCGACCTGGTCGTCGTCATAGACCTCCTCGCGTGGTGACATCCGCGCCCGCACCTTGCCCGGGTCGTCAGAGCAAACAAACACGAGGTACAAATTCTTCTGGTCGTAACCCAGATAGGCATCGGTCTCCTCCGACACCTTCTCTCCATCGTGTGGGTTGCGTTGCACGAAGCCCGTCACTTTCGCCATCTGCAGTGCGATCTCGCCCTCGG
>PMHI01000441.1:10727-11705 GCA_003156615.1 Acidobacteriaceae bacterium | reverse complement strand
GGCGGAGGAGGATTCTGCGGAGTGGTTTGCGAATTTTGTCCCGGGGCATTCTGCGACGAAGCCGGACCCTGCGGCGGGCCCGCGCCCCATCCACCTTCCACGGCGCCAACTACGGTCACCGCGGCCGCCAGGAGGAGTCTCAGAAGACCTTTAACTGGAAAACCCCGATTTCGACCTAAACGCAAGGCTCCCTCACCTATCCCCACCCACCGTCTCCAGAAGAATCCAGCAAGATACACCATGAACGCATCTCGCAGAACAGCAAAGCATAGTCTTTAAGGTTTCCCGAACACGGTTATGCCGGGGGTTTCGATGCGTGGGAATCGCAAGAGGAAGAGCCGTGTGCCAGAACTTCGGCTGCGGATGACTGCGTAGCGGACCCAGTACTAGCGCAAACTCTAGAACAACGAACTCTGTCGTCGATTCGGCGTGATCCCGAAATGATCGTAGGCGAGTTGCGTCGCCACCCGCCCGCGCGGAGTGCGGTTCAAAAATCCAATCTGCATTAGGAACGGCTCGTAGATCTCTTCAATCGCGTCCGGTTCCTCGGCCAGCACCGCCGCCAGCGTATTCAGGCCCACCGGCCCGCCCTGATATTTTTCGATAATCGTCAGCAGCAGCCGCCGGTCCACTTCGTCGAACCCATATTTATCCACTTCCAGCATCTGCAGCGCCGCCTGCGCCGTGGGCAAATCGATCTTGCCCGCCCCGCGCACCTGCGCGTAGTCGCGCACCCGCCGCAGCAGNNCGGTTGGCGATGCGCGGCGTCCCCCGCGACCGGCCGGCAATCTCCATCGCACCCGCACCATCCACCTCAACTCCCAGGATCTCCGCCGACCGCTCCACGATCACGCGCAAATCTTGCGGAGTATAAAACTCCAGCCGCAGCACGATGCCAAATCGCGCTCGCAGCGGCGCCGAAATCAGTCCCGCCCGCGTGGTCGCGCCGACAAAGGTAAAGGGCTTCACTTCCAGCGT
>PMHI01000441.1:0-10668 GCA_003156615.1 Acidobacteriaceae bacterium | reverse complement strand
CGGTGAATCTCATCGATGAACAGGACTTGTTTCTCCTGCATGTTGGTGACGATCGCCGTCAGGTCGCCCTTAATCTGCAGCAAAGGCGCCGCGGTAGGCTGGAAATGTACGCCCAGTTCGTTGGCGATGATGTTGGCCAGCGTAGTCTTCCCCAGCCCCGGAGGCCCATAGAGCAACACATGATCCATGGCCTCGCCGCGCGACCGCGCCGCCTCGATCGCCACCGCCAGATTGTCTTTGACCTTGGTCTGCCCAATGAACTCGTGGAGCCTCTGCGGCCGGAGCTTCAGCTCGAACGAAGAATCGTCCTCCACCGAGGCGGCCGACACCAGACGGTCGGGGCTGTCGTTCAGGTTGGGATTGTGCTTGGCGCTAGCCACTCGCCGGATGTTACCACGAACCAGTGGGATGGGTGCCGGTGCGTCACGCTTTCTGCCGCACGCTTCCCAACGACCCGATAGCTTGCCCACACAAGGCCTTCGAAGCTTGAAAAGACGGACCCACTTAAGACGCTCTGGCGCGTGGCCCCCCACAGAACGAGCACGGAGGAATCAACGATTGCGATAGCGACAGAGATGAACTTCGCCCCACACTGCGCCCGCCCCGCGATCAGGAAAGGCCATGCCACATCAGGCGGAGGTTTCCGCTTGGCAGGATCTTCTCCGCGCGCAGCTTGTGGACCAAGTTTCCTTCACTCGCTACTCTTCCTCTTCCTTCACATCTCCCCGCGCTGTCTTGGCCTTCTCAATAATCTTTTCCTGCAACTGCCCCGGCACGGTGTCATAGTGGTGCATCTCCATGTTGAAGCTGCCGCGGCCCTGCGTCATTGAGGTCAAATCCACGCCGTAGGTCAGCATCTCGGACATCGGCACCTCGGCTTTCACTACGGTGTTGCCGCCCTTGTTGTCCATGCCCTGGATACGTCCCCGCCGACTGTTCAGATCGCCCATGATCGAGCCGGCAAACTCGTCAGGCACCGTGATTTCCACCACCATAATCGGTTCGAGCAGCGTGGGCTTGGCCTGTTCCATCGCCTTCTTGAACGCGATGCGCCCTGCCATCTGAAACGACAAATCGTTCGAGTCGACATCGTGATACGACCCGTCATACAGAATCACCCGGAAGTCCACCACCGGAAATCCCGCCAGATACCCGCGCGCCGCCGCATCCCTGATTCCCTTCTCCACCGCGGGAATGTAGTTCTTCGGAATCGCGCCGCCGAAAATATCGTTCACAAACTCAAACTGTCCGCCCCGCGGCATGGGCTCCATTTTAATCTTGCAATCGCCGTACTGCCCGTGCCCGCCCGTCTGCTTCTTGTGCCGTCCCTGCACGTCGGCCTTGGCGCGGATCGTCTCGCGGTAAGGAACCTTGGGNNGCGATGAGAAACTCTTTGGTTTGCGGATCGCGGAAGAAGCGCAGCATGGCATCTTCCTCCATGAGTTTGTGGATCCCTGGCCCCAGCTTGTCTTCATCCGCGCGGCTCTTGGGTTCGATCGCGAACGTAATCGCCGGCTCCTGCAGCTTCACCCGCGGATACAGAATCGGCGCGGCCTTATCTCCAAGAGTGTCGCCGGTGAGTGTGTCTTTCAACTTTGCCACCGCGCCAATATCTCCCGCATGCAGCTCCGTCGCCGGCACCGCCGTCTTTCCCTGCATGATGGAAATGTGCGACAGCTTCTCCGCCGATCCGCGCGAGAAATTCTGCACCGCGGCCTCGTTCTTCAGCACGCCGGAGAAAACCTTGAAGTAGGAAATCCTCCCGGCAAACGCGTCCGAAACTGTTTTAAATACATACAACGACACCGGCTCCGAATCCGTCTCACGCCGCTTCGGTGCGTCTCCATTCCCCGCGGCCGCCGGTTCGCCCTGCACCCATTCATGCTCGGAAGGCGCCGGAGTGTAGTCCACAATAAAATCCATCACCCGGTCCGCGCCGATGTTTCCCAACCCCGAAGCAAAGACCACGGGAAAGAGCTTGTCCTCACGAATCGCGTTATGCAGCGCCGGGATCAGATCTTCTTCCGCCAGCGTCCCTGCATCGAAGAACTTCTCCATCAGCTTGTCATCGCCCTCGGCCACCAACTCGACCAGTTGTTCGTGTGCTTCCTGCACTTGCGCTCTCAGGTTGGCCGGAATCTCCGTCTCCTTGCCTTTTCCGTTGCCTCCCAGCTCATACGTGTATGCCTTCATGCGCACCAGGTCGACCACACCGCTCAGATTCTTCTCGCTCCCGATCGGCAGCTCAATTGGAATCACATTCCGCCCAAACGCGTTGATCAGCGACTCCAGCACGCGCTCCGCATTCGCCCGCTCGCGGTCCATGCGGTTCACCACAATCAGCCGTGGAGTCTTGTACTCCTCGCAATCGTTCCACACCCGCTGCGTGACCACCTCCACGCCGGCCACGCCGTCCACCACCACGACCGCCGCGTCCACTACCGGGAGCACCATCTTGGCCTCGTGCACAAACATGTTGAACCCAGGCGTATCGATCACATTGATCTTCGTCTTGCCCCACTCCACATAAGCCGCGGACGCCGCAATCGACATCTTGCGCGCGATCTCCTCCTCGTCGTAATCGGTGGTTGCCGACCCGTCGTCCACGCGTCCCAGCCGCGACGTGGCCCCCGCCGTGTACAGCATGGCCGCAAGCAGCGAGGTCTTCCCCGCATGACCATGCCCAACAATCGCTACATTACGAATATTTTCTCCGGAATAAACTTTCACCAGTAGGCTCCTTCGCAGGCGTGGAAAGAGAGAAGGCCCAGAGTAGGATCGGTCGAGTATACAGGCCAGCCCAACATCACCTGCCAAAACTTAGGATGCTACCACGCGGGAAGCCGCGGCCTCAACCCACAAACTCAATGAACTCAACGGGGGCACAGCCACCCTCGGCTGTCCAACAGCCCAGCTCGCCATCCAAACTCCTTCCTCGTCCATGTCCCCGGGGGATCCGTGCAAAAGAAGTTGCCGCCGTAGTATCATCCTCCCCATGCTGGGCAACCGCACCAACCAGCAGTGGATCTCTCAATATGCGTCCAGCCATCAGCATCCCGTGAACCGTGCCTGCCACACGCTGGGCATCCCGACCATCTTAGTTTCGCTCGCAGTTTTTCTCGGTAGCATCTTCTTCCACCGCCTGTGGCCCTACGCGCTAGCCCTGTTTGTCCTGGGATGGATTCTCCAATTCGTCGGCCATGCCTTCGAAGGCAAGCCCCCGGAGTTCTTTTCCGACTGGCGTTTCCTGCTGGTCGGCGCCCGCTGGTGGTGGGCCAAAATCCAGGGCAAAGCCTGAAGCCGCCATGTTCCCTCAACTGGCCAGCTTCACCGACCTCGGCTTGCCCCTCATGCGCCTCATGGTTTGAGCCGCACATCCGGTACCGTGCCGTACCGGCCTTCCCTTGCATCCATTCGGGATCTTGTTCTATGCTGACCCCACGTTGAAGTGCCGATTCACACAGGAAGCATGCATCGCCTAACCGCCAGATTTCTGCTGCTGCTCGCCCTGGTGGGAAATCTTGCCCCACTGGCGCTCGCAGCTACGACGACGACGACGCGTGCATGCTGCCTCCGCAAGGGCGTTCATTCCTGCCACGATTCGCTGGACTCAGACTCCGGACACCTTGTCATCCGCGACGCCAGTTGTTGTAANNCACGATTGCTGCCGAGCAACGATCTCGGCCCAATGGGCTCATCCGAAGGCGCGGGCGGCTGCCTTCTTCCTGCAACCCATCCATGGGGGCGTAGCCGCATCCCGGCCGGAATCCCCCGCTACCGCTTCCGCCGAGTTCCAATCTACCCGCGCCCCGCCTGCCTGCTGAAGCTATCTCCCGCTGACCAATTTCTTTGGCTTAACGCATAAGGCGCTTCTCGCCGGAGCGTTGTCGCAGTACGCCAACGCTGAGATCACGACGCTGCGCCACGCCGGTCCGCCCGAACCCGATGCCGAGAACGGAGACCTTCGATGAGACGAGTTGCTCGCTTGACAGCTGTTGTTTTCTTCCTGGTTGCCACGGCCTTGGCCACGATTTTCGGTTCCGTTCACGGCGTCGTCCATGATCCTCAGCACCGCCCCATTCAAGGCGCACACCTTACGCTGAAGGCTAAAAACTCGGACTGGACACAGTCCCACGACTCCGACGATAGGGGAGAATTTGACTTCAATTCCGTACCCATCGGGAATTACACGGTCACGGTCTCGTCCGAAGGCTTTCAGACAATGCAACAAGCCGTGATTGTTCAGTCCGACACGAGTCCCGTGTTGCATTTTGAGTTGGCTCTCGCAGGCTCGAAGGAAACCGTCAGCGTCTCGGGAGTTCCAGTAGAGGCGACGCTGGACAGTGTGACGCCGACGACGATGCTGAACCGTGAAGACATCCGGGAAACGCCCGGAGCGGACCGCACCAACGGCATGCAAATGATCACAGACTATGTGCCCGCTGCCTATGTGAGTCACGACATGCTGCATATTCGGGGAGGCCACCAGGTCGAGTGGCTGATCGACGGCGTCCCCATCCCCAACACCAACATCGCCACCAATCTGGGACCGCAGATTGACCCCAAGGATATTGATTACCTCGAAGTTCAGCGAGGCAGCTACGACGCCGACTATGGCGACCGCACCTACGGAATCTTTAACATCGCGCCGCGTACCGGTTTTGAACGCGATAAGGAATGCGATCTTGTGATCAGTGCCGGAAATTTCTATCAAACCAATGACCAGATCAGTTGCGGAGGACATACGCAGCGATTTGCGTACTATGTCAGCTTGAACGGAAATCGCAGCAATTACGGACTTCAGACTCCAATCCCGCAAGCGGTTCACGACGCCGCCAACGGGTTTGGAGGATTCGCTTCGTTCATCTTCAATTCCGATTCCAGGAATCAATTTCGGCTGGTCACTTCCCTGCGGAAGGATTACTACCAGATCCCCGTCGACCCTAATCCCGACTCAAGCGGGAATCAGATCTTGATAGCCTCAGGCGAGTCCCCCAGCTACGGCCTGCGAGATGCGGAGCGCGAACCCGACGGCTACGTCACCTTCTCCTGGGTTCATACCTTCAATCCAGACATGCTGCTTACGGTTTCCCCCTTTTATCACTACAACGGCGCCGACTACAAAGGCGGTGCGAACGACTACCCCGCCCTGTCCACCGTAGATCAAAATGCTAATTATGCAGGCATGCAGGCGTCGCTCCGGGCAACTTTTGGGAAGAACGAGGTTCAAGTCGGAGTCTACGGATTTGGTCAGCACCAGTACAATTACTTCGACAACGTGTTCACGTGCACTCATGACTGCACAGTGGTTGGCCAACCGCCGAACGGCCTGCCCAACTATCCTGCCTCTTCCATTGGCGTAAATGGAGGGGTTGCCGCCGAATTCATCAACGACAAGTTCAAAGTAACCCCATGGCTGACCTTAATCGCCGGGCTTCGGGAAACGCAATTTAATGCCTCCATTTCAGAGAACGCAACCGACCCTCGGGTGGGCGTCGCTCTGCAGGTTCCGCGCCTGCATTGGGTCTTTCGAGGATTTTACGGTTACTACTACCAGGCCCCGCCGCTGGTGACGGCCACGGGTGCGCTCCTCGGTCTCGCAAATAACCAGAATTTCACCTTTGCTCCCTTGCACGGTGAGCGGGATATCGAATGGCAGTTTGGGGTCACGATTCCCTATCACGGCTGGAATCTCAGCGCCGATAATTATGAAACCAGGGCCAGAAATTGGCTGGATCATAACAACGTCGGAGAATCGAATCTGTTCTGGCCCATCACCTGGGATGCGGCTTGGATTCAGGGCTGGGAACTCACGCTGCGCTCTCCCAACCTCTGGCACCGCAGCCAGTTCCACCTTGCCTACGCCAATCAGATCGCGCAGGCAACCTCGCCCATCACGGGAGGCTTGATCTGCCCTGTGCCGGTGACGTCGGCCTGCCCGCTCGATATACCGCCCGGGTTCGCCCCCGTGGACCACGATCAGCGCAACACATTGAACCTGGGCCTCAATACAGATTTGCCCTGGCAGACCTATGCCTCAACCAATGTGTACTACGGCTCTGGATTCACAAACGGGTTATACGGGATGCCCGATGCCCAGTATCCCGGGCCTTATTTGCCCGGACACACCACATTTGATCTTGCTCTCGGCAAAAGCTTCGCCGAGAAATACACCGTTTCCTTGGATGCTCTGAACGTGGCCAATCGCCGCGTGCAACTGGATAACAGCCTGACGTTTGGCGGATTTCACTGGAACGATCCACGGCAAATTTATGTGGAGTTTCGCTATCGCTTCCACTACTGAAGCTGCAGGCAATGAAATCCCCAACCATGATCGGAGGTAATCAAAAGACCCGTGACCATGCCCGCTAATCAGCATTCGCCCTCCTCACGTCTGGCACGGTTGTGCCTCTGCGCACTGCTCGCATTCTCGGCGGCCTGCCGTCGCCCAGAATCAGTGCCCGGGGCCACCGCCGCTCAGTCCGGCGCCAAGCGTTATGCCCTGAAGGGAAACGTAGTCTCGGTGGATAAGAACGCGGACACGGCCAACATCGACAACGAACCCATCCCCGGCTTCATGGACCGGATGGTTATGCCTTATACCATCAAGCCTCGATCCGATCTCGATCAACTGCAGCCCGGCGACTCGATCAGCGCCGATGTCATCGTCGAGCAAGACAAATACTGGCTGGAGAATGTCAAAGTCACCGCGCATTCGAAAACTCCCGCCGGCAAGCCCAGCGCGACCCTGCACATCCCGGCTCCCGGCGATGACGTGCCGGACTTCAAGCTCATCAACCAGAACGGCAAGGCCATCTCGCTCGGTCAGTATCGCGGCCAGACCCTGCTTCTCACTCTCATCTACACGCGCTGCCCGTTCCCCGACTTCTGCCCGCGCGTCAGCCACGAGTTCGCCGCCATCAACCACCAGGTCCGCGCCGATCCCGCCCGCTACGGCAAAACCCACTTGCTCAGCATCAGCTTCGATCCCGCCCACGACACCCCCAAGGTTCTGCGCGCCTACGGCTACTCCTGTGCCGNNTAGCTGAATTTGCCGATTATTTTGCTCTGACCTACAAAGAGGAGGGCGGATTGATTACGCATTCGCTTAGTACCGCAGTCGTCTCTCCCGATGGCAAAATCTTCAAGTGGTATCACGGTGCCGACTGGCAGATATCCGACCTGTTGGAGGACATCGCCGCGGCCGCGCACCCCGTCAGTTGATCGTGTGAGAAACTGGAGCGTGTCAGACGGGTTTCGTATATGGGCACGGCTGAAGCCGTGCTGCAACGGGCCCGAAAAGTTCGGGCTCTAGCCCCTGGGTCTTTGGCTTTGCTCGGCGCGAGCCAGGCCGCGGATGACCCAGTCTGTCACCGATAAGAAATAAGAAAGAGGAGCAGTACATGAGGTACGTTCTGGTTCTATTGGCGGCCCTGGGGATCGTCGTTTCCGCGCTCGCCCTGCGCGAGCACTACCGCACCGAGGGCGACTCTCCCTGCAGCATCAACGAAGTCTGGGACTGTGGCATCGTCAATCACAGCCCCTACGCCATGCTGGGGGGCATTCCGGTAGCCGCGCTCGGTATCGCTGGATATCTCCTCATGGGCGCACTAGCCTGGCGCCGCGCGTATCGCCTCCTCGCAGCGGCCGCGCTCCTGGGGCTTGCTTTCTCTCTGTACCTCGCCCGCATCGAAGCGCACGTTCTCGGAGTATGGTGCATCTACTGCGCAATCTCCCTCGGCGACATATCCCTAATCACTCTGCTGGGGTTAGGAACCACGCTTGCTTCGCAGCGCAGGCCGGAAGTAAGAAAAGGCGGCCTGGAAGGTGGCCGCTGATGTTTTAACTTTCCGATTTTGGATGGCACAGCGCTTTCAGGGCTGCGATAAGAGCCCGCGAGGATTGCGGGGCTTAGTTCTCGCGCACACTGTTCTCGCGCACACTGTTCAGCAGCCCTTGAGGCAGTTAAGCGAGCAGCTTGCTAAATATCCAGATTCTTCACATCCAGCGCGTTCTCTTCAATGAACTTCCTCCGCGCTTCCACGTCCTCGCCCATCAACGTGGTAAAGATGGTCTCGCATTCGGCAATGTCTTCGAGCTTCACCGAAAGCAAAGTCCGCCGCTCCGGATCCATGGTCGTCTCCCACAACTGAGGAGCCGTCATCTCCCCCAGACCTTTGTAGCGCTGCACGTCATAGCCGCGGCTGCCTTCTTTCCTCACGTAGTCGAACAGCTCGCGCGCCGTCGCCTTCTCCACCGGCTCGATCACAGCCTTGTGCTTGGGCGCAGCTTTCGCGGTTTTCTTTCCTGACTTTTCCTCGGACTCAGCCGAGTCGCCGTCGGCAGTCTCGTCCTCTGTGACGTCATCGCCATTGCCGTTCGCCGCGCCAGTCCGGGTCACCGCCTCCACCACGAACGGCGGTTGCAGATAAGGCTCGATCTGCTTAAACTTCGAAATCAACTGCCGGCACTCCGCGCTCGAGGCCAGCTCCCAGTTGATCGTGTGCTCGGAACCCTGCGAGTTCACAAAACGCACTTCCCACAGGTTGTGCTCTTCGTCGAAAGCCGCGTCCACGCTCTTGAATTTCCGATCCTTCTGCAGCTTCTTCAGTTCCCGTTCCAGACGCTCGATCTTTTTCGGCGGCGTCTTCTTGTCGCCCTCGAAATCTGCGTGCTTTGCGAAATCCAGCCGGGGCAGCAGCTCGGTAACACTCTCATCGCGCAGCCGCTTGTTCACCTTGTCGAAGAAGTTAAGATACTCCTTCAGCACGCTCATGAACCGGGTCAAGTTCGTGCCTTCCAGCTTGGCCGCGCCCTCGCCGTAGCGCACGAACAGCCCGTCGGCCGCGCGTTTTAGCATCACTTTGTCGAAGGCATCGTCGTCCTTGATGTACTGCATCGACTTGCCCTTCTTAATCGAATACAGTGGCGGCTGCGCAATAAACACATTCCCGCGCTTGATCAGCTCCTGCATGTGGCGGAAGAAGAATGTCAGCAACAGCGTGCGAATATGGGAACCGTCCACGTCCGCATCGGTCATCAGAATGATCTTTCCGTACCGCACCTTCGTCGCATCGAAATCATCCTTCGCAATGCCCGTGCCCAGCGCCGTGATCATGGCGCGAATCTCTTCATGCGCCAGCATCTTGTCGTAGCGCGCCTTCTCCACGTTCAGAATCTTTCCCTTAAGCGGCAGAATCGCCTGGAACCGCCGGTCGCGTCCTTGCTTCGCCGTCCCGCCGGCCGATTCTCCCTCCACCAGAAACAACTCGCATCGGTTCGGATCGCGCTCCGAACAGTCCGCCAGTTTCCCCGGCAGGCCTCCTGAGTCCAGCGCGCCTTTGCGCCGCGTCAAGTCGCGCGCCTTGCGCGCTGCCTCACGCGCCCGCGCCGCGTCGACCGCTTTGTTGATGATCTTGCGCGCCACAGTAGCGTTCTGCTCGAAGAACGCTCCCAGTCGCTCATTGATAAATGCCTGCACGATCCCCGCAATATCGGAATTCAGCTTGCCCTTGGTCTGACCCTCGAACTGCGGCTGCGACAGCTTCACGCTGATCACCGCCACCAAACCTTCCCGCACATCGTCGCCGGTCAGGTTTTCTTTTACATCCTTGAACAAACCCATCTGCTGGCCGGCATAATTAATCGTGCGCGTCAGAGCCATCCGGAAGCCCGAAAGATGCGTACCCCCATCCACCGTGTTGATGTTGTTGGCGAAGCTAAACACCGATTCCGAGTACCCGTCGTTGTACTGCAGTCCGATCTCCATGGCCACGCCGCTGCGCTCCGCCTCCATGTAGATCGGCTTGTCGTGCAGCACCTGCTTGCCGCGGTTCAGGTGCTTGATGAACTCCGCGATGCCCCCGTTGTACTTGAAATCGGAATGCTTGGCCTCGCCGCTCTTGGCATCGGTCGAGCGCTCATCGGTCAGCGTAATCAGCAAACCCTTGTTCAGGAACGCCAGTTCGCGCAACCGCTGCGCCAGCGTGTCGTAGTTATATTCCGTAGCCGTAAAAATGCTTCGGTCCGGCAGAAAGTGAACCTTCGTCCCCCGCCGCTTGGCCGCGCCCACCTTCTTCATCTTGCTGGTAGGGTCGCCCTTCGAGTAGGTCTGCTCCCAGGTCGCTCCGTCGCGCCAGATCTCCAACTCAAGTTCTTCGCTCAGCGCGTTCACGCACGAAACGCCCACGCCGTGCAATCCGCCCGAAACTTTGTAGGTCGACGAATCAAATTTCCCGCCCGCGTGCAACGTAGTCATCACCACCTGCGCCGCCGAAACCTTCTCGCCGTCGATGTCCATGTCATCCACCGGAATGCCGCGCCCATCGTCCACGACAGTGACGCTGTTGTCGATGTGGATGGTGACTTCAATCTTCGTCGCGAAACCGGCCAGCGCTTCGTCCACCGAGTTGTCCACCACTTCATACACCAGGTGGTGCAGCCCCAGATCACCGGTCGAGCCGATGTACATCGCCGGACGCTTGCGCACGGCTTCCATACCGCCGAGCACTTTGATGGAATCGGCGGTGTAGTCGCTGTTGCCTCCGCCATTTCCGGCGGTAATCGGCGTCACAGTTCCGTTTTTTGTTTTGGTTTCGACGATGGGAGTATTGATCTCTTTGGTGGCCATTCCGCTCCGCGGGAGAATGCCCCGACTTTCTCTCAGAA
>PMHI01000011.1 GCA_003156615.1 Acidobacteriaceae bacterium | reverse complement strand
ACCTAAGCGAGCGCAAGGACGCGCTGGCTCGTGCACTCCGCGCGGCATGACTGCTGTTAGGTGGCTTCGAAGCTTCGTGTTCGAACCATGGCCAAAAATACACTGCAAGTACAGGCGCCAATTCCGATCTGATAAGAGCGTTCTCGATGATTTTCTAGACTGTGAGACGCCACTTCTGTTGGATAATGACTGAAAAGGGTTCTCCAGACCCCGGGGTTTTCGGCCGACTCAGAGAAAGCTGCGCGAGAGGCGACTAAGTATGTGTCCATTTACTGCCGAAGCGACTACCGAACCTGCCCCACCGCCAGGACGAAAAGACGGGCCGCCGGATGATTCCGCCGGTGGTGGCTCCTGGCTCAACCGACCGTTGCGCGGCATGCTGGTGATGGCGGTGCTTGCGCTGATTCTGGGCGCCCTCTTCCTCTCGAGTATAAAAAAGAAGAAAGTCGGACCGAGCGAGAGTAGCTCGCAAATTTCGAGTACCCACACCGATCCTGCTCAAACCTTGCGTCTNNCAACCGAGGCCGTGCAATCTCGTGCCATCCTCGCGCCGCTTCTGGCAGGCGAGCAAGTTGGCACCCTCACCATCACCAGCCTCGCGCACGGCGGAAGCCGCGTGAAACATGGCGATCTGTTAGTGGAGTTCGACCGCCAGGCGCAGGTGCGCGACTTCATCGACAAGCAAGCGGACTACAACAAACTAGTCGATCAGGTACTGGAGGAACAAGCCAAAGAGAATGCAGCTCGCGCCAAAGATGAAACTGAGATCAAGCAGGCAGAAGACACCCTGAGTAAAGCTCACCTGGAAATGGAGAAGGTCGAGCTCCTCTCGCGCATTGATGCCGAAAAAGCGCAGCAGGATCTTGACGAAGCGACGGCCACCCTCCAACAGCTTCGCGAGACTTTCGACCTGAAACGCAAGGCGGCTCTGGCAGCGATTCGCATCCTGGAAATTCAGCGGGATCGTACTCTTGAAACCATGAAGCACGCCCGCGCGAATTCCGAACTCATGCAGATCCACTCCCCCATTGACGGCGTCGTTGTTCTGAACACGATCTGGAAGCAGGGAAAGATGGGAGAAGTCCAGGAGGGCGACCAGGTCCGGCCGGGCACGTCTTTCATGCAGGTGGTCGATCCCTCCAGGATGGAGGTGCGGGCGCCGGTCAATCAGGAGGATTTTCTTAGTTTGCAGATTGGCCAGGCTGCAAGAGTGCACCTCGATGCCTACCCACAGCTGATGTTTCCAGGAAAGCTGGAGGAGATGGCTCCCATTGGCAGGAACGGTGACTTCTCTTCCAAGCTTCGTACTTTCGCCGTAGTGTTCTCAATTTCCGGAAGTGACGCCAAACTGATGCCCGACCTTTCTGCCGCGGTTGACGTGGATCTCGCAGCGCCGGCCCGCGGCGCCGGCGGTTTCCAATGATCCGGAGGAGATCGCGACCATGATCGCCCGGATGCGACAGCTGTGGGCTCGGCGCAAGCTGACGGTTNNTCTTGGTGCCGTTCAATACTCCAATCGATCGCCTGCGGTCCCCACGTTTGATGTGAAGCGTGGTGAGTTCATCGACTCGGTTCAGTTCCGAGGTGAAGTGGGGGCGATGAAGTCCGTTACGATTTCCGCTCCAGCCGATGCCGGCGATCTTCAGGTTATCAAGATCGTCGCCGACGGCACCCAGGTGAAGCAGGGCGACGTGGTTGTCGAGTTTGACAAAACAAAAACTGAACAGGACCTGGCGCAAGATCGATCCACTTTGAAATCCGCGCAGGCCGAAATCGAGCAGGCCAGGGCCCAGGCACGTCTGACGGAGGAAGAAGACGTGACCGCGGTAATGAAAGCGCGGTTCGACGTCGAAACTGCAAAGTTGGATGCCAGTAAACAGGAGATTGTCTCGAAAATCGAGGGCGCCGAAGCGGAGTTGAAAGTAGCCGATGCCGGACAAAAGCTGCACGAAGTGGAAGAGAAGTTAAAAGCCGATCGNNCGAAAGCAAAACCCAGGCCAGTGCCAAGGCAGCCTATGACGTGCAGCGTGCCGCCCACAGCCTCGCCGAAATGACATTGCAGGCGCCATCCACAGGAACGATCAGTCTGGTGTCGTTGTGGCATCCCGAAGGCCGGGCTCCGTTTAAGCCGGGTGACCGAGCTTGGCCCGGCGCGCCAATCGCGGAGTTGCCCGATGCTTCCTCGCTGCGAGTCTCGGCGCGAGCGGATGAAACCGAACGCGGCCGTCTGGCATTGAAGGAAGCGGTCAGTGCTCAACTGGACGCCATCCCCGACCGGCAATTCACCGGTCAGATCGAACAGATCGGCACCATTGCCAGCATCGACTTTTCGGAAGGCTGGCCATTCCCCCGCAATTTCGATTTGGAGATTGCGTTTGACCAGGCCGATGCGCGGTTAAAGCCGGGCATGACCGCGCAGTTAACTGTAATCGTGGATCGCGTTCCGGATGCGCTCACCATTCCCGTCCAGGCGTCGTTTCAGAAATCGGGGCAGACGGTGGCATACGTATGGGAGGGTTCGAAANNAAGAGCGTGTGATTGAGATCGGGCGCAGAAACCGCGACCAAATACTGGTTGCGAAGGGTCTGCGCACAGGCGACCGCGTCGCGCTGAAAGATCCGTCGGTAAAGGAGTGACCTCGCGTAAATGAAACGCCGCCGTGCCATCACGTGGGGGGTATTCGTGCTGATTCTCGCTGGCGGCATCGGCATGGTGGCTGCGGCGCGCCGAGCCAAGCTTTCTGCAACCAATGACGAGATTCCCGTCGGAGAAGTGATACGTGGAAATCTGGATCTGAAAGTCGTGGCCACTGGCGAACTGCGCGCGACCCATACCATCACGCTCCCTGCGCCCCCGGTCGGTGGCGGTGCTCTTCAGATCACCCGACTCGCTCACACTGGTGCGGTGGTCAGGAAAGGTGACGTCGTTATCGAGTTCGATCCCAGCGAACAGCGCTACAAGCTCGATCAGAACCGTTCGGAGTTACTGCAGGCAGATCAGGAAATTAACAAGGCCGAGGCCGATGCTGCGGTTTTGGCGGCGCAGGACAAAGTAGCGCTGCTCAAAGATCGCTTCGACGTGAGGCGAGCGGAACTGGATGTCCAAAAAAATGAACTGGTAAGCGCGATCGACGGCAAGAAAAACCAACTCGCCCTCGAACAGGCGCAGCGAGTCTTGACGGAGCTTGAGCAGGACATCAAGTCGCACACCGCCTCCGGCCAGGCCACGATTTATCTCGCTCAGGAGAAACGGAACAAAGCCAAACTGGCGATGGATCAGGCGCAGGAGAACATCGACAAGATGCATGTTCCCGCCACCATGGACGGGCTGGTTTCCATCAGAAAGAACCGCGGGGCGAATGAATTCTTTTTTTCGGGGATGAGTCTGCCCGACTACCGCGAAGGGGACCAGGTGCAGCCGGGCAGTGGCATTGCTGAAGTGATCGACTCCGGGGAAATGGAAATTATCTCCAAAATTAACGAACACGATCGGAACAACATTAAAACCGGGCAATCGGCGGAGATTGAGTT
>PMHI01000330.1:9328-18048 GCA_003156615.1 Acidobacteriaceae bacterium | reverse complement strand
TCCCTCGTCGAGAAACGACCGAATGATGCCAGCGCCACCCATCATCCAGATGTCTTTTCCCTTTTTTTCCCGCAGACGGACTGCGAACGCTTTGATTGGTTCCTTCACGAATTCCACGCCCGCCGGCGCCGCCGATTGCAGCGGATTGTGTGTGAAGACATAGTTCTTAACTTTGGTATCAAAGGCCGACCCGGCCATGCCTTTTTTTAAAAGTCCAGTGCCATGTCGCACGTCCTCCTGCCCCACAGGATCGTGTCGATCGACTGATAAAACCCATCCATGCCGTAGTTGCCCTTCGGACGCGGACGGTCGAGCCAGTCGACCTAGCCGTCGGGCCGGCCAATAAAGCCGTCGGCACTGGTGGCGATGTAGACGATGATTTTTCGCCTGTGGACCATTCAAGAAACCTCCTCTGATGTCGTCCGACTCGTCCAGAGTAAACCGTTACCTCTGTAACTGATGCACGGATCGCTACGCCCCTAGAATAACGGTATGTTTTCCGGTTCCATCAGGCGAGCGGGGGGGTGGGTGGTGGCTGCGTCTCTGCTCGTGTTTGCCCAGTTAGCCCTCGCTCTGTTGATGAGGCCGTCCTTCCCGTTAACGGCGTTTGGTGACCTTACCCAGTGCGTTCTTTTATTAGGAGCGCTGCTTTCGGTTTGTCCAATTGCTCTCGACGCTGACCGGCGGACCAGACTCTTCTGCTGGTTAATGAGTCTTGGCTTCGTAATGTGGCTCTCAGCACAAGTCCTGTGGACCTATTTCGAAGTCTTTCGACGCCAGGAAGTTCCGAACCCATTTGTAGGGGATATCATTCTCTTCCTGCATATCGTGCCTATGATGGCTGCCTTAGCTGTGCAGCCTCATCTCCGACAGACGGAGCGCTCGGTTCGGGTTGGGCTGCTCGATTTCGTGCTGCTGCTCAGCTGGTGGCTGTATGTTTTTCTTTTTGCCGTTATTCCCTGGCAGTATGTCTCTCCTAATGAAGCGGTTTATGGTTCTAATTTCGACAGTGCGTACCTCGCGGAGCACCTTGTGTTTCTGGCTTTCCTGTTGCTGGTGCGGCGCAGCAGCACAGGTTCCTGGAAGAAGATCTACACTCATTGGCTCTTCGCCAGTTGTTTGTATGCCGTCATTTCGGTTATCGCCAGCGTTGCCATCGACTATCACGCTTACTACACAGGTAGCCTCTACGATGTCCCATTGCTGGCGGCGATGGTTTGGTTTATCGGCGCGGGGTTCTTCACCCGGATGACTTTACATCAGGATCAATCGGCTGCAACAACCGCGCAAGGGCATGCGATCGGGGCTGCCCGACTGGCGATGATGGCGGTCTTCTCCACACCACTGATGGTAGCGTGGGCCGAGTTTGGTCCAAACGCTCCCGGGCGTGTACGCAACTACCGACTGTTGCTAACAATAGTGACCATGCTTGTAATGGGTGTAATGCTTTTCCTGAAGCAGCAGCTTTTACAAACTCAACTGGTTCAAGCTCAAGAAAAATACCGGACTATCTTCGAGGATGCTATCGTCGGAATCTTTCAGAGCACCCCGGATGGCCGTCCCCTCAGCATTAACCGCGCCTTAGCTGAAATGCATGGCTACGATGCTCCGGAACAATTCCTGGCGGAGGTCTCGAACCTGGGACGCCAGCTGTTTGTCGATCCCAGCCGATTGGATGAACTGGCCCGGATGCTAGCCAAAGAGGGCGTAGCGCGTGGTGCCGAAGTGGAAGTCTATCGTAGAGATCGCACGAAAAAGTGGGTTTTGGCGAATTTGAGAGCAGTGCATAACGCCCGCGGCGAGGTTGTGCTCCATGAAGGCACCTTTGAGGACATCACCGACCGAAAAGTCGCCGAGGAAAGGATCCAATTCTTAGCTTATTACGATGCCCTTACGGGACTACCCAATCGCACTCTTCTTCAGGATCGATTGACCAAGGCACTTGCCAGTGCCCGTCGGCGAAAGGGCAAAGTTGCGGTTCTGTTCCTCGATCTCGACGGTTTCAAAACCATTAATGACTCACTCGGGCACTCGCTCGGCGACGTTTTTCTGCAGCTTGTCGGAGATCGGCTTCAGAAATTTGCGCGAGAACAAGACACGGTGGCGCGGATAGGCGGAGACGAATTCATCATGGTGCTCACCAGTGTAAAGGACATCCACGACGCAGCGGGTGCCGCTGAGCGGCTTATGGATGCGATGGCCGCTGAATTCTATGTTCAAAGTCACTCCCTTGGCATTAGTTGCAGCCTCGGCATCAGTATCTTCCCAGAACACGGTATGGATAGCGAAACCCTGATTAAGAATGCCGATGCGGCCATGTATTGCGCCAAGGAAAACGGGCGGAACAACTTTCAGATCTTTACCGAAGATATGAATGCTGAGGTCGTTGAGCGATTGACCTTGGGGAACAGCCTGCGAGTGGCACTCGAAAAAAGAGAACTTTTCTTGGTATATCAACCGCAGATGGATATCGGCACGGGACGGATTACCGGCTTAGAAGCTCTCCTCCGCTGGCAACACCCGGAGTTGGGCCTTATACCACCCGTTACGTTCATACCAATTGCTGAAAACAGCGGCCTGATCGTGCCCATCGGTGAATGGGTACTGAGGACTGCCTGCTCCCAAGCCAAAAAATGGCAAGAAGAAGGACAGCTTAGAGTCCCAATCGCCGTGAATGTGTCTGCCGTACAGTTTCGGCAAGAGGGCTTCCCAAAATTCATTGGCAAGATGCTCCAGGAAACCGGCCTCGCCCCCCAATATCTTGAACTAGAGCTCACAGAAAGCCTCTTGCTATCGAATGCAGACGTGACGTTCTCGGTTCTTCAGAGATTAAAGAGCATGGGGTTGAAGCTTACGATTGACGACTTTGGCACCGGTTATTCCAGCCTTAGCTACTTGAAACAATTCCCGGTTAGCAAGCTCAAAATCGACCGTTCATTCATTCGGGATGTTGCCGAAAAGCCGGATGATGGGGCGATCGCAAACGCAATCATCGGAATGGCTAAAAGTCTGAATCTCAAGGTGATTGCGGAAGGGGTCGAGAATGAAGCGCAAATGTCATTCTTGCGCGAACATCATTGCGACGAGATTCAGGGATATTACTTCAGCAAACCCCTATTGCCTGACGAAATTGTCGCCAAGCTGGGAGCCGACCATTCCGCGCTCGTCCGCGCACAAGCCAGCGGGGGACAATCTTCCCAGGGTGCCTAGCAGAGACCGCGTCCGTCAACCAGAAACCGATCAATTCCAATCTCTGCCAAAAGGGGAGATAGAAAACCACAGGTTGATGAAAAACTGAAAAACGTCAGATTTCCCAAAATGAATAAAATCCCGGGCAGCAGCTGAGCCTCACTCGTCATCCGCCTCGCGCCAAGATGCGATCGTTCACGGCGTTCCCAATGTCTTGCTCACCGCCGAGGTTCAGTGCAGCTCGACACCCAGCGTGATGCCTCAGGGAGCCCTATCGTTGTTACCAGCGGGGACCGCGCGCCAGTTTTTGAGCAACGATAACAAACGGACTTCTATTCTCTCGCCTTGGCTGGTTTCTGAGAAACTGACTGCGCAGGCTCCGGCCACGCACTGCCCACCGGTTGCGCCACCCTTCCGACCGGCGGCATTACTGCTGGTTTGGGCCTGAAATAATGCACTGTCACATCATCTCCGATGTAGGCGACCTGACTCTCCCCGACCCGCCGCCGCGGTGCAGGTTTGGACGTGAAGTAGCGGATCGTAACATCTTCTCCGACGTAGTCGACTTCATTCTCCCCCACCCGCACCCGCCGAAGCGGGGTCTTAGCAGGTCGCACCTCTTTCGCCGACGCAGGCATTGCTTTCGCGGCTTGGAAGCGTACTTGCTCCTCGATGGGCGTCGATCTCTCGAGCGCTGGCGATGCCAATGGCGAAGCCGGGCCGCGGCCGCGGTAGGCGATCCAGCAAGCTATCGCGAACACGGTCACAACTGCTGCCAGGGCCACGTTCCACCGGACCTTGTGCCAGGGAACGCGCTTCGCTCGCTGGATCATTGTCGCCAGCACGGCGGGCTGCCTGCGCACCGACAACTCCCCGCGCCCAGCCACGGGGGTCCACCGAGGCTGATAGATCGCACGCTTGTTGGCTGGGTTCGGCATACCTGCACCATCGTTGGGTAACTTCTCCCTTGGAGGAGCAATATGCTCTATGGCGCGCGGGAGGGTTGGCGGTTCCGTTGTCAGTTTTTCCCCCTGTTCTAGCTGAGCGGCATGGGACATCGCCTCCTCGATCAGTTCGGCCATCAATCGATAGGTGCGCACCTCGCGCCCCTGGAAGTTGTGCGCTTCGCCGAACAGAACCTCCAAGACTCCCGCCACCGCGCGGCCGTGATAAATCGGCAAAATTAAGAGGGACTTGGCTCCGAACTGCCGGCAAATCGCCGCTTCAATCCGTGTGTCTGTCTCGCTATTCTCGACACGGAGAATCTCGCGGCTCGCCTTGGTGTCTGTTGAGACGGTCAGTGAGGCCCCGACTTGCCGCCCTATATAAGTGGCGGCACTTCCGCTCCCGGCCCGGTAAACGAGATGATCTCCTTTTAGCAGACCGATGGCGACTCCAGTGGCGTTGGCCACGTTGCGCGCAGAGTCAACGATCCGATGCATGGCGCCATCCACGTCGAGATCTCCCCGCGTGATCAACTGCTGGGCTTCCACAATGAGGGAGAGCGACTGAGCGTCCATCTGGCTCTCCTGCACCGCAAATGCACTGGCCAAAAGCTGCTGGAAGGATTCGCGATCGAGGCTGGAATGTGTACTCATGTCCGTGGATTCTGGGGCTTACTGCTAGGTTGGTCTTGGCGAGTGAACAGGCCGAACCAGCTTCGGAGCCCGGCAACCGAAGTCTCTCATCGATTCGGATGCACTGTCAATACAGGAAGTTCATGCAGGAAGTTCATGCNNACCTGGCTCGGATTTCTCGAACCCCAACCAGGTCAGACCTATCTCGGGTGGCAACAAATCCTGTGCGCTCAACTCGTTGGACATGGCTTTGTCATTCGATGACCAAGCTCATGTCCCTGCACCGAAATTGAGAACCTAGCAAAAACGACACACGCCGACGGCCTGCCCAACGGAGGGAGTTGGTGTAAAGCTAGCAAAACCACACACTTGAATGAGTGAGAACTTGCTTTACTGCGTCGGTCCCGGAGCGGACGCAGTCGGGGATGCCGATGCCGCGGTAGCCGTTGCCGGCGAGTGCGAGACCGGGCAACTGCTGGCGCAGACGCTCGATGCGGTCGAGGCGTTCCAGGTGGCCGACGCCGTACTGGGCCATGGCGGACTTCCAGCGATAGACGCGGGCGAACAGGGGCGCGGCGCGGAGCCTGAGGATCTGCTGCAATTCGTTGCGGACTGCGGCGATGATGGCGTCATCGGAGAGCTGCCAGATGTTGTCGGCGTTGGAGCCCGCGAAGAAGCAGCGCAGCAGGGCGCGGTCGTCGGGGGCGCGATGGGGGAATTTGTTGTGAACGAAGGTCGCGGCCAACAGCCGCTTGCCTTCGCTGCGGGGTACCAGAAAGCCGAAGCCGGGTGGGAGCGACTGGCGTACGTCGCGGTCGTAGCCCAGGCCGACGGTGATGGAAGAGCTGTAGCCGATGGCGGCAAGTTCGGTGGAAAGTCCGGGGCTGCAGATCGCGAGCAGCTTTGCGGCGGCATGAGTTGGCACGGCGAGAATAACGGCGTTGAAGTGATCGGATTTCAGTCCTGCACATACCGTCCAACCTCCCGCTTCGGGCTGAATGGATTGCACAGCAACATGGGTGACGAGGGAGGACGGATCCAGGCGCGAGGCGAGGGTTCGGATGAGCTGCTGCATGCCATTCTTCAGAGAAGTGAAAAGTGGAGGTGCAGGTTCGCCGGTGCGGCGCAGGATTTTGTTTCTAGCGGCGAGCATGGCGCGGCCTAGACTGCCGTGAGTGCGCTCCATCTCGGCGAAGCGGGGAAGTACAGCGCGCACGCTGAGGCTGGCGGCTTCTCCGCCGTAGACACCGGAGAGCAGCGGGTCGGCGAGGCGGTCGACCATTTCGGCGCCGTAATGGCGCTCAACTAAAGACGCGACGCTTTCATCGGCTTCGGCGGCGCGCGGTGGATGGAGTAATTCCCGGGCCATGCGGAGTTTTGTGGTCCAGGAAAAAAGCGGCGAGAGTCCGGTGGGCAGAATTTTGGTTGGGACCATGAACATCAGACCATCGGGAAGCGGGATCAGCTGGCCACGGACGAGAATGTAGGTTTTGCGGTCCGCGTCCTTGGAGCCGATTAGCTGGTCGCCGAGGCCGAGCGTGCGGCAGAGATCGGTGGCCCAGGGCTTTTCGGTGAGGAAGGAATCAGGTCCGGCTTCGACGATGCAGTCCTGGACGGGCTCGGTGCGAAGGACGCCGCCGAGATGCGGCGAGGACTCGTAGAGAATGTATTCGGCTTCCCCGCCACGGCGATGTTCTTCGAGGGCGAAAGCGGCGGTGAGTCCGGAGATGCCTCCGCCGATTATCGCGATGCGAATCATGGGACTCGGCTTCCGGCCGTCGGCTTTCGGCCTCCGGCTTGCGGCAGGTGAGCGTTGGTGGCGACGAGAGACGCAGAATATTCCTGCGCCAGGCGGACCAGGTTCTTTACATTATCTACCGGAGTTTCGGGCAGGATGCCGTGGCCGAGATTGAAGATGTGGCCGGGGCGTCCGGCGGCGAGTTGAAGAATGTGTTCGGCGCGGGATTTCAGTTCTTTCCAGTCGGCGAAAAGAAGAACCGGATCTAGATTGCCCTGCACAGCGCAGCGATGCTCGAGATCGCTCCAGCCTTTGTCCAGCGGGACACGCCAATCAAGGCCGATGACTTCGGCTCCGGTTTCATTCATCGCGGGAAGCAGCGTGGCGCTGTCGGTGCCAAAATAAATGATGGGCGCACCGGTCTGGTGCAGATGCCGGACGAGACTGGTGACGTGGGGCAGGACGTAACGGCGGTAGTCCTCCACGCTCAGGCAGCCGACCCAACTGTCGAAGATCTGGATGACATCGGCGCCGGAGCGCACCTGGGCTGCCGAATACTCAGCGGTGACGTCGACCAGCTTGCGCATCAACTCATCCCAGTCTGTGGGCGAGTTGTACATCATCTTCTTGGTGTGAAGGTAGTGGCGGGAGCCTCCGCCTTCGATCATGTAGCTCGCGAGGGTGAAGGGCGCTCCGCAAAAACCGATGACGGGAAGCTTTCCCGCGAAATGTTTCGCGACCCGGCTCACGGCCTCGGAGACGTAGCCTAGGTCAGCGGCACGATCGGTGCGGAGTTGGGCAACGTCCTCTCCGGTGCGGACGGGTTTCTCGATTACGGGGCCCTCTCCGGCGGCGAAGTGGAAGGGCAGGCCCATGACCTCGAGTGGAAGAAGGAGGTCGGCGAAGATGATGGCGGCGTCGACGCCGAGAATCTCGGCGGCGGTGATGGTGACTTCCGCGGCGAGTTCGGGCTTCTTGCAGATTTCGAGCAGGGAATGTTGCTTGCGAACGGCGCGATACTCGGGCATGTAACGTCCTGCCTGGCGCATGAACCAGACAGGAGTGCGGTCGACGGGTTGGGAGTTGCAGGCGCGAACGAAAAGGGAATTGGGCGCGGACATGAAGCGATCAATGTAGCATTTTTTTCGGGGGGGCGTGCGCGCCGGGGAACTACGGGTGTGCGAGACTAGGAAGAGGAAATCCTGGTTCACTGCGGCGATGTGTCGACGAGAACAACGTCCAAGGTAGAGGGAGCGGTATGAGCGGAACAGCAATCGTGAAAGAGATCGTGGAACTGGCGGTTGCGGACGGAACTCGGATGGCGGCTTATGTAGCACGTCCGGAGCAGGGCGGGCCGCATCCGGGGCTGCTCGTGTTCCAGGAGGCATTTGGAGTCAACCGGCACATCCGCAAGGTGAGCGAGCGGTTTGCCGCGGAAGGCTACGTCGCGATCGCTCCGGAGCTATTTCATCGCACGGCGCCGCCGGGTTTTGAAGGCAGCTATGCGGACTTTCCTGCCATCAAGCCTCACTACGAAGCGGTGACAACCGAGACGGCGGAGTTGGACGTAGGCTCGGCGTACGGGTGGCTGCGCTCGAATGCACAAGTAGAGGCAAACGAGATCTCGAGTGTGGGATTCTGCATGGGTGGAAGGGTTTCATTTCTGGCCAACAGCGTGGTTCCACTGCGCGCCGCAGTTTCGTTTTACGGAGGGGGAATCGCGCCGGGGTTGCTCGATCGGGCGGCAAAGCAGCGAGCGCCTTTGTTGCTTATCTGGGGTGGTTTGGATAAGCGTATTACGCCCCAGCACCGCAAAGCGGTGACCGAGGCCCTGACCGCGCAGCAGAAGATTTATGTGAATGTCGAGTTCTCCCGAGCCGACCATGGATTCTTCTGCGACGAACGCGCATCGTATGAGCCGCACTCGGCGCGGCAGGCGTGGGCGCTGACTTTGGAGTTTCTGCGCTCGTGAACAAGCTTGGGACGCTTTTACTAGCGGCGGTCTCTGTTCTGGTGATGGGAGCGGCGTGGCAGATCCCAAACGTTGCCAGCGGACGAGACGACAAGATTTCTGCGCCTACCTTTTATAAGGATGTGGTTCCGGTTCTCCAGAATAAATGCCAGAGTTGCCATCGACCTGGAGAAGCTGCGCCGATGCCGCTGGTGACTTACCAGCAGACGCGGCCCTGGGCCGCGAAAATTGCGGATGCGGTGGA
>PMHI01000330.1:0-9302 GCA_003156615.1 Acidobacteriaceae bacterium | reverse complement strand
GGGAGACGCGCGCGATGCGCCGGCGCCACGGACCTGGAGTGAAGGTTGGAACATTCCGCAGCCGGATCTGGTGGTGAAGATGCCCAAGTCGGTCGAGATTCCGGCGCGCGGCGAGGTGGAATATACGTATGAGATTGTAGCCACCCATTTTTCCGAGGATAAGTGGGTGCAGATGGCGGAGGTGCGGCCTTCGAGCGCTGCGCATGTGCACCATGCGGTGGTCTACATCCGGCCTCCGGATTCGCCGTGGCTGCGGCATGCGCCGGTGGGTGAGCCTTTCACGGCGTCGATGTTGACCGATCCCGAAGAACGGCGGCAGGCGCACGAGACTACCAGCGATCTGCTGCTGGTATATGCGCCCGGGAGTGCGCCCGACCGCTGGGCGGACGGGATGGCGAAGTTCGTGCCGGCGGGATCGGACCTGGTGTTTCAGATGCACTACACCACGAACGGAGAGGCGGCCAGCGATGAGACGAGCGTGGGGCTGGTATTTGCAAAGAGTACGCCGAAGCAGAGAGTGATCACTTTGCAGTTGAACAATCATGCCCTGATCATTCCGCCGGGGGCGGAAGATTTTCGCGTGGAAGTCGAGGGGACGCTGCCGAACGATGCCACTCTGCTCAGCCTCTTTCCTCACATGCATCTGCGTGGGAAGCGGTTTGAATACGACATTGTGCGCAAAGATGGAAGTGTGGAGACGCTGCTGCGGGTGAATTATCACTTTCACTGGCAGTTGAGTTACAAGCTGGCGGAGCCGCGGGAATTGACCGCGGGAACAAGGCTAAGGGCGGTGGCGTGGTATGACAATTCGAAGAACAATCCACACAATCCCGATCCGGAGAAAACGGTGACGTGGGGCGATCAGACCTCGCAAGAAATGATGGTGGGCTTTTTTGATGTGGCGGTGCCGGCGGGGATGGACAAGTGGAAGTATTTTATCCGGCGCAACGAAAATTGAGTAATCGGATGACTTTGCGATTGGAAAACCCAGTGCAGAACAGGCGCGGGTCCAGAGTTGCGTACTGGGCGCTGGCTGTGGTGTTTCTGGCGGTTTATGTGGGATCGATGTTCACACCCGGACTGCTGGATGATGCCGACAGCACGCACGCGGAGGCGGCGCGCGAGATGGTGTTGACNNCGATTGCCGATGGTGCTGTCGGTCATGCTGCTCGGAGTACTGGGGTTTTGCTGGGGTCGTCGTGCCTTCGGGGAGCGGACAGGGATTTATGCTGGACTCTTCGTCTACACCTGCGCCGGGGTGTATCTGTTCACGCGGGTTCTGATTCCGGAGGTGTTGTTGAGCCTGTGGATTGCGGCGGCGCTGTATTTTTTCCTGACGGCGCTGGAGCCGGAAGCGGCGGCCTGGCGATGGTACGCGGGATACGCCATGATGGCGTTGGGCGTGCTCACCAAGGGGCTGATCGCGCTGGTGTTTCCTTGCGGGGCGGCATTGTTCTTTCTGATGCTTACGGGAGAATGGCGGCGGTGGCGAGAGTTCCGGATGATTTCAGGGCTGGCGTTATTTCTCGGGATCGCCGCGCCGTGGCATATTCTGGCGGGTTTGCGGAATCCAGGCACGGCCGAGCATCACGGCTTCTTGTGGTTTTATTTTGTGAATGAACATTTCCTGAGATTCCTGGGGAAGCGGTATCCTCGGGATTACAACAAGCTTCCGGCAACGCTTTATTGGACACTGCACCTGGTGTGGCTTTTCCCGTGGAGCATGTACCTGCCAGCGGCGGTGAAGATAGCAGTCGAGGCGTGGCGAGGCCACCGCCGCAGTGCGGGCCGAAGCGGCCCGACGAGCATGCGGTGGCAGAGCGATTTCGCTTCGCGGACGCGGCTGCTGTGCTGGATTCTGGCGGGAGTGGTGCTGATCTTTTTCTCTATCTCAACCAACCAGGAGTACTACACGTTCCCCGCCTACTTGCCGCTTCTGCTGCTGATCGGAGACGGCGTGGCGCAGTGCGAGCGGGCGGAGATCGAAGGCCGCGTGCGAGCGGGCTGGTTGACGAGTTCCGCGGGCTGGCTGGCGGTGATTGGGGTTGCGGCCAGCGCGATGCTGGTGCTGGGATTGTGGAAGTCGCGGAATCTGCCGTTCGAGCCAGACATTGGACGTTTGCTGAGTGAACAGGATACAAACGCGTATACGCTTTCGACGTCGCACATGCTGGATTTAAGCTACCCGTCGTTTGCGGCGCTGCGGCTGCCGGCGGTGCTCGCGGCGGTGGTACTGCTGGTGGCTCCGGTGACGTCGTTTATTCTGCGTTTGCGGTGGCGACACTATGCTGCAACCTGGGTGCTGGCGGCGGGGTTGGCGGTGTTTCTGGTGGCGGCGCACATTGCTCTCGGGCGCTTTGGTCCGTATCTTTCGTCGAAGCAGCTGGCAGGGGAGATCGCGGCGCGGATGCGGCCGGAGGATAAGGTGATGATCTATGGCGACCAGGCGTTTGGCTCGTCATTGCTGTTTTATCTGCGCCGGCCCATCGATCTGGTGGAGGGACGGACGACTTCGATGTGGTTCGGTTCGACCTTTGCCGATGCGCCCAAAATCTATTTGAGCGATGCGGACTTGCAGCAGGACTGGGCGGGGAGCGGGCGGGTATTCTTGTTTGTGCCGTCGTACGAAAAGGCAAAAGTCGAAGGGCTTTTACCGGCGAAGTTCGTCGTAGCGGAGGTTGCGGGTAAGTACATATACAGTAACCAGCCGTGACCGCTCGCGGAAAAGCTTGAATCGCGGAGTGCGTGAACGAACTCCGCGGAAATCGCGGAGCAGAAGGCGTTCTTACAGGGATGAATGGGGCTTCAATCGATGAACGGGAAACCAGCGCTAGCTTTTGGAGTGATCGCATTACTGTCGGTTGGTGGAGTTGTGATGGGCGTGGCGAAGGCGCAGTCGGCCGGAGTTCCGCAGGCGGCGGGCACTGCCGGGCCGAAGAAGGCAGAGGAGCAGTTCAAGAATATCCAGGTGCTCAAGGGCATCCCGGCCGATCAATTGATTCCCGCGATGCAGTTCATCACGGCGTCGCTGGGCGTGGAATGCGAGTACTGCCACGTGCAAGGTGCGTTTGAGAAGGACGACAAGAAGCCGAAACAGGCGGCGCGGAAAATGATGGAGATGATGTTCGCCATCAACAAGGAGAACTTCGAGGGACATCGCGAAGTGACCTGCTATTCCTGCCACCGGGGCAGCGCCGATCCGATAGGGACGCCTTTGGTGATGGCGGAAGGAGCGAAACCTGGTACTGGCGAAGCGAAGCAGGCCGAAGAAACGAAGGACGAAGGCGCAGTAGCGACGAACGCATCGGGGCCAAGCGCCGATCAATTGTTCGACAAGTATCTGCAGGCGGCGGGCGGAGCCGCTGCCACCGAAAAGATTACGAGCCGGGTGATGAAAGGTACGATTACCTTCGGAGACAAGAACGTTCCCATCGACATTTTCTCGAAGGACCTGGACAAGCGGGTATCGTTCATGCACACGCCCGAGGGAGACAGCGTGACCGTTTTTGACGGTCACGAAGGCTGGCTGGGCTTTCCCAGGCAGCCGGTGCACGAAATGCATGGGCCAGACATCGACGGGGCAGCGATGGATGCGGACCTTCACTTTGCGGCACATGTGAAAGGGATGTTCAGCGAAGCGCAGGTGCGCGGCACGGAGAAGATCGACGACCACGAAACCTACCTGGTGATTGGACGCCGCGAGGGAAAGCCTCCGCTGCGACTGTATTTTGACAAGCAGTCTGGGTTGCTGCTGCGGCTGGTTCGATATGGAGAGACGCCGCTGGGGCGGCTGCCTACGCAGATCGATTATGCCGACTATCGGGAAGCCGGCGGGGTGAAGATTCCATTCCGTTGGACGCTGGCGCGTCCCGCTGGGAGGTTCACGATTCAGGTGAGCGAGGTCAAGCAGAACGTTCCGGTGGATGATGCGAAATTTGCCAAGCCGGCAGGGCCCCCGGAAGAAAAGAAGGACGCGGCAAAGTGAGTGCTTTGCCGTGGGCGTGACGGTTACGTTGGTGACGGGACAGGGGCCGGACTTTCGATGGGCAGGGCGCGAGTGGAGGCGAGAACCTCCGGGTTAAGATGCAGCAGGGGGGATCTACATGCGAATCAGAATCAGGCTGGCAGCTCTAGTGATAGTTGCTGTTTCCGCAATTGCGGCGGCCGAAGCGCAAACCAACGCGAGTGCCGCGGAGCAGCAATTGTTCGCCGGGGTGAATCAAGCGCGTCGAGCCCAGAGCTTGCCGGCATTGAAATGGGATGAAGCGCTGGCGACGGCGGCGCGGCGGCATGCCGGGTTGATGGCGCAACATGGTTCAGCGGAACATGGGTTTGCCGGGGAGCCCAACCTGGCTTCGCGAGCGAAGCAGGCTGGAGTGCATTTCGTCTGGCTGGCGGAAAACGTGATCCAAGGACCTGCAGTTGAAGTTGTTCAGGAGGAGTTTCTGAAATCCGCGAACCACCGCGCGAATATCCTGGATTCAGACATGGACTCGATCGGCGTAGGAGTAGTCGAACGCGGTGGGCAGCTATTTGCGGTGGAGGATTTCTCGAAGGCAAAGTGAGAGGCAGACCATTCGGGAGTGGTCGCGCTATTCTCTACTCCTTTTCTGCAATAATAAATCCTGATGGGAACGATAAATAGTTTCGATTTCCGTGTCGGGGCGGCAGACGATAAAGTGAGCCTGCGCTGTTGTGTTCGCATCGAGCGCGCTTGCGGAAGCACGAGCATGAAAACGACATCATGACGAAGGTTGAAGCAGTCATCCAGAACTCCAAGCTGGAAGCGGTGAAGAACGCCCTGCACGAGATTGGCGTCGAAGGCATGACGGTGCTCGAGGTGCGAGGGCATGGGCGGCAGAAAGGCCACACCGAGGTCTACCGCGGCCGCGAATACAGTGTGGACCTTATCCCCAAGACCAAGCTGGAGCTTGTGCTGGCGGACGCGATGGTAGAGAAGGCAGTGCAGGCCATACTAGGGGCAGCGCGCACGGGCAAGATCGGCGACGGGAAAATTTTTCTGACTCGCGTGGATGACGCGATTCGCATCCGCAATGAGGAGCGGGGCGAAGGAGCACTGTAAGACAGCGGTTGGGCGCGGATCAACCGGACTGGAGAAACCAGCAACATTCGAGCCAGCACGACCGAACGGCATCTCAACAGCAGCGTGTCACCCGCCCTCTCCTAAAATGACATGCGGCATGCGAGCTTCGATTCAAGAGCGTCGATTTATTGAAACATGGTCATGACGGCGTGTCTTCACTGATCAGTGAACTGCGAGGTTCTCTCTCCGAGGAGTCGGCGCGAATTGCGCGCGAGTTCGCGATGACGGGAGATGGCCGTGCCGCGGTTGCGCAGCGGACGCGGCTCATCGAAGACATTCTCACGCGGCTGTGGCGGGATCTGGTGTCAGCCGANNTGGCTGTTTCCTTATTCCGATATCGATCTGCTCTTTTTGTATGCCCATCGCGGGGCCGAAGAAACTCACAAGGAGGCCGTCCGGCGGTTCTCGCAGGAGTTGTGGGATCTGAAGCTCAAGTTGAGTCCCGCGTCGCGGACGGTGGCGGAATGCGACCGCTTCGATCCGAACAATACTGAATTCACCATCTCTCTTTTGGATTGCCGGTACCTGGCGGGCGACAGGGAGCTGTTCGCACGGCTGCACGACAAAGTGATTCCCAAGCTAGTGATGCGGGAAGCGAAACCATTGCTGCAGGGGCTGGCCGAGGTGACGCAGGAGCGGCATGGAAAGTTTGGGCAGACAGTATTTCACCTGGAACCGAATTTGAAGGAGACGCCGGGCGGACTGCGCGATTACAACGTGGCTTGCTGGCTGGCGCTGATCTCGTCCATGGGCAAGCTGGGCGACTGGCCCGACGCGAGTTTGCTGCGGGCGCCAGTGCGCAAGCAACTGGATGCGGCCTTGGAGTTTCTGATGGCGGCACGGTGTTTTCTGCATTTCCGCCACGGCCGCGACGACAACGCGTTGAGCTGGGAGGCGCAGGACGAAGCGGCTGCGCAAAAGATTGGCGCTGCGGATGCTGCCGACCTGACCCCCGCAGATTGGATGCGGATTTACTTCGGGCATGCGCGCGCCGTGCAGCGCACCGCGACGCAGTTGCTCGAGGAGATTCCGGAGGCATGGTCTTCGCTGCGGCGGCAATTTCAGGGCTGGCGGTCGCGGCCCTCGAGTCCCGACTTCTCGGTGGTGGATGGGATGATTTTTCTGCAGCAGTCTTCTTCGCTGCGGGATCCCGAGATGCTGCTGCGGCTGTTTCATTTCATGGCGCATCACGGGTTGAAATTGAGTGCGACCACCGAGCATCGAATCGAACAGGAGCTTCCGGCGCTGGCTGTGACGCCGCCGCGCGGGGCGGAACTCTGGCTCTACTTGCAGGAAACGCTGCTTCAGCCACATGCGGCGGAGGCACTGCGGGCCATGCACTCGCTGCGTCTGCTCACCTTGCTGCTTCCGGAATTGAAGCCCATCGATTCGTTGGTGGTGCGGGATTTTTATCATCGCTTCACCGTGGACGAGCACTCGATCCTGGCTATTGAAAGTCTGCACCGGTTGAAGCAATCGCAATCGGAATGGGATAAACGGTATGGGGAGTTGCTGGGGGAGCTGGAAGATCCGGAACTGCTTTACCTCGCGCTGTTGCTGCACGACACCGGAAAAGGAGTGCCCGGCAGCAATCACGTGGAGGCGAGCTTGGAGATCGCCGGCCGCTGCCTGGACCGTCTGGATGTGGATGCGGGAGAACGCGCGGTCGTGCTGTTTCTGATCGGGAACCACCTGGAAATGTCGGCGCAACTGCGGCGGGACATTTTCAATCCGGAGACGGTGGCGGCTTTCGCGGAGAAAGTGGGCACACCGGAGCGGCTGAAGATGTTGTGCCTGCTGACCTATGCGGATATCAAGGCGGTGAATCCAGAGGCGCTGACGCCGTGGAAAGCGGAGAATGTGTGGCAGCTCTATATGGGTGCGGCGAACTACTTGAACCGCAGCGCGGACCAGCGCGTGCATGGCGATGCGAACGGAGAAAAACTGGCGCGGCTGCGCAGCCTGGCTCCGGTGATGGGCGCGAAGTTTAAGGATTTTGTGGAGGGATTTCCGCAGCGATATTTGCGCGTACACTCCGCCGAGGACGTGATGCGGCATATGGAAATGGCGGAGGAGTTTGGCCACGATCCGGTGCAGGTGGACCTGAAGCGGGGGCGGCATTGGTATGAGCTGACACTGGTCACCAGGGACCGGGCATCGTTATTAGCGACTTTGACGGGAGTGCTGGCGGCTTGGGGAATGAACATCGTAAAGGCACATGCCTTTTCGAACCAGGCCGGAACTGTGGTGGACACGCTCTACTTTACCGACCGATTTCGCACCCTGGAGCTGAATTTGTCAGAGTGGGATCGGTTCAAGCGGAGCATCGCCGCGGTGTTGGCGGGTGAAGCGGATCTGGACAAGATGCTCGGTGATCGTCAACGCGGGGAGAAAAGCGCCCGGGTCAAAGTCGTGGTGGAGACGCGAATTGATTTTGACGATGAATGCTCGTCGACGACTACACTGCTGCAGGTGATCGCCCAGGACCGGCCGCGATTGTTACACAGGATCAGTTCATGTCTTTCGCAGCAACGATGCAACATTGAAATCGCCTTGATCGATACTGAGGGACAAATGGCGATCGACGCGTTCTATTTGACGTCGGGCGGGAAAAAGCTGACCGTGGAACACCGCAAGAAAGTGCAGAAGGCGTTGCTCGATGAGTTGAAGAGCCTGGAGCTGGGCGGATGACCTGGGGGCTCAGTTAGGTACTTCTATGAGCCCAAAAAGGTCCTCATTCGTCGGTTAAATTTATCGTAGCGTTGGACGCGCTGCGCCCACCCCAACCCGTGTGGCCTCGGCAAATCTTTAAGTGGTACCATTCCCTGCTGACAACATGACCAAACGCCGTTTGTTCCTCTCATTCTTATTCCTGCTGTCTCTCGGTGGACTTGCTCGGGCGCAGACTCCATCCCAGACCGCAACTCCGCACCCGATCGTGCTGCACGCGGCTCGTTTGCTCGACATCAAGAGCGGGCGGGTGGTGAAACCCGGCGAGGTGCTGGTCGAGGGCGAACGGATCGTGGAGGTGGGCTCGGCCGTGAAGCGGCCGGCTGAGGCGGAGGTGATCGATCTGGGAGACCGCATGCTCTTGCCGGGTCTGATCGACGCGCACGTGCACTTGTTTCTGCATCCGGGGGCGGAGGATTTGCAGACCGTGCAGGAGTCGGTGCCGCAGCGTACGATTCAGGCGCTGCTGGCGGCACGCGACGATTTGATGGCGGGCTTCACGGCGGAACGCGATATGGGGACCGAAGGCGCGGGGTCGGCCGATACGGCAGTTCGCAACGCGATTGATCAGGGCCTGGTTCCGGGGCCGCGGCTCCGCATCAGTGGGAATGCCATCAACATTCTCGGTGGACACGAAGACGCCATTGGCTACAATCCGGCGCAGCACGTGCTGTCCAACGCCGATTACGCGAACAATGCCGCCGAGTTGGTGGCGGTGATGCGGCAGCAGTTTAAAGAAGGCGCAGATTTCACCAAGATTTATGAGACAGGGCCGGACAAAGTGCGGGATGGCCAGTTTTCCACGATTTATCAGTACACCGAAGCTGAACTCAGTGCCGCAGTGCAAGAGGCGGCGCGTCTAGGCAAGCGCGTGGCGGTGCATGCTACGGGCGAACCGGGCACACTGTTCGCGGCGCGGGCGGGAGTGGCTTCCATCGATCATGCCAATCAGCTCGGCGACGAAACCATGCGGCTGATGCGCGAGAAACAGATCTTCGCGGTGCCGACNNTGCAGGACTTCCGCAAGCAGATCGCGGCGGGAGTTCCGATGGCGGTAGGCTCCGACGTTGGACCGTTTCCTCACGGGACGCAGGCGCGGGAATTTGTCCTGATGGTGAAATACGGCATGTCGCCGCTCGCGGTGTTGCAGGCTGATCTGCTCAACGGGGCGAAGCTGCTCGGTTGGGATGGGCAGATTGGCGTGTTGGAGCCCGGCTATTTCGCCGATATCGTTGCGGCCTCTGGCGATCCGCTCGAGGACATTCGTGCGCTCGAGAAGGTTTCCTTCGTGATGAAGAGCGGCGTGATCTACAAGAAGTGAGGACAAGTGAGGATAGGTGACGATAAGACGATAAGTGGGCGGCTTGGTGAGGGCTGCGCCCGTTTGCTAGACTCGGTAGGTTCTGTGTGGGATGCGAGGGAATTGGTACGACGATTGCGATGAAGTTCCCATGAGCGCGATGACCCA
>PMHI01000593.1:15755-29447 GCA_003156615.1 Acidobacteriaceae bacterium | reverse complement strand
AACCGCTCGATCTCAGCCTGCACTCCGGCGATCCGGTGCAACTCGGCCGCGCAATTTCGCGAATCCCCAAGTGTCTTTCACCAGCAAATCGCCGTGCAATTCTTCTAGACGCTGATGCCGGGCGTTTTGGATTGATGGAGTCAATCACTGCCTTGACAGAGAGAAGTTAGCATCCTTATTACGGACTTGGTGACGGCGAAGGGTGTGCTCAGCGATTTCCATCGCTGCTCGATCCGAATCTATCGAGGTGCACTCCCGGAAGTGCGGAGGGCGGTCGAGGATTCAGACTGCCCGCCGCGTCCTATTGTTGCCAGCCTCCACCGAGTTTTCCGTAAACGCAAACCAGAGCTACTAGTTCATTCGACTGCGCCTAAGGAAGTCCGCGCTCGGCACCAGGTAGTTGGTTTCATTGGTCTATCACCGCACGTTACCTTCATCTCCTGTGCTCGCATTTCTTTGGCAGTCGTCAGCCGTATGCCAGTCTAGGAGAATCCCTCCGATGGCTTCGCTGAGAACCTATTGTGAAAGGCTCGCGCATACTGTGGCTCAGAATATGAAAGAGAACCATTTCAGGTGTGAGACTTCTGTGGGCTTTTTGTCGAATTGTTGTGACGAGGAGATCACGCGCCCGAGGAGTTCGCAATCGACAGGAGCTTTAGTGGTGCAGGTTGGTCAGGAGCTACATTAAATTACAAAACTCTTCGCGAATCCTACAGTCTTGCGTGCGTCCGCTCACCAGAATCAGCATCGAATATAGTTGAGAGGGTGGTATGATCGCATTGCGTTTGGTACGGTTGATTGAACATCATTCCGATGAGCTCACCGCCGAGCTAGTTGTGAAGCTCAAAACCTCGTCGCGCACCGCCGACCTGCGCAAAGTCCCGATCGATGAATTGCGGCGACGACTCCAGGAAATCTTGCGGCACTTGAGCGAATGGCTGCTCACCAAGACCGGCCACGACATCGAGCAGCGCTATGTTGAGATCGGTGAGCGTCGCGCCTCACAGGGGGTGGCTCTTTCCGATTTCTGCTGGTCGATTGTCCTAATCAAGGAGCACCTCTGGGAATTCCTGCAACGTCAGGGTTCCATGCATGGTCCTGTCGAAATTTACGGCGAGATGGAATTGTTGCACCTGCTGGACCAGTTTTTCGATCGCGGTTTGTGCTTTGCGACTGAAGGCTATGAGCAGTACGCCCAGTTGCATAACGGCTCTGACTTTGCGCCATCGAAGCGTGCCTAGTAATCCGGCGGCCGACATAGCGAAGCCGCAATTCTTTTTTTGGGGCGGCAAACTGTGTCGGGCGCTCCCAGTTTTGTTTTTCTGGCAGGCGCAATTCTCAAAATAGTGGATGAGTCACGATCGTGCGGCATTCGATCTCTAATTTCCGCTCAGCGTCGCCGATGGCCATCCACCGTCCCAGGTCAACGTTGAAAGCTGCAGAGAGGGCCGTCCCGTGGCAGCGTCATAAGCGTGAAAAACAATGATGTCTCCTTCCTTCCGCCTCAAGATCGATTCCCCACCTGGTCCCAGCCAGCGGCTGTTGCTTGCTAGTAGCGGACTTCCTCCGCCCTCCATCATCGATTTGCCGTTCTTGTCCAGGTAAGGTCCGATCACGCTTCGCGAACGGCCTACCATGGTCTTGTAAGTACTCTTGGTCCCACGGCAGCACAGGTCGAAGGAAACGAAAAGATAGTAGTAGTCACCATGCTGAACGATAAACGGAGCTTCAATGGCTTGCCAGTTAGGCGGCAAACCCGGGGGCGCAGGAGCAGGACTGTCGGGGCGTTCCCGGCTGGCCAGAGAATAAAGACGGGTATCTTCCGGGGATAGCTTGCCAGTTTTGCGATCGAGCTTCCGCATCTTGATCCCGCTCCAGAAACTGCCAAACGCCAACCACGCCTGCCCGCTTTCATCTAAGACCAAGTTGGGATCGATTGCATTGAAATCGTCGCCCATGTTGGATCGCAGGACCAACCCCTGATCCACCCAATGAAACTGCGAGTCGCTTGGATCCAGAGTCTTATTGGTTAGCAGGGCGATGCCCGAAGTGTTCTTGCCGAATGCGGAGAAGGCATAATAAAGATGGTATTGACCGTCGAAATAAGAGATATCAGGCGCCCAAAGTTCCTTTGTTTCTGGACTTTCCCTTTGAATCCATTGGGGGATGCCCGGCAAGACATACCCGCATCGGCTCCACTGGTGCAGGTCATGGGAGCAACGAACCGGCAGTTCGCCATCTCGCGTCCCTTCGGTCGCGGTGCCAAACACATACCAAGTGCCTCCGTCTTTGATGATCGACGGGTCGTGCGTTCCTTCGACATCACCGGTGACGCCGATCGCCTGCGGCAGAGCCGGGGCTCGTTGGGCGTGAACTGGGGGAGGGGAGGACATGCCTGCAAGCGTGGTTATAAGGACGAACAAAACTGCCGTTCCTGTTTTCAAGGCCAAGCTCCTTCTAGAAATGCAAGGACACGAAGTGCGATGACATTTTTTCAGCGGCTCAGTTCGGCGACATGGCGGTCGATTCCCTAAGCAATAAGTTGGTCTGTAATGCGTATTCGGTCCCGTTCGACAGAGGTTCCTCCCGTCCCACTTCGGCAAGCAGCGCCTTGAACGCCAGCAAAGCCAGGTCGGTCTGCGACATCTGCACGGTGGTCAGAGGAGGCAGCATGTATTGCGCCAGGCGCACGTCGTCAAAGCCGATCAGTGATAAGTCTCGCGGAATGACCACCCCTTCCTCATAGCTCCTCCTCATCACTCCAATGGCGGTCAAGTCGTTCGAGCAGAGGATTGCCGTGGGCGGAATGGGAGAGCTCAATATTTGTGCAGCCGCGGCTATGCCTCCCTCGGCCGTGTGATCTCCCTCGACAATCAAGAGGGGGTCGCAGGCGAGCCCAATTTCATGCATCGACTGAAGAAAGGCATTCCTTCGCGCGACGGCTGATTTCAGGCTCAGGGGGCCGGCAACGAAAGCGATTCGCTTGTGCCGCAGGGCGGCCAAATGCTGGACTGCCTGGCGAATGCCATGCAGGTAGTCGATGCGGATATTGCTGATGCGGGGAAGGGCGGGGCCGACATCGACGAAAACAAGCGGAACCTGGCGCGACTTCAGGTCCTCGAGCAGCAACTCCTCCATGCCGAAGGTCATTATCGCCACCCCGTCGACGCGGCGTTCAATCATGCGCCGGACAGAACTCGCCATCAGCCTGGGGTCGTGGACCGTGGAGGTCAGGAGGATCTCGTATCCATGTTCGACGGCAATTTTTTCGAATGCCTGAACGATCTCCGGGAAGAATGGATTGGTGATTTCGGAGACGATCAAGCCGAAGATTCTGCTTCTTCCGGAGACCAGCGCCCGTGCCTGGGTATTTGGATAGTAGCCCAGCTCATCGACTACTTTCCAGACGCGCCGGGACAACTGCGGATCCACCGTTGGCACTCGATTGATAGCGCGGGATGCCGTAGCCGTCGAAACCTTTGCGCGCCTCGCGATTTCCCGGAGATCCATATTGCACCTGTCAGGGCGAAACGGGGAGTCGCAGCAAACATTTGCTAATCTCCATCAGTCTGTCTATGATTTTCAGGCACTCTAAAACGAGTAGCACACGGTGTCTTACAGTAAATTGGCCGCTCTGCACTACTTCGATTGCATTACAACGACATAGACGGGGCTTTCGTTGGGCGGCCTGGGTTGCTGTGCGTTAGAGAGCCGGCGAGCTTTTTGGGGCCCTTCTTGTGGGGTGACAATCGCGGCCCGTCATGATAGACCAAGGTTGTATTAAAGAGGGGGATTGATGGCGGTACCATCCGAGTCGGTGGCGAGTGCAGACCCCCAAAAACGACGCTCGCCCGTCACCGAAGAAATGGACAAGTCCGCGATTCTCCAGGAGTTGGACAACATCCTGGCCAGTCCGCCCTTTCGGAACAGCAGCCGCAGCAAGCAATTTCTCTCCTTCGTGGTCCAACATAGGCTTGACGGGCATGACGAACTATTGAAGGAACGTAGTATCGGAGCCGATTTGTTCCACCGTCCCGCCGATTACGCGACCGGAGACGACCCTGTGGTCCGGGTGCAGGCTGGCGAGGTACGGAGGCGGCTCGAACAGTATTATCACGAGTTTTCCAAGGCCTCCGACATACGCATCGACCTTCCCATAGGAACCTATGTTCCCGAGTTTCACCCCGCGCCCGCCGAACTCCCGGTTGAGGCTTCAGCTCATCAGCTTTTCCCGCTCCCTGAGCCCAGCCGGAAGTGGAAGGTGCTGGCCTCGACTGCGCTTGCCGTCAACCTGCTGCTAGTCCTCGCCCTGGTCGCTCCCGGCATTCTCCGCAAATTAGCGCGACCCTCACCTTTGCAGCAATTCTGGGCACCCGTCTTTTCCACTTCGCAGCCTGTGCTGGTGTGTCTTCCCAAGCCTGTTTTCTATCGCCCGTCATCCTCGATGTATGACAAGTACGCCAAGGCCCATCCCGGCACTTTCCAGACACAGGTCGAGAGGTTTAACCAACCGATTCCTTTGGATCCAAGTCAAAAAATCCTATGGGGAGACATGGTCACCTTCCCTGATTTCGGTCTGGTCTCAGGCGACGTTTACGCTGGCTTTCGAATTTCCGAGGCTTTAAGCCGGATCGGCAAGCCAAGCCAGATCAGGATTGGCAATGAATCGTCATTCGACGAGCTTCGGGGTTCTCCCGCAGTGCTGATTGGAGGGTATAGCAATCGGTGGACGATGGAAATGACGTCCGACCTGCGTTTTGTTTTTGAAGAGAAGGACGGTGTCCTGTGGATCCACGACCGAACCTCTCCGGAGAAGAAGTGGTTCTGCCGTTTGGGGCTGCACGGGGAAGTGGTCGTCGACTTTGGAGTCGTAACCCGATTGCTCGACTCAAAGACCGGACATTCGGTGGTCAGCGTGGCAGGAATTACGGCGCCTGGCACCGACGCAGCGGCGCAGTTCATCTCGGCCCCTGAATATTTAGCTGAGTTAGCGCGGACAGCACCTCCTGGGTGGGAGAAGAAAAACATGCAAATCGTGGTGCAGACATCGGTTATCGATGCCGGAGCCAGCCCGCCCCACGTCGTTGCTTCTTATTTCTGGTAAAGGTTGATCGTGACTAGAACATGGAAGTGGATTTCCCGCTTCGTTGCGTGAGAAAGAGATCTCCGCACTTCCGTTGAACTTCCCCAGACGGTCTCCCCATTATTTTCACCACTTCGGTTTCAAACCGAGCGCCCTTACCGGGAGGAGCGGCGGGTGCCGCATGTCTATGAGGGAGTTTAATCTATCTCGTTGCATATAAAGGAGTTGGATTTAGTCAGATGACCGTAACATACCGTATGTATACCGTGTGTTACTGGGAAATTAAGAGCAGAGAAAGCATAGTCGGTTCCGCGGTCGGAAGCAAACGTTTACTCGGAGTCCCTGTCCGAACCCGAGCATCTCATGCACACTGGCCAGTTCCGCGCGGTCCGTACACACGGTGGCCGTTTCCTGGCCGCTTTCGTCCAGAATCGCAGGTTTGTGCCTCATTGTGTGGTTGCTACCCTCTCTCTGCTACAAGGTTGCGGAGGGGCCGGATCCTCGGCTTCCACCGGCCCAACTGCGTTGACCGTCGCAGCAACCTCTCTGCCGGGTGGAACCGTCAGTGCGTCGTACTCGGCGACCCTGACCGCAACGGGCGGCACTGGCACCGGGTATGAGTGGAGTGCGCCCACGGGCGGGCTGCCGGCAGGACTGAATTTGGCCAGCAGCGGCCTGCTCTCGGGAACGCCGACGACCCCGGGAAGTTTCACCTTCACGATTGAGGTCACGGATTCTTCAGCTGCCTCGGCCACCGCCAATCTCAATCTCGCCATCGCCGGTTCCGGTCCCTTGACCAATTTCGAATTCACCGGGGATACGTCGCCGGTTCACGATCCAAGCGTTATTCGACAGGGATCGACATACTACGTCTTCTCCACCGACGCCTCTTCGAATCAAGGCGGATTCATTCCCATTCGCTGTTCAACGGACAAGGTCGCATGGAGCGCCTGTGGTTATGTATTCGCCACCTTGCCGGCGTGGATTTCCGAAGCCGTTCCGCAGGCTACCGATATATGGGCTCCGGACGTGTCCTACTTCAACAGCTCTTATTACGTGTATTACGCCGTTTCCTCTTTTGGGTCGAATGTCTCGGCGATCGGACTTGTGACCAACAGCACTCTGGATTCGACCGACCCGAACTACAGCTGGGTGGACCAGGGCCTTATTTTGCAGTCCTCGGCTTCCGACAACTTCAACGCCATAGATCCCAACATCCTGATCGATGCGGGTGGTTCGGTCTGGTTGAACTATGGAAGTTTCTGGACCGGAATCTACCAGCAGCAGATCGACCCGGCCACCGGGCAAATTCAATCCGGCTCGGTGATCAACCATTTGGCCGAGCGCGCCGCGGATGTCCCCAACGATCCGGTCGAGGGTTCCTCGCTGGTTTACGAAAACGGCTTCTACTATTTGTTCGTTTCGTGGGACTACTGCTGCGAGGCGAATCCAGCGCAGAGCAACTACAAGATCGTGGTCGGCCGCGGAACCAGTCCCCATGGTCCGTTTACGGACGAGAGCGGAGTCGATATGGCAACCGGTGGCGGAACGCTACTGTTGCAGGGCGACGCGACGTGGGCCGGCCCGGGCGGGCAAACCGCCTACATCGATCCAACCGAGGGCGATCTGATCGTGTTTCATGCGCTGCTGCTGTCGGAGAATGGACTGGACTTTTTGTTTGTGAGGTCGCTGACGTGGACCAACGATTGGCCGGTAATCGGAACTTCGACCGATCCGAGTTCGGAAACCGACATTCCCGCGATGAACAAGGGACATAGGACTTCTGGGTCGCATACGCATTGAAGGCAAACAGATTCTTGCTGAGAAAAAGTGGGTGAGTGGGAAGCTTCGAAGCTCGAAAGACTGCCCGCAAGTTTCCGGCTGCGGATTGCGGGAAAACGATTACCGATGGGATCGAAGAGACCTAAAATCAGCCCAGCATCGCGATGCTTGAGGCTTTGTGGAGAAACTTTATGACGCCTGAGGTGCAGCCGTGCATTCGTAGACTTCTTTGTTCATCGGTCTGGGTCGCGGGAGTGGCGCTATTCGCTCTCCTGCTCAGTGGGCTGCCTGCCCTTGCCCAACTGGACACGGGGTCGATCAGCGGCACCGTCGCCGACCCTTCCGGGAGCGCCATCAAGGATGTGAAGATTACCGCGAAGGAAATCAGCACCGGTACAACGTACCAGACGATCAGCTCCGGTACGGGGTACTACGTGCTTCCTTCTGTGCGTACCGGCACCTATGAGTTGAAGGCGGAGCCGGCTTCAGGCTTCAAGAGTGCGGTGTACTCAGGTGTAGTCGTGACGGTCGCCTCGCACGTTGGTCAGGACATCGTACTTGCCGTGGGCGCAGTATCCGAGACGGTCAATGTGACGGCCGATACGTTGACGCTAGAGACCGAGAGTTCGGAGATTGACGCCAATATTACTAAGGACCAAGTCTACGATCTTCCCCTGGCGGTGACGGGCAGCCTGCGTTCGATTTCCTCGATGGAGTTTCTGGTGCCGGGAACGATTGGTCCGGGAACATCTGCGGGCGGATCCGGCTTTCAAATGACCAAGATCGCCGGCGGCCAGACTGAAGGAACGGATTACCTGGTGGATGGCATCACCACCAACCGGCAGGAGAATGGGTCGGGATCGTTTGATATCGTTGCCCCTTCGGTGGAATCGATTCAGGAGTTTCACGTTGACATTTCCGGAATGTCGGCGGAATTCGGCAGAACCACCGGCGGACTGGCGAATTACAAAACGCGCTCCGGAGCCAACGCCTATCACGGAACGGCCTTCGACTATTTCAAGAACGCCGGGCTCGACGGCAACAACTGGTTCAACGACGGCTACCTGGCGCTCAATCCCTCGGACAGCGAGTTGCTCAAGCGCCCGCCCGACACCAAGAATAACTTTGGCATTTCACTGGGCGGTCCACTGCGGATACCGGGTTTGTACGACGGCCACGACAAGACATTCTTTCTGTTCAGCTTCGAAGAGTTGTTCTATCACACCGGCGCTTCGGTCACCTCGAACATTCCAACCCCTGCCGAGCTCGGCAGCAATGGGCAGTACTTTGATTTTTCGTCCACGCTGGGTGGCCCGATCCTTACTGCGGCGGGAACCCAAGCTTACTCGTGCAACGGTACCGTGCCGCTGCACTTCGGTGAGATCTTCGACCCCGCCGCCGAGTCGAATGAATGCAACAATACACCGTTTCCCAATAACCAGATCCCGATCGGCCGCGAGAGCCAAGTGGCAAAGGCGGTGTTGCACTATCTGCCCGCCCCCAATCTATTTGGCGGGACCAACAATTTTGTCTACAGCACAAACGACAGCATCGCACAGACGGTATTGAGCGTACGGATCGACCAAAACCTTGGGCAGAAGCACAAGATTTGGGGATTCTTCAGCGAGAGAGAAAATGCCGACCACGGCTTGGCACCGAATATTCCTCCACCCCTCACCTCCGCCGGCGGCGGAGCAGTGGATCAATATGGCAAGCTGACCCGCGCGGGATGGGATTGGGTCATACGCCCGACGTTGGTGAATTCTTTGACCTTCGGCGCCAACCGCTCCAACAACTACAACACGTCGGCAGCGGCGCGCACTGGAACTGACTGGGATAGCAAGCTGGGAATTGCCAACGGCTCCGGTCCGGTTTTTCCCGGGTTTGTCTTCAATAGCAGCCCCTATCCCAACTTCGGCGAGAACGACGATGCCGAGGATGTGGACAATACCATCGCGCTGAACAACATCGTTCACTGGCAGCATGGTGCGCACAGCCTCAACTTCGGTGGGGAAGTGCAATATCACCAATATTCCTTCCTCAGCAAAATCGGAGGCACCTGCAGCGGCACCTCTGGATGCTTCACTTTCTGGCCCAACCAAACAGCATCGGATACCACGTACTGGGGACGCGACGGCAATGCGTTTGCCGCATTCCTTCTGGGTCAGTCCGGTACCGCAAACGCGCTGGAACAGCTGCATGCGCCGCGCTGGATCACTCACACGATGGCGCTTTTTGTACAAGACAACTGGAAGGTGAAAACCAACCTCACTCTCAATCTCGGACTGCGCTGGAGTTTTGACACGCCACGCCACGAAGCGGACGGGGACACATCCATCTTCAGCCCAACCACGCCCAATCCGGGGGCAAGCGGCTTCCCGGGTGCCTTGGTGTTCGCTGGAAACGGACTCGGACGCAACGGAAACGTTGGGGAAACCTGGGCCAACACCTATTACAAGGACTTCGAACCCCGCTTCGGGTTTGCCTGGTCGCCCTCAGTCTTTCACGACAGGGTCGTAGTTCGTGGCAGCGCTGGGATCTACTATGGGCCGCTGGTTTATGCCGACTTCGGCCAGGGAACGCTGCAGGGTTTCACGGCGAATCAAACCCTGTTCTCGGGAGATCCGCTCTCCGGTCCGCAGGTCGATGCGGGGCTTCCCGTGCTGCCCAACACTCCAGACCTCGATCCCACCCAGTCGAATGGTCAAGGGGTGGACTACATTGCGCCGACCTTCGGACGTCCAGCGATGGTGAATTCGTGGAACCTGGAAAACCAAATCCAACTCAAACCCGATCTCTACCTGTCGATCGGATACATCGGCAACCACGCGACACGCCTGCATGGATTGCTCAACTATCCGAACGACATCCCGCAGAGCGCTTTGAGTCAGGGCACCTGCCTCTTGTATTGGGCCGTAGCACCTTGTCCCAACGGCTTTGGCTCGCCGCCGATTCAGCCCTATCCTGGCTTCTCCTGCGCATCTGGCTGTACCTACGGAATCAGCGAGGAGGTAGAACAAGCCCTGCGCCCGTTCCCGCAGGTAGGCTACATCAATGAGGACAGCTATCTGCAGAATGTTGGGCAGTCCAGTTACGACGCACTGGTGGCCAAGCTGGAACACCGCTTCCACAATGGCCTCAACGTGCTTGTCTCCTATACCTTTTCGAAGACGATCACCGACGCAGACAGCATTCAACCTTATTACAGCACCCTGCAAAGCCAGGGTGGAACCCAGAATCCCTATGACCTCAGAGCTGAAAAGGCGGTCAGTAACCAGGACGTTCCCAACAACTTTGTCGCGAGCTATATTTACGAGCTGCCGGTTGGCCGTGGGAAGCGTTTCCTTGCGGGCGCTCCCAGGCCGGTAAACGCGATCATCGGCGGCTGGAGAATCAGCGGCGTGAACCGATACCTGAGCGGACAGCCAATCAGCTTTTTCGGCGCTAACGGCATTCCCGGCTTTGACAATGGCATTCGTCCGAATCGTGTGCCGGGTCAAGTCGTGCGCCGCCCGGGAACATTTAATCCTCTGTTATTCAGCAACACCGGTACCACCGGGTACGACCCGACTTCGGGGGCATGCACTACCGGATACTGGAACTGCGGCTTTCTTACGGATCCCAACCCTAGTCCCGGGGTTGACGTTCCCTACGTATTCGGAAATATGCCCCGTAACTCTGCGGACATACGATCGTTCCCCTTCTACGACGAGGATCTCAGCCTGGCCAAGACCTTCGCAATCACGGAACGAGTGCATGCCGAGTTCCGCGGAGAGTTTTTTGACGCATTCAACCGGCACGTGTTCAACAAGCCCGATTCCGGCGTTCAGGACACCAGCTTCGGCCAGGTCAGCACCACGCTTCTTGGACCGAGAAACGGCCAGTTCGTGCTACGGCTTACTTTCTAGGCGAGCAGGCGTGACAATGCGATGCCTCAGGACAGGAGCGATCGCTCGGCAGGTTATAGCTGCCGGGCGATCCCTGAACTGCGCTACCAAGTCGCTTTTGTGACGCAGCTCCTCCCTGCCTCTTCCTCGGATCGGCTATGCTTATGGCTGTGTTCAGTCCTTCTTCGCGGTGGCCGGCGATTGCGCTGCTTTTGATCCTCAGCTGCCAGCTTGGAATTGCCCAGGATGGCAAGACGAAGGCCTGGTTCGAGCAGGGGAACGATGCTATCCGAAGAGGCAATGCCGCCGATGCGGTTCGCGATTTTCAGGAGTTCCTTCGGCTCGAGCCCGGCTCGGCGGAAGGCTACTTCAACCTGGGCCTCGCATTGCAGTCCGCCGGCCAATTGGACGAATCCCTCGCCGCGTTGCGCAAGGCGGCGTCTCTCGGCCCAGGCTTGCATGGTGTGCGTTTGTTCACCGGCATCGTGAACTACAAGCTGAACCATCTCTCCGCGGCACATGACGATCTTGTGAGCGAGACGCGGCTTGAACCCAAGAATGCGGCCGGATGGATGTGGCTTGGCGTAGTGGAGTTGGCTCAGGATCACGCCGATGCTGCCGCAGCCGCGCTCGACAAAGCCGCCGTACTCGACCCCACTAACCTGGACATTCTTTACCATCGCTCCCGAGCTCACTTGTTGATCTCCAAAGCAACCTACGCGGCGATGTTCAAGCTTAGTCCTGACTCTTGGCGGGTCCATGAAGTGCTTGGCCAGGCAGATATCGAAGCGTTTCGCACCGACGACGCAATCAGCGAGTTCCGGATCGCCCTGAGCACGGCACCGCATGAACCGGGGCTGAACGAGGAACTTGGCGATGCCTGCTGGACGGCGGGCAAGTTGCAGGAAGCCGATGAGGCTTATTCGGAAGAGATCAAGATCGACTCCGTCAATNNGCCGGTGGGGTCCCGCTGCTGGAGCGGGCGCTCGCTCTCGATCCGGCCATCAGCGACGCGCACTACTATCTAGGAAAAGGCGACGCGGCGTTGGGCAAAAATGATTTGGCCATCCAGCACTTCAGGCTGGCAACGAATCCGCAAGGGACAGAGGAGCTCAGGATCATGTCGTGGTATCAACTCGCGACCCTGTATCGCAACCTCCAGCGCACGCAGGAAGCCGGCGAGGCGCTTGCTGCTTTCCGTAAAATGAAGACGGCGCGGGATCAGCGGCGGGAGAGCAAGTTGCAGGCGCAGACTCCGCGGCGCAATCAATTGCCGCGGCAAGAAACGATTCCGGCCACAGCCGATCTCCAGTAGCTTCGGCATTCGATTTCCATTTCAGGCTGCAAGAAAAACTGATGCGAGAACTAAGCTTTCGGATCACGAGGACCGGCACGACGCCCGGCGCGACCAATCTCGTGGCCAGGAAAAAACTGTGCCGATCACAGCCTACATTTTCCCCAATGCTCGGAGCGATGCTGTCAGCCAGCGTCCTGCTTACAGCGGTGGCGGCGCAAACGCCGTCGGGTGTCCCCGACCAGAATGTGCGGCAGGAACCGACATCGCATGCTGGCGTGGCCACTGGCGGAGTTCATACAGCGGAATTCGACAAAGAACATCGCCCGATTACGGCTGGGGGCTTCATCAAAACCGGTCCGGTAATCTTCTTGAATACCGCTGACCAGGCAGGCCTCACCACTTGGCATCACACGGCTGGCGCTCCCGAAAAACGCTTCATTTTGGAGGCCAACGGCGCCGGGGTTGCGCTCCTCGATTACGACAATGATGGCTGGCTCGACATCTACATGGTGAANNACAACTTATGAGGCTTTGGATGGGAAGGCGACTCCACCCCATGCGGCTCTCTTCCACAATAACCATGACGGAACGTTCACCGACGTGGCCGCCAAAGCCGGAGTAACGAACGACCGCTGGGGCTATGGCGCGGTGGTTGCAGATTATGACAACGATGGCTGGCCCGACATCTATGTTACGAACTACGGCAAGAACCGTCTCTACCACAACAATCACGATGGCACCTTCACCGACGTAGCGGAGAAAGCCGGCGTAGCCCTCGGCTCATGGTCGACTGGCGCGACTTTTGGCGACTACGACGGCGATGGACGGGTGGATCTCTTCGTCGCGGGCTATCTCCAATACGACATCAAGCATCCGCCAGTGTCGGGTTCCGAGGCCGTGCACTACAGTTCTTGCCAGTTTCGCGGCGTACCCGTGATGTGCGGTCCGCAGGGAATCCGTGGAGAACTCGACCATCTTTTCCATAACAACGGCGACGGCACTTTCACCGATGTGAGTGAGAAACTCGGAGTCAGCAACCCTGATCGCTATTATGGTCTTGGGGCCCTATTCGTCGATGTGAACAACGACGGCAAGCCCGATCTCGTCGTCGCCGACGATTCCACTCCTAACTATCTCTACATCAACAAGGGGGATGGTACGTTTGAAGATCAGAGTTATGTCAGCGGCTTCGCCCTGAATGGAGACGGCCGCGAAATGGCGAATATGGGCATCGCCGCTGGCGATTATGAGAATAACGGGCACATGGATCTCGTGGTCACCACGTTCTCTGACGACTACAAGGTTGTCTTCCAAAATGATGGGAAGGGNNCCTGGGGCACGTCCTATGCGCAGCGCCCACTGCTTTTCCATAATTTACAAAACGGAAAATTTGAGCTGATGCCTGCCGTCGAAGGAACCGGGCTGGCTGTCGTTGCCGTCGCCCGCGGAGCCGCTTTTGGGGATTTGTTCAATAACGGCAAGATCGACGTCGTCCTTAACGGTGTCGATCAAGTTCCCGTGCTGCTTCGCAATGTGAATCCAGATCATCATCACTGGGTGGAACTGAAGCTCATCGGAGGGCCCAAGAGCCCGCGCGACGCCGTCGGCGCCACCGTGTACTTGACCGCCGGTGGCATACGCCA
>PMHI01000593.1:4772-15654 GCA_003156615.1 Acidobacteriaceae bacterium | reverse complement strand
GTGGAACACGAATGCGCGTGGACTTGCCCAGCAATCCAGTCGCATGAGAATGCGCAATGATGTCCTGTTTCCTCTGCTGGCGGTATTCCTCCTTGACAACAATGGCACCCCACTCGGTTCTAGAGTTCGCGTACGAGGCCTTCGTCCGTCGCTTTCGTGTTGCGGACAAGGAGCAGCACCAAGACCATTCCCACAAATGGGACCAACCCGGCTACGATCAGGATCGGATCGAAGGCGTGAGTCGCAGCCGCCTGTCTCGCGTCGGAAAAATGCCCCACTAATTTGAAAGCAATGATTGTCCCAATGCCAGCCCCAGTCCCACTCAGACCGCTGACTGATGCGACAGACTCGTTGTTGAATACGTCGGATGGAAGCACATTGGCGATGGTGCTGAAACTGGCGTAGGCGAATGTCGAGAGTGCGAACAGCGATGTAATCAGGTAGAGATTCGTAGTGAGTACCGTCGGAATGAGCAGCATCACGCCCACCCCGCCAAATACAACCAGGGCCTTGCGGGCCGCGCCCAGTGACCATCCGCCCTTGATCAAGTGACCCGACATCCAACCGCTGAAAAAGTTGCCTATGTCTGCAGCGATAAATGGTATCCAGACTGCGATCAGGCCGCTCCTAAGATCGATCCCTTTTGCGACCAGGTAGATGGGGAACCAATCGGTAACGAAGAACCAGACTGGATCAGTGAAGGTCTTCGCGATAATAATTCCCCACGTCTGCGGCAGCTTCAGAAGGTCTTTCCAGCGCGGGACTGTCCCGCCAGCCGGTCGAGAGCCGACGTCACCTCGTTCCGCCCGGATAAGGGCCAACTCGGCAGTGGACACGCGAGCATGTTTTTCCGGTGGCTGATAAAGCCACCGCCAGCCAAACAGCCAAAGCAAACCCAACAAGCCTGGGATTACGAAGGCGGGGCGCCAGCCCCAGCGGAAATAAATTTCGAGCACGATAAATGGCGCGATCGCGCCTCCCACCGAGCTGCCACTATCGAACAGCGCAGTAGCCAAAGCGCGTTCACGCTTGGGAAACCATTCGCCCACAACCTTAGTCGCGGCTGGCCAGTTCCCCGATTCCCCCGCTCCCAGAAGGAAGCGAAATCCCAGAAAGCTGTAGAAGCCGCTGGCCAGCGAAGTGAGCATTGCCGCTATCGAGTACCAAACCACCGTCAGAGTCAAACCCCGTCTTGCGCCGATACGGTCCATCAGCCGGCCACAGATCATCTGCCCGATGGAGTAAGCCACGCGGAATCCGATGACAATGTCAGCGTAGTCGGAATTGGTCCAGTGGTACTGCAGCTTGAGATAAGGGGCTAGTAACGAGAGGGTTTGGCGGTCAACGTAATTAATGACGGTCGACGCAAACAGAAGCCCCCCGATCCACCAGCGCAACGCCGGAATGGGACTAAGCTTCGGGGCAGTCACGCCGGATATCTCGGTTCTGGCGAATTCAGTCGTCAATCTCCCTGCCAAGCGAACCTGCTGGTGCTAGACAAAGGTAAGGGTCGTCTGCGTCAGCAGTGCCGCTGAATTCTTGTCGAGGTACACGGTCGTGTTTTCATGACGGCGCAAAATCGAAGCTGGAGCCATCGGGTTGATCTCTCCCTCGAGGCAAGCTTTTACTGCCTTCGCCTTGCGTGAATCGGGAACGACGGCCAAGATCTCTTTGGCTTTTAGGATTTGGCGTATTGACATGGAAATCGCCTGCTTGGGCGTTTCGGAAATATTCTTGAACCATCCTTCTCCGACCTGCTGGAGCCGACAGGCTTCGTCCAGATTGACGATCAAGTAAGGCTCTTCGGTCTCAAAATCAGCGGGCGGATCATTGAACGCGAGATGGCCGTTCTCACCGATGCCAACGAAGGCGATATCGATGGGCGCGGCGCTAATTGCTTCGCTTGTGCTCCGAATCGCCGCTGACGGATCGGTCTCACCGTCGAGAAGGTGATAGTGAATGATCCCGGTTTTTTGAATCAAGCGTTCCTGGAGAAACCTGCGGAAACTAGCCGGATGTAACATCGGCAAACCGATGTACTCATCCAGGTGAAACATCTCGACGCGCCGCCAATCGATATCGGCAGTCTCCGTTAAGGCTTCCAGGAACTCAAACTGGGCCGCGCCGGTGGCAGTGATAATGCGGGCGCGGCCCGACTCGCGGATCGCGCTGCGAATCGAAGAAGCAGCCTGCTCGGCCGCCGCTCGCCCGAGATCTTTCTTTTCTTCAAATACCTTAATAAGCACCTTCGGTTTCCTTCCGCACTGAGTTGTCATGACCAGAGCAATTCCCAGTGGCACGGTTTTTCCGCCGGTCTTGCCCCAATCGATGAGATTTATGCCACGGGTGGATGGTCGAGAATCTGCTCCGTTTTCGGATCAAAATAGATTCTCTTGCCGGTCCAATACGCCTCTGTCGCCATCATGCAAGCTACGGAATGCGAAAATCCATTCTGCACGGTAGCGTTCGGCTGTTTGCGTGTGCGCAGACACTCGAACCAATTCGTCATGTGCGAAAGATCGTCATCGCCGATGCCTATCGGTGGCAGGCTCGTGTCTCCAGGCAACAAAATATCTTTAGCGACGCGCTTCCGATCGATCTCGGGGTCATCCTCATGATTGCCAACTTCCTGGACCATCTGCCAGCGCGGGCTACCTTCCCCACCAGTGTTGTACATCGTGGCTTTCTTTCCCATGATGCGCGTGTACCCAGTCGCATCATTCCCAAAACTGGTGGAGTAGCTCACCAGAAACCCTTTCGGATACGTCAGCAGAGCCTGGAACGTATCGGGGTTTTCGCGGCCATCGTGCCAGGCAAAAATTCCGCCGTGAGCGACCACCGACTCTGGGTATGTTTCGTCCATAAAGTAATGGACCAAGTCGATGCCATGGCTCAGCCACTGATCAGAAATCCCGCTGGAAAAATCCTTGTATAACCGGTACTCAAAATAAAGCTGCGGATCGAACGGACGATACGGCTTGTTCATCAGCCAGGCGCGCCAGTCCGTGTCCTGCTCGCGGATCTGCTTCACTTCCGGACGTCCGCGCCAACGTGGTCCATGATAGTTCCAGGCGATTTCGTATTTGCTGACGTCTCCGAGCGCGCCGCCGCGGATGAGGTCGCGAACGGCGAGTTGGTAAGGCTCACTGCGGTGCTCCGTGCCGATCTGCACAATCAGGTTCCTGGCCTGCACCGCATCGCGCGCCGCCTTGGCTTCTTCGAGAACATTCCCCATGGGCTTTTCGCAGTAGCCGTCTTTTCCCGCGTCGGCGACCATCTTGAGCAGCAAAGAGTGGGAATGCTCGGGCGTAGAGATGATGACGGCGTCGACACCCTTCAGGGCGATCAGTTCTTCGGGGTGGCGGCACGCACGCGGCGCCTTTCCGTACAACTTCTGATTGGCGTCCACTGCCCGCTCCAGGTTGTGGGCCCAGAGATCGCAAACCGCCACCATTTCAACGTCGAATTTATCTTTGAGCGCACCCACCATGCCCACGAGTCCCATCCCACGGGCCCCAGGCCCGATGTGGCCGAGTGAAATGCGATCATTCGCGCCCAATATNNATTTTTTGTCACCTGCCTCCTCAAAACGATGGTTCGCGCGGAACTGCGACTCCAGCGAGCGACAGAGCTCATGCTAACTATCCTCGAGACGCTCCATCATACTAGGGTTGGATACTAGGTTACGCTCGAGCGAACCGGACCGGCGGGGTGACGAATCCGATCAACTCCCGCATGGCCGGCCACTCGGAATCGATTCGAAACCTGCCGCCGGCGCATTCGCATCCACTAGCTCCGTCCGGAATTCATGCCTGCGGCACGAGGCCGTTTGTGCCAGCGGTAGAAGAACGGAATACCCAGAGCAATCACTCCCAGCCCCAGCGAGGAACGTACGGGCCGGACCATCCACAAGTTGACCGTCAAAGCCATCGCGGCAGCCAAAAAAATGAGGGGCGTCCAGGGATATCCCCAGGCGCGGTAAGGCCGAACCAGGTTCGGCTCTTTTTGGCGTAAACGTATCAGGGCAATCGCCACTAATCCGAAAAAGATCCACACGGCAAAGACAAACAGTGAATAGAGTTCCTCGAACGTCCCACTGAGTGCCAGCAGTACGGCGATCGAGCCCAGGAAAACCAATCCGCCGGTGGGCGTACGAAGGGAAGGATGAAGGCGCTCCGCAAAACGGAAGAACAAACCGTCGCGCGCCATGGCATACGGGATCCGAGCACCAGTCAAGACCACGACGTGCAGCGCCCCGAAAGCCGACACGGCCATGGCGACGGTGAGCCATGCCGCGCCGCGCGATCCACTCAACGATTGCACTACGTCCGACGCAACATGCTGGGACGCCGCTATCTGCGCGAATGGCAACACGTGAAAGTACACAACATTCACCATCAAATAGAGCCCGCCCAAAGTGAGCAGCCCAAAAATGATGGCTCTGGGGATGTTCTTCTGCGGCTGGACAATTTCTTCCCCCAGATCGCCCAAATCGTTAAAGCCGTTGTAGGCCCACATCGCAGGAACGAGCGCTGTCAGCAAGGCGCCAATCGTTCCCCAGGTGAACGACGTTATCGCTGGCGCAGCCGGGCCGGCGTGTTTTGTTCCGAACACGACGCCTCCGACAACAATGACCAGGATTGTGCCCACCTTGAGCGACGTCAGCAGCACCTGGATAGCGCCACCCATCTGCACACTGAAATAATTGACCGCCGTCACGATCACCACGATCAACGCCGCAGTCGGCTGGGCGGTCGTGAACATAAATTCGTAACGCCCGATGTGACTGCTGAACAAAGGCGTGTTCACAATGGGAAACAAGAATCCCAGGAACCGCACGCAACCAGCCGCCAAAGTGGCCATGGCGACTGGCCGCTCGAGAATTGAACTCATCCAGCCAAAGAGAAATCCCCAGAGAGGTCCAAGCCCCCGGCCAAGGTAGACGTAGGGGCCGCCAGCCTTCGGAAAAGCCGCACCGAGCTCGGCATAGCAGAAAGCTCCCAAAAGCACGATGAGCAGACCAAGAATCCATGCGATCAACACCAGTGTGGCGGAGCCTACAGCGCGCGACATGTCGCTAGCGACAAGAAAAACCCCCGTCCCGATCGTGTCGCCGATGACGATGGCGATCGCCGACCCAAGACCCAGACCCCGAACCAAATCACTTCGCTCGGAATGGTCAGATGGTTTGCTAGCCAACATTGCGGAAGTCAGAGCCTACTAGCAGCAATGAAGATGGTCAACGACCCCCCAGTGGGAGGCGGTCCCTTTAAAGATTGTCCACGCTCCGCCCGGTGAAAACACTCGGGCCATAGCGCTGACTCAGGTTGGCGCGATATGATCGAAGCCGCGATGGCAGCGCATAAATTCATGCTGAGCGAGTTTCCTTGGGACGAACGTCATCGTGTGGCCCGTATTGAGGATATCCTTACTCCCGCGCTTGTAATCTATCCGGAAATCGTGGCGTCAAACATTGCGCGGACCTTACATCTGCTCGGAGGCGATCCGGATCGCTGGCGTGCGCACATCAAGACCGCAAAGCTGGCCTACACCCTTCGCATGCTTGTCGAGCGGCGTGTCCGGAATTTCAAGTGCGCAACCACGCTCGAATTGCTGGTCGCGTGCGACATCGGAGTAGGCGACATCCTTCTTGCCTACCCGGTGTTGGGCGCCAATGCACGCCGCGTGCTCGAAATAGCGAGTCAGTTCCCGCGTGTCCGGATTTCTGTCCTGGTCGAGAACGAAGAACAGGTGCGGCAATGGCGAGGCAGCTCAGTCGGCCTGTTTGTTGACATAAACCCGGGCATGGATCGAACGGGAGTCGAACAGGGCCAAACCGACAAAGTGGTTCGGCTCGTGCGTGCTGTTGAAGAAGCGGAGCTGCAATTCAGGGGTCTGCACTACTATGACGGCCAGTACGGGGGGATCGACGAGCCCGAACGGACCGCAACGGCGCATGCCGGCTACGATCGTTTGCTGAAGCTTGCAATCGCAATCCGGGATAGTGGGATGAGCGTGCCCGAAGTCATCACCGCAGGGACGCCGGCGTTCCCCTGCTCTCTCGCATACAAAGGTTTTCACGGCGCCGACTTCATCCACCGTGTCTCGCCCGGAACAATTGTCTATTGCGATGCCACAAGTCTGGCGCAACTGCCAGCTGAATACGGCTACGCGCCAGCGGCGCTGGTATTGACACGCGTGGTCAGCCGGCCCCGCGACGGAATCATCACCTGCGACGCGGGCCACAAAGCGGTCTCGGCCGATGCTGGCGTGCCCACGTGCGCGGTCGCCGGACATCCGGAACTGACGCCCCTCGCGCCCAGTGAAGAGCATCTTCCGATGGCATTGAACCGCGAAACCGCAGGTCCGCGGGTAGGCGACGCGCTGTATCTCCTGCCGCGCCACGTCTGCCCCACGGTAAACAACTTTGATTCCGCGCTCCTCGTGCGAGACGGTCAGATCGCATCTGTAGAGAAAGTTACCGCCCGCGGACGCGAAGCACCGTTGCCGTCTACATCGGCGCTGGCCAAGTCCTCGATGGGTCTCGCGGCCACCGAGCCAGTCTAGCGGACAGTCCAGAAAGAAATTCCGCGCCGCAGCCTCGGTCGTGTAGCCCGTCCCTGTGCGTCTTTTTGTGCAGGCGGGAATTTCATTTGTTCCGGCGGCTTGCCTTCTTCTTTGTCTTCTTCTTTTTCTTTGCCCCAGGCACCGGTCTCGGGCGCGTTTTCTTCACACTGTACGCAATGCAGTCGATTTCGATCAGCATGCCTGGAGCGTGACCAAGATCGCTGCCGACCGTGGTGCGCGCCGGACATGGTGGAGAAAAACGTCGCGCGTAAACCGCGTTGTAGCGCGCGAACAAACTCGTATCACTCAGGTGCACATGGACCTTCACCACATCGCGAAGAGAAGCTCCGTCCGCCTCGAGAATGGCAACAATATTGTCAATGGTCTGCTCCGCCTGCTGCTCAATGCTGTCGCCGACCAGCCCGCCATGAACCGGATCGATCGGACCCGTTCCGCTAACGAAGATGAAATTCCCCGCCCGCCATCCCTGGGAATAAGCACCTCCCGGCGGCGCACCACGCTTAGCTTGAATCACGTACTTGGCCATCTTCTCGTGTCTCCGTAGCTCCTTCTTCGCGTCATCCCGCTGACTCCTGCCGTGATATCGGCAGCTTCCCAGGGAAACCATGACATAGTAACTCCCGAATCGTCCAGACGGAATTTATCCAGAAACGCGAGTGCTGTATCGGACGCGCCCCATTCCAAGGACGCAGGTCGGTTCGGCACGTCGTGCGGGGCGCGTCCGATAGAGCTGTTTGAAGGAAGCCGCCCCTACTTCCCCACCCACTAGGCGGCATAATCGGTCGTTCCAAATCGCCACTACGAGGGAAAATCGTTCTTATTGATCGTCTGTAGGCGTAGACTCAGTAAAGAAGTTCTTTCCGGAAGAGTTGCTCCATTGGAAAACCAAGCGGTTGGCGTTCTCAGCAGATTTGTCGTAGCCAATGACATGGATGCTGAGGTCAAGCGAGCTTTCATTCTCCGTCCGCATCTTGTCGACGGAGCCGCAGGGTTTGTCCGAATGGATGTCCTCAGCCCAGAGGACATGCCGAATGAAATCTGGCTGATGACATACTGGACCGATATTGCAAGCTATCGGACATGGCATAAAAGCCACGCTTATCATGAATCGCATGCGGGGATACCGAAGGGGTTGAAGCTTGTGCCGGGCAGCGCTGCCCTACGCGTATTCAATCTGATTGCTTCCTAAGAAACAACTCCTGAAAGATGGCGGGCACAGGCGTACGATTTGGTTGTGCGTCCGGTCGGCTTTCAGAGCGATTCAGCCTTCAATTCACCGAACTAATCGCAATCAAGGATAAGGCCATAAAGCAGGCCATCCGTCGAAGCAGTCAACAGTTCTTGGGTCGGGGAATCGATGTCGGGACTACTCGAAACAACGCGCGATTTCATGATTGAACGGCAAGAGGACCTCGCTCGCGAGATGGTTGAGCTCCACTGGAAACTCAGGCCCGATTTGGAAGAACGGTATGGAGAAAAGGGGAGGATGAAGTGTTTGGAAGATGCCCGTTACCACCTCCGATATCTCTCCGAAGCCGTAGGGGCACGAGAGCCGGCTCTGTTCGTCCACTACGTCACTTGGGCCAAAACAATGCTAGTAGCGCGCAATATCCCAGTTGAGGATTTGGTGGCGAATCTGGAAGTAATGTTGGATGTCTTGGGAAAACAACTCCCTCGTTCGATGCAAGTACCCGCGGTGGATTATTTGAAATCCGCCATTGGGAGTCTGACGCTCGCGAACGATAACTCATCATTTCTCGATCCTGCCCAACCGCTGGCCGACCTTGCCCACCAATACCTAAGCGCCCTTCTTCGCTACGACCGACACTCGGCATCGACCCTCATCTTGGGGGCCGTGAAAAACAAAGTCAGCATCAGGGAAATCTATTGCCATGTTTTTGAGCCTTGCCAGTATGAGATTGGCCGCCTCTGGCAATCGAACATGGTCAGTGTCGCTCAGGAGCACTATTGCACCGCTTCCACGCAGTTCATTATGTCGCTGCTCTTTCCCTACATTTTTCGTTCTGATCGAACCGTCCGAGGCACGATTGTGGGTGCCTGCGTAAGTGGAGAACTGCATGAAATTGGTGCGCGCATGCTTTGCGACCTGCTTGAGATGGAAGGCTGGAACACGATCTACCTCGGTGCCAATGTGCCGACGGCGGGCATTGTCGATGTGCTCCGCGACAACCGTTCCGATATTCTCGCCGTCTCTGCATCCATGACTTTCCACATCCGTGCGGTGCGAGAGGTAATCGCAGCGGTACGTTTGGCAAGTCCTGAGGTGAGAATTCTGGTCGGCGGCTACGCTTTTAGAATCGCGCCCAATCTCTGGCGGGATGTCGGGGCGGACTACTGCGCCAAGGATGCCACCGACGCGATATCTTTGATAGACGGGCTCGACGATACGATGGCTTCTGCCCGGTAGCGTGGTAGCTTCGTGAGACGACGGTCCGCTGAAGCTGAAGCCTGATGGTAGGGCTCGGAATGGATACTATGAGCGCAAATCCTTTGGGTGGTAGGGATAGCGACGATCGTCTTTATAGCGAGCTATCCCGCGTGAACAATGAGCTGATCAATGCCCAGCGAGATCTTGTCCAAAGAAACGTTCGACTCGAGCGCGCCGAAGAGGCACTTCGGAAAGCTCAGGCCGACTTGGAGCGGCAGGTTCAGGAACGAACGAGAGAGCTAGAGAACACTTTGTCTGCGTTTCGGGAAGAAGTTAGCGTTCACCGCAAGACCGAAGAAAAGTTGCGAGAGCTTTCGTTAACTGTACTTCGCATTCAGGACGAGGAACGGCGGCATGTGGCTCGGGACTTGCACGACACCGTCGGCCAAACACTGACCGCGTTGAAACTCACCCTGAGCGCGCTGGAAAATGCGGCTGCGCAATCCCCTCAAACGACCGACTTTCTAGCCGAACTCAATGGGCTTGCCGACCAGGCCCTTCAGGAAATCCGGACCACATCCTATCTTCTGCATCCCCCGCTTCTTGACGAGTCGGGATTTGCCGCCGCCGCTGCCTGGTACGTCGACGGATTTAATAAGCGTAGCCCTATCCAAGTGAGGCTCCAATTACCGGATGGCACTCGTCTTCCCGGTTCGGTTGAGATTGTTTTATTCAGGATCTTGCAGGAGAGTCTGACGAACATCACCAAACATGCGGGATCTGCCACGGTCGATGTGCTTCTACAACTCGACCAAAACGTAATATCCCTTTCAGTCAGGGATTATGGCAAAGGAATATCAGCCGAGAGACTTCTGAAAATGAATGGCAGTGGGTCGGATGTCGGAGTCGGGATTGCTGGTATGCGCGAGAGGCTTAACGAATTGGGAGGAAGGCTGGAGATCGAGTCCGATGCCACAGGTACTCTGCTGAAAGCCTTCATACCAGCGCCTAAAGCTGTTTAGTCGATCACAATAAACTCACCGTCGGTGATAGCTCCTTCTATGGCTGTGACCAAAGCCTCGGCTGCTTTGCTCTTGGCGACATAAGCTCGGGCGCCAATTTTCTTCGCTTCTTCAATGAAATGCCTATCTGCATTCGAAGACAGGATTACGATTGCTGTCTCCGGAAGCACGGTCTTTATTTTGCGGCCCGCGTCCAGGCCGTTAAGAATCGGCATGCTCACGTTTAGCACTACAACATCCGGTTTCAACCGCTGCGCTTCTTCAATAGCTTCCACGCCGTCGTAGGCTTCGCCGCACACGCTGAAGGAGGGTTGCTCTTCGAGGATTCTCCGTACGTGTTTTCGGATAATTGGATGGTCGTCTGCGATCAAAATGCGCAGGCCGCGAATGTTGGGTTCGATTTGGCTACCGGCCGCAGACATACCTGACGGTAAGCCCCTCACCTGGCTTGGGATATACAGCTGTATAGGTATTTGAGTGAAGATTAATCGGTCGGTTGAATCAGGGACCACTTTATAAACCGGGGGAGAAATCTAGTTTCCCCTTGAACGTAATCAGCCCATCTTTAATCGTAGCGGTCTGGGCCTCCCGGACGAATTTCTCGCTCAGCGGATCACGACGCGGTTGAGCGCCCAATCGAAGGATGGGAAGGTACTCCAATGTTCGTCAGAGGCAGCACGGTGTTTGACCGGCTTGCGCCGCAAGACGTTCAGCGACACAAGGGCGCGATCTTGTTGATCTCATTCACTGCCCCAAACCACTCCCATTCGTCGCCGTCGCTGAAGATGTAAAAGGTTGCCCCATTCGGCAATAAGAGCACAGAGTTCCCGCCGTACCCGCTCATAAGAGGCACCCAAAAATCGCAGTGGTACTGCGGGAATTC
>PMHI01000593.1:0-4633 GCA_003156615.1 Acidobacteriaceae bacterium | reverse complement strand
GTAAACCATATCGCGTATGGAATCGAATATGTCGGCTCCGCCTCCTTGCCGCTCGTGCAGGTAGCTATTCATGGCCTGGGTCAGGATGAATGTCGTCGACGATTGATAGACGAATGTCGTGCCCGGGTTTGTCTTATGAGGAAATGGCGCAAAGGCGTCTTTAATTTTCTCCGCGTAAGGCTCGGCATCAATAAAGGCGTTCTCCTGAGGACCGTCCTCATCTTCTTCCTCTTTTGTGCTGATGTAGTTGCCCGTGGCCATATCGGACGCGTTGGCGAAGGTAACGTTCGTCCAGTCGCCACCCTCCACGTACTGCGGCACATGGTTTCTTATGAGTTCCCGGTAGATAGAACTCCCATATTGCTGCCCTAGCCACATCAAAGCCAGGCCCGCAAACGCCGACTTCGCAACCGAATACGACCCGAACCGCATATTGTCGCAGAACGCATACATTCCGTAACGCGTCTGGCAGTTGCCAACATAATGAACGCCGTTGAGGAACAACCCGTACGTGGTGACGTCTTCCGGAAACTTGCGACCGCTCATGAAGTTCGCCAGATCGANNGTAGGTGGCCGATAGTTGTCCCCACATGTTGAACTTGAAATATTCGCAAGTTTCCTGGGTGATCTGGTACCGCACCTGCGAAACATGGGGGCTCTTCTTGTTGCTGAACAGGAACGTCATCTCCCCGTTATGGACGCAGTTTTGATTTCGTAACACCAGAGCAAAGGGCAAAGATGCCCGCATGTAACCGTGGTCGCCGTCCTCTTGCCAGACGCGTCCTGGACCCACAATGTAGTTCCACGCCGAACTGCCGGTGATGACAAGTCCCTGCCGGACGGGAATGAGATAGCTGCCGTTCTGCACAAATTGGAAGCTGAAGCTTGCGAGGTGCCGCCACGGGGAATCGGTTCCGGTGTCGATCTTTTCGTCGTCGCGCAGAAGTCGAAAACTGCCGCGCGATGTAGGGTTCGACAGCGTCAGAGTACCTTCAAAACTCTGCGACGGCGGAGCCGCGTTGGAGGGCACGGCAAAGCCGGCGCTGTCGTCGACCGGAGACGCAGGAGTAGTGTTCGAGAAGAGCTCGGCGTACGTGAGAAAACTCCGATTTGCATTGTTACTTCCTATCAGCGGATCGCTGGAAACAGTCACAGCAGAGGCTGAGAGGAGAATGGGCGAGGCTAACGTCGCCCACCACAACATTCTGGCCAACTGTATAGGGAGCGTCACCTTTTGATTTCATACAATAGCATTCCCGGGGCGGCTGTCCTCAACGCTGATTCGGCTGTTCCTCGTCACAGGCCCCCCTTTTACGCCACGATTCGGCCTTGACATTATATATGCACNNTGGGTTCGTGCGCGTCCGCCCCGATGGACAGAAGCGCTTCTACTCACTTTGCCCTGAGCCCTTCAGAGATCTCGATGCCTGGGTAAGCCAGTATCGACGACTGTGGGAAGGTCGTCTCGACAAGTTCGGCGAAGCCCTCGCGCGCAAACGCGACGCTAAGAGTCCGGGCCTCGAAACAAGAAAATCATTGAGGAGAGAACATCATGAGCGGAAAAGCGAATAACCGATCCGATCGCAAGATCGTCATCGAGCGCACGTACGAGGCATCGATCGAGGATGTGTGGGAGCTTTGGACGACTAGAGAAGGAATCGAATCATGGTGGGGTCCGGAAGGGTTCTCGGTGAAGGTTCACGAGCTCGATCTGAGGGCCGGTGGCCAGATGGTATATGCAATGACGGCGGTCGATCTGCCGCAGGTTCAGTTCATGAAGAAGGCGGGGATGCCTCTGACGACCGAAGCGAGGCTGACCTACACTGGGGTCGTTCCGGGCAAGACGATCGCCTACACTCACCGGGCCGATTTCATTCCAGGCGTTGAGCCATACAACATAGGCAACAAAGTGGACTTCTTCGCGGAAGGAGGCAACGTGCGCATGGTCCTGACCCTTGACCCGATGCACAGCGATGAGTGGACGCAGCGGTCAGTGATGGGCATGGAGAGCCAACTTGGAAAGCTCGCCAGAGTCATTGCTAGCCGAGGCGGTGGGCTCATAGGATCTCTCCAGTGATCGCGATGTCGGCTGTCTTCTCTTCAGGATTGCTTGCCCGCGCTGTGGTGGCAGCCACGAACAGCGCCGCGATAAGGATGATGCTGAAAACTCCGGTACCGACCCAGCGCGGAGCGCCCCGAGCAAATTGATTTCTGGCGACAGCTGTCGATTTCGGCTGGCTTTGCTCGACGTACCCATAGAGGGGAATTCTGACACAATCGAGGACCGCTCGGATATTGATTGGATTAGGAGGAAAAGAACAATGAGAGTGATGGTCATCGTGAAGGCCAGCAAGGAGTCGGAGGCCGGTATCCTCCCGGACCAGGAAATCTTTACCAAAATGGGGAAATATAACGAACAACTGGTCAAGGCGGGCATCATGCTTGCCGCCGACGGGTTACAGCCAAGCTCGAAGGGCAAGCGGGTGAGATTCAACGGCGAACAACGCGCCGTAACCGATGGTCCGTTCACTGAGGCCAAGGAACTGATCGCCGGCTACTGGCTGTGGCAGGTACGGTCGATGGACGAGGCAGTCGAGTGGCTGAAACGTGCTCCATTCGGCGGAGGAACGGAAACGGAAGTGGAGATCCGTCCGGTGTTTGAGATGAGCGATTTCGCCGCGACCTGAGTCCCGAGGACCGGAGTGGGAGCGGCGATTTTGGGAGCAGTTGGCGGCGAAAAAGCAGAAGTTTGTCGAATTTCTTGTCGAACCGGCGATTGCTGGTTCGACGTAGTGATAGAAGCGCGGGGGCGGACGAAATCGGGCTCTCGCAATTGAACTCGATATAAGGAGACTGCAATGCGATTCCTGAGTATCTACAAGACCGCTGAGCGACCGACTCCTCCAACGCCGAAGGAAATGGCGGCCATGGGCAAGTTGATTGAAGAAGGTATGAAAGCCGGATGGCTGCTCGCGACCGAAGGCTGCCTGCCAACGTCACTTGGGGCCAAAGTACGCCGGTCAAGCGGCAAGCTGAGTGTCAACGATGGTCCTTTTACCGAGGCCAAGGAAGTGGTCGGCGGCTTCGCAATTCTGAAGACCAATTCCAAGGAAGAGGCGATCGAGCTAGCAAGAAAGTTCCTCGAGGTGGCCGGCGATGGGGAATGCGAGTTGCGCCAGATCTACGAGCCGGGCGCAGAGTTGAATTGTGTGAGCACTGAGACCGCCGAGGTTGCGCTGAAGGGCTGAACATGATGTGATCGATAGCTGTGACGGTTACCGAGACGCATCGCGCTATCGAAGCGGTTTGGAGGATCGAGTCAGCCCGGTTAATCGCCGCGCTGACCCGCATTGTGCACGACATTGGTATCGCCGAGGAACTGGCTCAGGACGCATTGGTAGCCGCCCTTGAGCAGTGGCCGGAATCGGGGATTCCGCAAAATCCTGGCGCCTGGCTGATGGGCACGGCGAAACACCGCGCAATCGACTTCTTGCGGCGCGGCACAATGGTCGACCGCAAGCATGAGGACCTCGGCCGCGAGATGGCCGAGCGGGAGATGCACGTGCCGGATCTTGCCGCATCCATGGATAACACGATCGGCGACGACCTATTACGACTGGTATTCATCGCCTGTCATCCCGTGTTGTCGACCGAAACGCGGGTCGCACTCACCTTGAGGCTACTTGGCGGCCTGACCACCGGCGAGATTGCGCGTGCGTACCTGGTTACCGAACCAGCCATCGCGCAGCGACTGGTCCGCGCGAAACGAACGCTCAGTGACGCCCATGTTCCTTTCGAGGTACCTCGCGGGGCTGAGTTCACGGCGCGGCTATCATCGGTGCTGCAGGTTATCTATCTGATATTTAACGAGGGCTATTCGGCGACGGCGGGCGATGATTGGATACGGCCGGCACTTTGCGAAGAGGCGCTGCGCCTGGGACGCCTCCTGACTGGGCTGGTGCCGAATGAACCGGAGGCTCATGGACTGGTGGCCCTGATGGAGATCCAGGCCTCGAGATTGAGGGCCCGGGTGAGCGCGTTAGGAGAACCAATCTTACTTTTGGACCAGGACCGAGCGCAGTGGGATCAACTGCTGATCCGCCGCGGGTTTGCGGCGCTCGAGCGGGTGGAAGAGTTAGGGGGCATGCGTGCACCGTATGCAATCCAGGCGGAAATCGCAGCCTGCCATGCCCGCGCCGCTACTGCCGATGATACAGACTGGGCGCGCATCGTCGCGCTTTACGGTGAGCTTGCGCAAGTCTCTCCTTCGCCCGTCGTCGAACTGAACCGAGCTGTGGCCGTCGGAATGGCCTCAGGTCCGGCAGCAGGATTAGAGCTGGTGGACCAGCTGCTCGAGCAACCGGCACTTGGGAACTATCACCTGTTGCCCAGCATCCGAGGCGATCTGCTTAAGAAACTTGGTCGTATCGAAGAAGCGCGCGTGGAGTTCGAGAAAGCCGCATCGCTTACGCGCAACGCACGCGAACGTAACCTGCTACTCGCGCGGGCCCGGGCGTGCGGCGATGGCCTCAACCACGGATAGAGGCCCGGCCCGGCAACCCGTTCGCAACTCTACCCGTTTCGCGAGCGCCATTGGCACGCCTAGCGGGACTTTACTGCGAGCGCTCGAGTA
>PMHI01000215.1 GCA_003156615.1 Acidobacteriaceae bacterium | reverse complement strand
GGGGACTGGCAGTCACCCCAATAGGGGATACCGATAGATTCAGAACGATTTCCGAGCGAAACCGTCGCTCTAGAGTTTGAGTTTTCAACAGTACGCAGCGGCTCAGGCGAAGCCGGACGAGTGGTCGGCAACTCTTACCCTCGGATTATGGAAGGGTTTTCCCTCACTCGAGCAGAACACAGATGCCATTTAGACCGCGCTTCTGCCGATGCAATAGTTATACCTCTCCTCTTACATTGCTGAGAAAGTGCTGATTCCAGACCATTCCGTTACGCTTGACGTAACGCATAACTATAGTTATTCTAAAGCGTGATTGTTAGCTATCGGGACAAGCGAACCAAGGACTTCGCCGCCGGTAAACGAGTAAAGGCGTTCTTTGGCATCGAACGTGCGGCCCGTTTGAAGCTAGATCGCTTGGATGCGGCCGTTGTGCTCAGAGACGTTGCTGCATTGCCGGGCAATCGTTTTGAGGTGCTGAGAGGGGATCGCAAGGGTCAATACAGCATCCGCATTAATGACCAGTGGCGGATTTGTTTTGAATGACCTGAAGCAACACCCGGCCCGTTGAACGTGGAAATTGTTGATTATTACTAAGGAGGAACATCATGGCGCTTACCGCTATTCACCCCGGTGAACATCTGGCGGAAGAACTGAAGGAACTGGACATGAGTGCTGCGGAACTCGCGCGGCAGCTAGATGTTCCCACCAATCGCGTGACTGAGATCCTGAACGGAAGGCGCGCCATCACTGGCGACACAGCCTTGCGCCTCGCCCACTTTTTCGGCACAACTGCCGAATTCTGGCTCAACTTGCAAAGTCTCTATGAACTGCGTCTCGCCCAGAAGAAGGCTGGGAAATCCATCAAGGGATTGCCGACGCTAAAGCGTCTTGAACAAGTACACGCATAAACTCCCGCTGTACATGAGAGTGCGCCAGGACTTTCCAGGCCATGCGAGAGCTGTCCGCCGATGCGTTCCTAGTTTAGGGCAGAATGGTGCAACACCTGCCTTGCCTCGTTTTCACCCGTGCGCGCGTGAAAGCACGGTTTCACGCGCACAACCTTACGAGTATCGCAAACCGAGATCCGGGTACATTAAGGGGACGATAACAGTGACTCAGGATGTCTTGCCGTACCAAACTGTGCCTGCCGACACCGTTTGATTTCAATTAGTTACCACTTGTTGTTGCCCTGTCACGGCAGAGGCCGCGGGTTCGAGTCCCGTCGTCCCCGCCATTCTTTTCAAAGCAGTTGCATCGATTTTCACAAAACCAACCAGGGTGCAAAAGGACACATTTTGGTGCCCTTTTTGCACCCCTTTTTTGGTTGTCCCTGAAACACTATCGGTTCTTCTTCCGAGGCTCCTAAAGCTTTACTCTCTTCGTGCCTCGGCGCTCCGACGAAATTTTGTCCCGGAAGAAAACACCAGTGAAAGTACAGCCGCCCTCCAGAAGCCGAGGGCCGGCGTAATTGCCTGCGTATAGATGTCCAAGGTTGAGCGCAGTGAGGAGTGCCGCAATAATTCCTGCATGACTTTGAACTCTGTGCCCACGCTTCGCAGCAACGTCGAGTATGTATGCCGGCTATGCCGAATTCGGCATAGACGCCACTATGCCGAGTTCCGGACTATGCCGAGTGTTCTCGGCCTGTCCGCAGCCGGAGCCTGTCCGCTGATTAATGATTCGGCATAGTCGGGAGCAGTCCGAGGGGCCATCATTGGAGGATGAAAAAACAACTTCTCGTTTCGCTCGACACACAGCTCGGCTCTTGGGCCGGGTATCTAAACGCCTACACCACACTGATCAAGGAGCGTGGCTATTCGCCCGTATCCGTCAACACTCAGGTTCAACTGATTACCCGTTTTTGCCAGTGGCTCCGAAAGAGGAACACCGAAACCTATGTAGTGGATGAGATCATCGTGGAGCGATTCTTGCGGCGTCCCCAAAGTGCAGGTTCTACACGCGGTGGCGCTGCCGCGCTGTGTCGGTTCCTCCGTATGCTTCGCGACCAGGGAGCTACCCGGCGTCCGAAGAAACCGCCGCTGTCCCCCCAGCAAAGACTCACCACGAGCTACGGACGATACCTTTTAGAAGAACGCGGCCTGACCCAGGCAACCGTCGTCAACTATGTTCCTTTCGTCGATCAGTTCCTCTCTGCACTATTCCAACAGATTCCCTTGAACCCTTCTCAACTGTGTGCTCCGGATTTGACGGGCTTCGTTCGGCGCCAGGCTCACAAGCTCAGTCCAGGTCGTGCGCAGTTGCTGGTCACCGCGCTCCGGTCTTTTCTTCGCTATTTGCGACACCAAGGAAAAATCACGACCGATCTGGCCGCCTGTGTGCCCACCGTTGCCCGCTGGTCATTTGCGGCCTTGCCCAAGTTCCTCCCCGCCGGCACCGTACAAAAAGTGCTGGATCGGAATGATCGAAAAACTCCCCTCGGAAGGCGGGATTATGCGATTTTGCTTCTGTTGGCCCGACTGGGCCTGCGTGCTTGCGAGATCGTCGCCTTGAATCTGGAAGACATCGACTGGGAGAATGCACGGATAACCATCCGCTCGAAAGGTGGGCGCTGGGCGCAGTTGCCGCTTCCAAACGATGTCGGTAAAGCCCTCGCACTCTACCTGTGCCACGGGCGCCCGTCTTGTTCCTGCCGAACAGTATTCATTCGGGGCAAGGCCCCGCGCACAGGGTTTGCCAACTCGATCGCAGTTTCCACTCTGGTTATGCGTGCACTCCAGAGGGCAAGAGTGGATTCTGCGCGCAAGGGTGCGCATTTGTTCCGTCACAGTCTGGCGACAGACATGATTCGGCGAGGTGCATCTCTTGATGAGATCGGCGAGTTGCTCCGTCATCAGAGTCCCAACACAACGGCGATCTATGCCAAGGTTGACCTTCCCGCTCTGCGCCCCCTGGCACTTTCCTGGCCAGGAGGTGCCCGATGAAAACACTACGACAAGCTGTCAATGACTATCTTTCGCTGCGACGCAGCTTGGGTTTCAAACTGAAGAAGCACGAACCTTGCTTGCGAGAGTTCGTCTCTTTTCTCAAAAAGAAACGGGCCGCTCGTATCTCCATCCCGCTGGCCTTACAGTTTGCGACGCAACATCGGCACCAACAACCGGTGGAATGGGCGGCTCGCCTCCGTGTGGTACGCGGGTTCGCCCGCTACCGGAGCGGCGATGATCTCGCCACCGAGATACCCCCGCTCGGACTCCTGCCTTACCGTGCCATGCGTGCACGACCTTATTTGTACTCGGAAGAAGAGATCCGACATCTGCTGAAAGCTGCCCGGAATCTACCAGCGACTTACAATCTGAAGCCTTGGACGTACTACTGCCTGTTCGGGCTGCTGGCGGTGACCGGCATGCGCGTAAGCGAGGCATTCAATCTGCAACGCAAGGACGTCGATTGGTCCGAGGGGGTGCTCACGATTCACGGGACGCTGTTCGGCAAGTCCCGCTTGGTTCCTCTACATACCTCGACCAGAAGAGTTCTCTCAGCGTATGCCAAGCGCAGGGACCGCTTTCTTGCAGGGCAGCCCGTCTCACACTTCTTCGTGTCAAGCCGAGGTAACCGTTTAGACGGCGGCGCTGTCCGCCGAACTTTTTATCGGCTGTCTCGACAGATCGGACTGCGGGATGCTTCGGCCAGCCATGGCCCACGCTTGCACGACTTTCGCCACCGCTTTGCTGTGGAGACATTGGTGCGCTGGTATCGCAAGGACGAGGACGTCGAACGACGCTTGCCCATCCTATCGACCTATCTCGGTCATGCGCATGTCACTGATACCTACTGGTATCTCACCAGCACGCCGGAACTACTCGGAGCGGCAGGAAAGCGAATGGAGAAAAGGTGGGGAGGTATTCTATGAAAAAACCTACTGACTTCCCTGCTTTGTTGGAGTCATTCTTCACACAACGTCTCATCGCTCAACGAAGGGCAAGCCCACACACGATCGTTTCCTATCGGGATACCTTCCGCTTGCTGCTGCATTTCGCTCAAGAA
>PMHI01000730.1 GCA_003156615.1 Acidobacteriaceae bacterium | reverse complement strand
GGGAAGGTTATGCTGAAGCACACGATTGCTTTTATTTTGTTTGGTGCCATCGCGCCAGGGGTCATCTATATTCCTGCTATGGCCGCCGATGCGAAGTTCGCCCCGTCGAACCCGTTCTATGCACCGAGTGGGTTGCCGTTCCACGCCCCTCCATTCGACAAGATCAAGGATCAGGACTATCAGCCGGCCATCGAGGCGGGCATGGCCGAGGAACTCGCTGAGATACAGAAGATTGCGGACAGTCCGGCGGCGCCGACCTTCGAGAATACGCTGGTTGCCATGCAGAAGACCGGTCAACTCCTGCGCCGGGCGATGGCCGCTTTCGGCGCGGTCAGCCAGGCGAATACCAATCCTGTGCTGCAGAAGGTACAAGAAGAAGAGGCGCCGAAGCTGGCGGCCCACTACGATGCCATCTACCTAAACGCAAAATCTTTTGCTCGAGTGGCTGCCCTCTACAAACAGCGCGAGTCGCTCGGTCTCGATCCGGAAGCGCTGCGTCTGCTTGAGGTCACCTACGAAAAGTTCGTCCGCTCCGGCGCAAATCTCCCGGATGCCGACAAAACCGAATTGAAGAGACTAAACCAAGAAATCTCGACGCTGTCTAATGCCTTTTCGACAAAGCTTCTCGCCGCTACGAAGGACGGGGCTTACGCTGCTACAGACAAGAATGCGCTTGCCGGCTTGAGCGACGCGCAGGTCGCCGCTGCCGCACAGACCGCGCAGAGCCGGGAGCAGAAAGGCTATGTTCTCCCGCTGCAGAATACAACCCAGCAGCCTGACCTCGCCTCGCTCAGCGTCCGGGTGACACGCGAGGCCATCTTCGACAAATCCTGGAACCGTGCGGAGCGCGGCGATGTCAACGATACGCGTGACATCATCTCTCGCATCGCCCAATTGCGTGCGCGGCGGGCACAACTGCTCGGCTACCCCAACCACGCGGCGTGGAAGTTGGGAGACCAGATGGCGAAAACACCAGAGGCCGCCTTGAAGTTCATGGATGCCCTAGTACCCGCTGCGACCGCCAAGGCAGGGAGCGAGGGCAAGGATATACAGGATGTCATCGACGCCGAAAAGGGCGGCTTCACTTTGCAACCCTGGGACTGGGAGTTCTACTCCGAACAGGTGCGCAAAGCGAAGTACGATCTGAACGAGGCAGAGGTTAAGCCGTACTTGGAGCTGAACCATGTGCTCGAAAATGGCGTTTTTTACGCGGCCAATCAGCTCTACGGGATTACCTTTAAGGAACGCAAGGATATTCCGGTCTACCACCCCGAGGTTCGGGTCTTCGAGGTCTCGGATGCTGACGGCAAGCCGCTGGCACTGTTCTATTGCGACTATTTCAAACGCGACAACAAGAACGGTGGCGCATGGATGGACGTGTTCGTGGACCAGTCAAAGCTTCTGGGCACGCTGCCGGTGGTCTACAACGTCGCGAATCTGCCCAAGCCAGCGCCGGGCGGGCCGGCCCTTATCAGCTTTACCGACGTGACGACCATGTTCCACGAGTTTGGGCATGCCCTGCACGGCATGTTTGCGAACACCGAGTATCCCAGCCTGTCGGGCACCGCAACCGCGGCAGACTTTGTGGAGTTCCCCTCACAATTCAATGAGCACTGGGCGCTCTATCCCGCGGTCCTCGACCATTACGCCCGGCACTACAAGACGGGCCTGCCCATGCCGGCCGAGTTGACGGCCAAGATCAGGAAAGCTGAGACCTTCAACCAGGGATACAAAGTGACTGAAGTGGTCGCGGCTGCCGAGCTTGACATGCAGTGGCACATCCTTCCGGCCAGCGCTCCGTTGCAGTCGCCGGACACGTTTGAGAAAGGAGCGCTGGAAAAGATGCATCTGCTGCTCAGCGCGGTGCCGCCGCGCTACCGCTCCAGCTATTTCCGCCACATCTGGGACGTCGGTCAAGACTACTCCGCAGGCTACTACGCTTATCTATGGGCGGAGATGCTCGACGACGACGCGTACCAGTATTTTGAAGACAACGGCGGTCTGACCCGCGCCAATGGTGACCGCTTCCGGCAGATGGTGCTGTCCCGAGGCAACACTGAAAACCTGGCGAAGATGTATGCTGCCTGGCGCGGCAAGACTCCAAACGTCGAGCCCATGATGAAGTACCGCGGTTTGCAGGAGTCCGGACAGTAAAACGCAGCGCTAGGTTGCGCCGCAACTGCGCGCGGACGCGGTCGTTTTTCAGCGTGGCCGAGCGGGACAATCGGCAGCCGCGCGCAATCCAGCCGCCGAGCGTTCGCCTGACAGCAATTTGCCCTGGATATCTCCGGCGGCGACGATTACCCAAACAGGAACAATCGGCCTCGTCCAAGGGTCTGCCTTGATCGAACTGGGATTAGGACAAGGGACAGGTTCAGGCGGGGATGCTGAGTTCTGCAGGGGATTCTGCTGGGATTGGTTTGGTTTTTGTCGCTGCGCTGATGGAGTCGGAGACGACCCAACTGGCGCCGGCCAATGCGATGCAGATCGCGTTACCGGCCCAATTGAAGTGATTCCTCGGCCCGGCGGACAGATTCGGAATCCAGACCAGCACCTCGAAGATCACGATCTCCGCGGTGAGTAGGCGCGCGGCCAGCGGCGCCATGATACCGGTCAGGATGGCTACGGCGGCCCCGAAAAAGCCCATGGTGGTGGCATAGGCCCAAAACATCTTGGTCGGCGGCAGCCAACCCGGGATCCAGCCCAACAGGCCGGGCATGTCAATGATGTGGACGATGCCGAACGAAATCGGGCAAATACCGAACAGGAGCACGAAGAAGGGCCGGCGACGCGCCATGGATGAACCGGCTGGCGAGAAGATCGCGCAGAGGACCAGACCAGCGGCGACCAGGCAGAACTCCTCAAAAACATTGCCGATGGGATCGTAATTGCCGAGATTGACAAGGGACTTGGGCACCCAGATGAGCGTGAAAACAGAGTAGACAATCGTCAGGGTCAGAGCGCCAGCCCGCGCGGTCCGNNATGGCGGCTCCGGCGTAAACGTAAAGCCCGAGATTTGATGTGATGCCGCGTTCTTTTGCCATCGAGCGCCGGGGATTGCAGTATCTCTCGGCGAGGTGCGGTGGGCAATAGCCACTTTGCGCGATTTGAGCCGGACCAGTGGATGAGTAGTAGGCAGCGCGATATCAGCGATGTCATCGGGCAGCATCAGCCCAGAGAAGCCATCAAGGTTGATGGAAAATGGAATCCCGCTCTGTGCTATATCTGGCGAGCGATGGTCGAGGAACTTCAGCCATCTTCTGGGCCGCGGCTGAAGCATCGCTGGATTCCATGGCGGCTGGTGGCTCAACGCATTTGGGAGAAGATATGGGAACCGAAGGTCTTGCCTTGACAGGCACGTATATTCGTCTTGAACCTCTTGAACACCGTCATATTGATGGTTTGGTAGCTGCCGCAGCTCTTGACCCGTCGTTGTATCAGTGGAGCCCGGTCCCGCAGGGCAAGACCGAAGCCATCCGTTATGTCGATACTGCTCTGGCCTGGAGGAATGCGGGTAGCGCGGTGCCATTCGCGATCGTCCGGACCGACGACGGCGTCCTTCTTGGTTCGACGCGCTTTTGGAACCTTGAACAGTGGTCGTGGCCGCAAGGCCATACCCGGCATGGCCGCCTGCTGCCCGATGCGTGTGAGATTGGCTATTCGTGGCTGAGCCGCCCGGCAATCCGGACTTCAGCCAACACCGAGGCTAAGATGCTCATGCTAACCCATGCCTTCGAAACATGGCAGGTGCTCCGGGTGTGCCTTCATACGGACGCACGGAACCAGCGTTCAGCCGCTGCGCTCGAACGTATTGGCTGCAAGTTCGAGGGAGTACTCAGGGCTCATCGAATGGCCGCTGATTATATCGCTCGCGATTCGATGCGCTATTCAATCGTGGCGTCGGAGTGGCCAGATGTCCGGCGACGGTTGAGTCAGCTGTTGGATCGAGTGTGATTGATATTTGGAACTGCGCAGCACGGGCTGAGACTCAAACCGTGTTACTACTGATTACTGGATTGTTGTTGCCGCCCGCAAATATGGCTTTCCTGATTGGTACTTGCAGCGCCTCGAAAGTTTTCGCGTCTCGCGCATGTCTGTGGGTCGATCACTACGATCCGAGCCGCGGACAACCGAGACAATTTGGAGATGCCAAATGAGCACGTTTCGAATCGCACTCGCCAATCTTAGGTTCCCCGCGAGCCCTGAGGAATCGGTCGAGTTGGCCGAGCAAGCCATCGGCGAAGCAGCCATTAAGGGCGCCGGTCTGATCTGCTTTCCCGAGTGCTTCGTGCCTGGCTATCGGGGCCTGGGGAAGCAGGTTCCACCTCCCGACTCTGCGTTCCTCGACCGGGCGTGGTTAGCGATTGCTGCGGCCGCTGGCAAGGCGAAGGTCGCCATTATCCTGGGCAGCGAACGGCTCGTTCCGCATGGACTGTTAGCTACTGCTCTGGTCATCAAGCAAGACGGTACGATCGCCGGGTTCCAGGACAAAGTGCAACTCGATCCCTCCGAAGAACTGACATACTTGCCCGGTTCCGGCAGGCAGATTTTTCAGATTGGCCCGTTGACATTCGGGATCGTGATCTGTCACGAGGGCTGGAGATATCCGGAAACCGTGCGCTGGCTGGTTCGTCGCGGAGCACAGATCGTATTCCACCCCCATTTTCATGTTGCCGAACCCGGCAGTTACATACCCACACGCTTCGCCGATCCAGAAAACTCGTTTCATGAGAAAGCAATGTTATGTCGCGCCGCCGAAAACACCTGCTACTTCGCATCGGTGAACTGTGCCAGCGTCGGGTCGCCGACTACTTCAGCGGTTGTGCGGCCCGACGGCACACTCCTTGCCTGTCAGCCGTACGGCAAGGAAGGACTGCTCATCGCAGACATCGATATCACTGCGGCCACAGGCTTGCTTGCGGCACGGTGCAAGTACGGCTAGGCTGATTGCGTTTTGCCGGTTAGCGAACCGCCGAGAGCCGCGAGAATTACTCCTGCTGTAGGTTTGTCCGCGCTTCATCGAACAGCTGGAACTCCCGTATGCGGGGCGTCGCGGAGGCGGAGATGATACTTAGTCGCACGCGTTGTGTAGTGACGCGAGGGAAGATGTCGATCTTCTTATGACCAATCGTGGTTCCTGTATAGACAGTGATCCAATGGATGCCAGACCTGATCTGGATCGCGTACTTCTGCACCTTCTGCCCGTCCACGAGCCATTCCATGGTCAAGGCACGGTCGAAACTAATGAGATGGGAGAAAACCAAGTCGATGGTCGCGGCATGAGATCCCTCTGGCGGCGACCACATTGTGTCGGGATCGGAATCAAGAGCCGCATGATATGCCGAGGCATTGGTAGCGCGAGCGGCGAGATTTTTCTGCGGCGCGTAGATTGAGTGAAGAGCCTCGCCAAACTCCTTGAGGCGTTTCACATCCGCGTCGGGCAGGAGGCCCCGGTTGTCGGGCGCAAGACCAATCATCAGCTGCGCTCCGCGGCCCACGGTTCGCTCGTAAGTATCCAAGAGCTCGCCGACGGACTTCAAACTCGCCTCATCGTTCGGGTGCCAAAACCAGTGCTCCTTGCGCAGCGGAGTATCGGCCTCGGCTGGACGGTAGCGCAGGTAGCCGCGCAAGTCGAGCACGTTCCAGTTCTCTTCCGAGGCATTGCCCTCTTCGTTTCCAACCCAGCGTATGTCGCCGTACTTCAGCAAGGCGGCATCGGCAAAGATCATGGTATTCGGTTGATACACCCGCAGGTTATCAACGTAGCGATCGAAGTTATACACGTGGCCTTCGCTGCCGGCACCATCGAGCCAGAACTCAACCATTTCGCCATAACTCGTGGCTAACTCAGTCCATTGGGCGAGATAATAATCGTCATAGGCTGCGCTATTTTTATATGTAGGCTCGTGGCGATCCCAGGGCGAAAGATAGACGCCGAACTGCAATCCATATTTACGAGCCGCGACTGCCGCCTCCCGTACCAGATCTCCCTTTCCTCCCCTCCAGGGGCTCGACTGGACGCTGTAGTTGGTCTTCGCACTCGGCCATAAGCAAAAACCGTCATGATGTTTGGCCACGAAGACGACATACTTAATACCAGCCGACTTGACAGCCCGCATCCACTGCTCAGGATCCGCATGTGCAGGATTGAACACCGACGGGTCTGCCGTGCCGTCTCCCCACTCTCTGTCCATAAATGTATTCGGACCAAAGTGAATGATCGCGCCCATTTCCAAGTTCTGCCAGGCAACTTGTTGTGGACTGGGCTTCACATCGGTGAAGTTCTGCGCCAGGGACACCGTCGCGCACAGCATGATCGCCGAGCATACGAGAGCAGTCTTTTGAAGCCTGGATTCCCTCGTCTTGGTCATTGTCATACGCCCGGCGATAAGAGGACGTCTAGCGTACCCGTTCATCGTCAGAAGTAGCGATGTCAGAAGCACTGAGCAACAGACTCGCTAGTTTCGCAACCTGTTCTGCAAATACAACAGAGGATTGCGGATGGGAGGCTGCACCGGCACCTCGATCCGTGCCATTGCCCCCCGTTGCACTGGAACGAGACGCTCCTACCGAGGTATGGAATTCAGGCGCCCCTGTTGTACGTGTAATCCGCACAATATTCCCGGAATCGATGCCGCCACAAGGCATCAGGAGAATCCGTCCGCTTGCTGCTTGCACCAGCCGCGTCAGCGTCGAAAGCCCTTCTATGGCGCCCACTTCGCCACCGGAGGTGAGGATGCGAGATGCGCCGGTCTGGATGACCTCCTCGAGCGAAGTTTCCAGGTTCCCCGAGGCATCGAAAGCCCGATGAAAAGTAACCGGTAATGGATAAGCCAATTCCACCAAGGCCTTCGTGTGCTCGATGTCGACACGAGTGTCCTCGTGCAGGATCCCCAGCACAACGCCATCCATGCCAAACTCCTTCGCCGCCTGGATGTCTTCCCGCATAATCTCAAGTTCATGATCGGAGTAACAGAAATTGCCAGCCCGGGGGCGAATCAGAACGTGGATGGGAAAGCGTACGTGGCGCCGGGCAGTTTGCATCAATCCGGCGCTGGGAGTGATTCCCCCGGACGTCAAGTCGCTGCAGAGCTCAATGCGGTGCGCACCGCCGAGCTCCGCCGCGACGGCGTGGTCCACCGATTCCACACAGATTTCGAGCACCAAACGATTCGGCATGAGCTGAGAGTCCGCAGAACCAGAGCACTACAGGACGACGCATCCACCCTCGGTTCAGTTCCGCATGGTGCGTCGGGTCGGCTGATCAGCGTGGCCGCCATACGCTTCCGTGTGGCGGCCCGCCGAATTCTCTAAAAAGAATATACCGCGCTCAACTGAATGGTATGGCCCTGCCAGAGATTATCGCGGGCCCACACCGAAGGCGAAACCAGGTCAGCGGAACTCTGAGGTGGAACCAGCGATCCCAAGGGCGTGTTGCCACAGCTCGGAACGCTGGCGCAGGGGATCCAGGCGCCATGGTGCCAAGTCGAGCCGGCGTTGAACATTTCGAAGCGCACCTGCAGGCGCTGTCTCTCTGTGATGGGGATCACTTTGGCGAAACTCAGGTCGAGATCTTCATAGTAGGGCCCACGCAACTCGCCCTTTCCCTCATCACCATAGGTGCCTGGCGAGGCCAGGGAGAAGACGCTCCCATTGAACCATTCTGTGTAGCTTCGAGTGAAGCCGCTTTCCGCACTCCCGGACTGATCCGGCCGGTAGCGGGAATCGTAGCTGCTGCCGCTGTAAATGCCCATCTCATCCAGGTTCGCGCCGTTATACCCGTACGCCGTGAACGAACGGCCGGAAGTGATGGTGTAGATGCCGCTCGCCTTCCACCCGCCCACAACCCAGTTGGCCGGTCCCAGCGACCACCGTTTGCCTTTGCCCACCGGCAACTCCCAGGATCCGTTCGCCGTCAGGCGATTGGGCTGGTTGAAGCTGGAGGGGCCGTAGTCGGCCTTGATGTCTTGAGGATTCTGGATGAAGTTATTGTTCCCATTGACGAGGTTAATAGCGGAAATCTCGTCAAGAGATTTCGCCCATGTGTAGGCAATATTGTAGGTCAGGCCGTGACTGAAGCGCTGCCTCAACTGCACTTGCAGAGAGTTATAGCTGGAAGTGAGGACGTTGGCGTTGGCATACATTTCCGAAGGAACGTTGGGGTACGGCACGTGCTGATCGATTACGTAGAAGTTGGGATCGGTCAGACACGGGGACCCAGCGGGAACCTGCGAGATGTCAAGGTAAGGTCCCAGGGGAGCCGCGCCGCCACCATTACAGGGATCATTCGGATTCGGCGGCGGGGGAGCAGCGTTAAATAGCAGATAGGTCGGCATGCGAATGCCGTGAGACCCCACATATCCCACATCCAACAGCAGCGTCGGTTGCAAGGCATACTGAAAGTCGAGGGTCCATTGCTGATTGTATGGGTTGTGATTGTGGGGCCAAGGCACTTGGTTCAGAATATAGCTGGTGCTGAGGAAGTCGTTGCTGTCCCACTTGGGCAACGTAAATGCTCCAAACCCTGTACCACCGCCTACACCCCCTAGGCCTTGAATTGGCGGGGACCATAGTTGATTGAGGCTGGGCCCGGGGTACGCTGTTCCGTTGCCCGGAGCCGTTGGGTAGCTCGCCGGCAAGACGGTCTGGAGGTAATTCTCGTCGTAGTTTTGAACTTGATCGTAATAACGCATGTAAGTGTCGTAGAACAGACCGTATCCCGCCCGCACCACGAAACGGTCGGTGGGAAATGGTCTCCACGAAATGCCAATGCGCGGGGCAAAGTCCTTCTTGTCCTGCGGGACGAGAGAGTTCTGGATACAGCAGTTGAGGAAGGAGGGAGTCACCGTGACGCCCGAGGAACTAGCAAGCTGATCGATTCCCTGCACAAAGCTCTTGCTTGCCCAGTCGAGACTGCCGCCATTGGCCGGATCGAAGCCCCAGCCGCTGTTGTCGATGCTGTGAAAAGCCGGCGGCAACTCATAGCGCAACCCCAGGTTGAGTGTGAGCCTGGGGGTCACCCTGAAATCATCCTGCGCGAAGAGATTCAAGTTCGTCCCGAACGTGTGGAAATAATCCACCCCGAGCGGATAGGGACCGGAAAGGTTGCTGGGATCGCTCAACAGCAGGTCGGCGACCGCATTGCCGAGCCCTAGGCCCGGGGATCCCACCGGGCATGGAGGGGCAGTCTGGCCCGCATTGCAGTTCGCTGTATATTCCCCATTCGCACTAATGGTGCCATTGCCAAGATAGTTGTCTTGCTCGAACTCCCGCAAACGGCGGAGGTCGATGCCGACAGTGATGGCGTGTTTGCCCCGAATCATTTTTAAATTGTCTACGAGTTGGTCGGTTCCGCTCTTGGTGGAGGTTTCGTACTGGCCGTTGCCGATGCCGCTGTAGCCGTCCCCTGGGCCGATATTCGGAAGCGAATAAAGCGCAGGCACATCGGGAGCATTGGCAAAGCCGAGATTCGCCTGCAGATTTGGTCCGTACGCGGTTTCTTGAACACTCTGGTAGAACAAGTGGTTATAGCCGATGCGCAAGGTGTTGATGGTGTTGGCGTTGACGGTGTGCTCCCAATTCAAGGCGAAAAGCTGCGCCGTCGTAGAGTTTATCGATCCGGAGTAGGGCAGCATGCTGGGGCGGGGCTCGTCGTCGCTTCGCACGTTCGCGGTGAAGTAGAGACGGTCTTTGTCGCCAAAATTCTGGTCCACCCGCATGGTCTCGTTGTTGGTCGTGATGGAATCGTGAATCGGCACTAGGTAGTTGTTGCATGGCATCGTGCAGTTGATGTTCGGTAAGGGGTAGAGATTGATGAGTTTCTGCCCCATCGCGTTGATTTCCGTGGATGGAATCTGGTTGTTCGGGAACGCCGTGCGCGTGGCGGCATTGCAGGCGGGAGTGCAGACGGTCGTGCTCGGATCATAGAGCGGGAAGGGGGTTCCCGTGGCCGGATTGATCCAGTCGGAGAAGTTGCCGGTGCGTTCAGCAGCCGTGGGAACCTGTATGGCGGTCTCGTTGGCGGGCACAAAATGGCGCCTCCCGCCGTCGTAGGCGAAGAACCAAAAGCTCTTGTCCCGTCCGTTGTAAAGCCAGGGTATTCTGACCGGACCACCCAGCGTTCCACCGAACTGGTTTTGCTTCCACGGGAGAACCGTTGGAACAGCGCCGCCTTCGAACAGGTGTTGTTCCTCAGCCAGCGGGCTCTTGGGATTAAACATGTCGTTCTGAAGGTAGTCGTAAGCCTGCCCGTGCCACTGGTTGGTTCCCGACTTGATCGCCAAGTTAATCTGGCCTGAGCCTTGCCCGTATTCGGCGGAGTAGAGACCAGTTTGCACCTTAACTTCCTGGATCGCGAACTCGGAGGGAATGCCCGAGGCGCTGGCGAAGACGTTGTCCGTATCGGCCACACCGTCCACCATGAAACTCAGCGAATCGGGCCGCGCGCCGTTGAGGCTTACCTCGGTAAATGAGGTGTTCAGTCCGTGATTGACCCAGCCGTCGGCCTGCGCACCGCCGCTGAAGTTGGCCGCGCCCGCTGACAGGTTCAGCAGATTATTAAAGTCCCGACCGCTCGAAGGCAGTTCCTCGATCGTCTTCTGATCGAGCACGGTACCCGTCGTTGTATTGTCGGTCTGCACCATCTGGGCATCGGCCGTGATGGTCATCACTTCTTTGATCTTTCCAACCTCAAGTCTGAAGTCCTGGCGCAGGGTCTGGTCTACCTCCAAGATGAGGCCCGAGCTAATCTCGGTCTTGAAGCCGCTGGCTTCCACCTCGACCTGGTAGGTTCCGGGAATCACGTCCACAAATACGTAGTCGCCCACGCTGCTGGTGGTGAAATGCTGAGCCACGTTGGTGTTGGCATTCGTGACAGTCACTTTCGCCCCAGCGACGGCCGCGCCGGTTGAGTCCTGCACATGCCCGAGAATTGTTCCCTGCGAATTCTGGGCTCGAAGCGGAACCGGCATCAGAACTGCAAAAGCCACCGTAAGGCACAAGAAGAAAGAAAGGACAGACGCAAAGGGTCGAACCGAAATTCTCGGATTCATCTTGTCATCTCCTCGTCGACCTGCCTGAGACGGACCAAGTGGTCGCCGTACCAGACACGTGCTACTTTTTCTGCACAGAAATCTAACGTCTGCGCCTTGGCCTTTGTCAAGCAGAAAGTGATCGATATAGGGACCAAACGATCACTTTTGTTGATC
>PMHI01000743.1:10448-19238 GCA_003156615.1 Acidobacteriaceae bacterium | reverse complement strand
GTCAGAATTTCCGGAACCGACAGCCTCGACGTTTAGGGATGGCGCCGGCCCTTGCCTGTGGTTATCCGATCTGACTCACCTTTCGGTGGGAGTCCGACTGTACCTTCATCCACGAGGGATGCTCGCCATCCAGTCTCTACCTTTTCCTCTACCATTCTGCGGGCTTGGTTCGGTATTGCCAAAAGCCCCTCTAGAAAAATGGGGCAGAAACGCAACGGAAGCCGAGTCCGCTGCAAGGGCAGTGCGGAAAGAGAGGCGAAGCGTCAGAGCGGTGTATTCACCCGATTTGTCCCGGCTCCGAATGACCTTTCTTTTCGGCGAGACTTTCAGCACGTTTNNATGATTGCCGTGTGCCGGCGAAAGAGAGGGACAAACATTTGCCGTCCTTTTTCAGTCAGCGACACCGTTCTGATCCGACGATCTCGGCTGCACTCTACGCGACTGACAAACCCCTTCTTGTATAGACGATCCACCGCGACGCTGACTGATCCTGGATTGAGGTCAACTTTTGGGCCGATGGAATTTACCGGCATCGGTCCCTTATGGAGCAGTACTTCGAGGACCCGAAAGTCGGACTCCCCTAATCCCTCCTCGAGTAGTGTCGGAAACACATAGCGCGACATCGATTGCCCGGCTTTCAGCATGACTAGCCAGGCATGAAGGGCCTCCGGAGGCTTTTTGCTCTCTTCCACAAAAATGTGAATCTTTGGCATTATACTCGATATCATATATATCGATGTCGATACGAATGATATCGATGGGATAAAAAGGAGACTACCATGAGCCATACGACCACCGCAGCTCTACCGCAAACTTCAACCACCACCTGGAACATCGACCCGTCTCACTCCGTCGCGGAGTTCAAAGTCAAGCACATGATGATCGCCAACGTAAAAGGCCACTTCACCAAGGTTTCGGGCGTGTTGGTCCGGGATGAATCTAACCCTGCGAAAGATCGCGTGGAGGCCACGATTGAAGCTGCCTCGATTCACACTCGCGATGAACAGCGCGATACCCACCTAAAGAGCGCCGATTTCTTTCATGTGGAGAAGTTTCCGACCTTGCACTTCAAGTCAACGAGCATCAAGGTCGTGGGCGAGGGAGAATTGTTGTTGGAAGGCGACCTGACTATCCGTGGCGTTACCCGCAAGGTCCACTTTTCGGTGGAAGGGCCAACTCCACCTACGAAGGATCCCTGGGGCAACACCCGAATCGCGATCTCTGCGACCACAAAGATCAACCGCAAAGACTTCGACCTGACGTGGAACGCTGCACTCGAGACTGGTGGCATTCTGGTCGGTGACGAGGTCACCATCACTCTCGATGTCGAGTTCGTGAAGGCCTAACAGTGAGCCGGACGTCATTCGTAATAGAGTTGTTCGGAATCGAGGTGTCGAAAGACGCACTCGCTCCCGATAAGTGACAAGTCGGGTGCAGAGTCGTGGGACCAAAAGCGTGACGTTGGCGGGCGCGCGGAAAGTCTCGTTCTCTCTTGCAATCATTTGAAATCGCCACCCCAGTGCGGCGGTCCAGCCTCGGCCATAGTCAGTCGGGACTCACGATCGGACAGGTGTCCGCATGCGAGGATCGATGGTGCCCTTGAACCGCTATGGATCGCCACAAAAGGCTCGTGCGGAACGAGACCATGGTTGTCACCGGCTTCGATCTCTGGTGTCGGTAAACGAAGAACCCAAACGAGAAGAGGCTCTACGCGAAAGGATAAACTTGCGGTCGTCGACCCACAGCTTCGCGTCCATGGCCTTGCAGGGTTGCGCGTAGCTGACGCGTGCGTCATGCCGCGGATTGTTACAGGGCCGACGAACGCGCCGACCCATATGATTGCGGGCCGCCCGCCAAACCGATTCTCAGCTGAAAACAGGGAATCGCATGATCGCAATCTTGGTTACTTTCGGTAGGCCTGGGCGATCTGGCCGACGAGCTTAGCCCAGTCCATATCCATGGCCCCGTACACTTCGCCGGCCTCCGGTCGTGCATTGTCCTTGAGGATTTCCACCATCAAGCTCGCGTAGTCCGAGAGAATAACCCCCGCCTGTAGCATGCGCAGGAGCCCAACTTGCCGCTTGGTCTCGCTGAATGTTCCTGACGCGTCGACCGGCACATAAGCGTCGAACCCTTTACCCGCAGCGGTAATCGCAGGACAAGCCGCGCAGACTTCGAGCGAGATGCCGGCGAAAATCAACTTCTTGCGGCCGGTCGCCTCGATCGCGCGAGCTACGCGAGCGTCGTCGAATGCGTTGACCGATGAACGGTCGATGATCTCGATGCCAGGGAGCGCGTCCACGAGTTCGGGGAATGTCGGACCCCACATACTGTCGCGCGCCGTCGTGGTAACGACGATCGGCAACTTCAGCGCTTTCGCCGCTTTGGCTAAGGACACTACATTGTGTTTGAGCTCGCCGGTCGAATAGTCACGGACGCCCGTCATCAGACCTACCTGATGATCGACGAGGACAAGCGCCGCATTTTGGGAAGTAAGCGGTTCGTAGAACCGGTTTTGATTCGTCATCGTTGACTCCTGAATGGGATAAAAATGTAAAATTGACTCTAGCAGAGCAACAGTAGGGGAAATAGATACGCAATTGAAAAAGATTGGTGCGTATAGGCAACAATAGAAATGGAAGACCTAAACGACCTCTATTTTTTTGCCTCGGTAGCCCAATACGGTGGCTTTTCCGCGGCGGCACGCACAATCGGTGTTGAGAAAACGCGACTGAGCCGGCGCGTTGCGGCACTGGAGAAACGCCTAGGTGTCCGTCTACTGCAACGCACTACTCGGGCTCTGGCGCTCACAGAAGCTGGACAGCGCTTCTTCAAACGATGTGTAGCGACGGTCGAGGGCGCACAGGCGGCTTTTGACAGCGTGGCGGAATTGCGCAGGGAACCGGCAGGGCTCGTTCGCATTAGCAGCCCGGTCCTGCTGACGCAAAGGTGTCTGGCTCATGTACTCCCCGGATATATGACGCCGCATCCAAAGGTTTCTGTCTTCGTTGAGGCGACGGACCGGACCGTAAACGTGATTGAGGAACGTTTTGACATCGTCATCCGGGCAAAATCCGCAATAGAGGACGTGGCCGGACTGGTAGCGAAAACTCTCGGTAATTCACAACGTGTGCTGGTTGTCAGTCCTGCCTTTCTTGAACGCTATGGGCGCCCGGAGAATCCGGCCGAACTGCCGAAATTCGACACCGTCGCCAGCACCGACGACGTATTCGACGGTGGAGCTCGGTGGAACCTAACAAATCTTGACCGTCAGACTCAACACATCGAGTTGAAGCCGAGGCTTGTAACCAGTGACCTCCGTGTGAGACTTCAAGCTGCGATACGCAGTATCGGCATCGCGTTGCTGCCGGAACAAGTGGTTGCGGCTCCCCTGAAAGAGGGGCTTGTCGAACGAGTGTTGTCGGAGTGGTCGGGGGCGAAGAATATTCTCCACCTCGTTTACCCGACGCCGCGCGGCATGCTTCCGTCGGTAAGGAGTCTTATTGACTATCTGCTGGTTCAAGTTCCTGCCTGGCTCCAGGAAAGGAGCATTTAGGGACTAAAACGGCTACATTTCCTTGACCGTTGTCAGCTTCGCGGGAAACCTCGCGCGAGTCGGTGGGGAGGCTCTCGCATGCATCAACGCGCTGGCTTCGTCGGTTCCGCCAGCGGCAAGTCTACGGTCATCGGTGGATGATCCGAGATGTGGTGATCAACGGAATCGTTCAGTTCGCGCATCGTAACCGGGAAATGGGGAGCGAACCTGTAGGTCTGTTCCGTATTTCTTGGATGGTCGATGAACGGTTTGACGAAGATCCAGTCGAGCTTGAACTGGCCTACCAGACCACCATAGGTGCGGGCGAACGCGTAGGTGGGAGTGAAGCCTTTTCCTCCCCGTTGGTTGCTGTCTGCGAGAGTGCGGCGCCTTGAAGGAAGCGTGCGATCGGGTTCACCACGAAAATCAAAAGCATGGCCGTCAGAAAATCGGAACTTCGCCATAGTCTTGAATAGCGGCTGCTCACGGTTGTCCCATAGAATCGGAAGGTGAAATGCAGTCGGATCGTTATACCCGTGAAAGTAACGAACCGGCAAGAGGGTGTACTGGAAAACTCCGAGCGGGTGAAAGTGGGAAACGGCCTGGCCAGCCCAGAATTTATAATCCGTGACGCGGGTCCTGATTTCGTTTCGGACCGACGTGGGTGTGTTGTCACGGCTGGTCGTGTTTAGATCCCCAGCGATCACTACTGGATTGTTGTCTGATCGTACGTCCGCCAGCAGCGCCTGCATCTGACGCCGGCGGCATCCCGGCGGACATTTATTCTCCAAGTGGGTTGCGACCAGAGTGGCCCGCCCGGTTGGCAAATCGGGCACGGAGATGTCCGCAATCAGCGCCATACGGCCGCCCTGGCGCAATTCCCGTTCGACTCGTTCCCGGAACAATTTGTGAGCGGACCACCGCCTTCCTCGTTCGAGTTTCGAAATGNNCTCGATTGGATAGCGGCTCAGGATGGCCGTCCCGTGCAGACCGTGATATTGCTGCCGGTCGACTTGCAAATCCTGTTGCAGACGTCGATCCCGCTGCGCATCCCCCAAATGCACTTGCTCCGTGTTCAGATCGAACACTGGATCAACTTCCACGAACTCCACTCCATACGCATAATTCATCTGCAGAGCCGCCGCCAGATCCCGTGCTATGTCTCTATACTCGGTCCGTTTCATGCCCCAGTCCGCTTCGTTCAGGACCAAGACGTCCAGACCTTGCAGCCTAGTCAGCTGCGACTCGATGATCTTTCTTCGGCCAGGGCTGATTCGGCCTTCGGTGGCCGTCATCCGCAGAAATTCGCTTGGATCGGAGAGTGCAGACCGAATCAGATCAAAATTAAGACCCCTCTCAATATTCCACTGACCCACCCGAACAACGATGCCGAGACCTGTTAGATTCGGTCGGTGAGGCTGGATGTCTCCCGGTACCGTTTCGCTATGTACGAAGGGAGTATTCAACAGCGCATTGAACCGCGCAGCGAGTGCGCCTTCNNTGGCGTCGGTCGGGAGTTTTCCTGCGCAACGCATAAGGAAAATGCAATCCCGAAAGTCAGACTGCAATGCAGAGCGATTCTCGCCGCCACTGATCGTTTCACTCGTGTATCCTCCAATATTCCTCCGTGGCCTCGTCGTGGCGCTTTTCTGCGCGACGATCTCCTTTGCAACGATCCAGCCACGCAAGCCAGGCGATCAGACCTAGCCGGTCGGCTAAGAACGTCAGAACCAGTAGCAACAGAAAATCGATCAAACAGGCTGCCGAATGGTGGATCAGCACCTCGATCATTGGAATATCCTCGTCGATTCCCCCAGAGTTAATAAGCTGCTTCCATCGAAAGTTTCTGCTTCGAGTTCACCGAACCACCGGCGCAAGCTCGCCGTTCACAGACCCGGTTACACGAGCGTCCACAACTTTTCCGCCTAGCCACGCAAACGCGCCGCGCACGACGAAAACGTTCAGTAATATCGAAATTAACGACGCGGCGATCGCTGCGCTGAATACGTTCTCCGCCACGATCCCGGACGATCGTGCGACTTGCACGACCACGAACGAGAGCTCGCCGATCTGTGTCAGCCCGGCTGCCACTAGAATTGCGGTCCGGATGGGGTAACGGAAAAGCCACACCACCGTCGTCCAAACCAGAAATTTACCGACCACAATGAGTAGAAGCATCAATCCGAGAAGCGGCAGGCTGTTGAAAAGCACTTTGGGATCGATCAGAGTTCCGAGTGAGACAAAGAACAGCGCCACGAAGGCATCCCGAAGGGGCACAAGCTGATTATGCGCATCATGAAGGTCCGGCAAACCACTGATGGAAAGTCCGGCAAGGAACGCGCCAAGTGCGACGGAGAATCCCACCGCTTGCGCCAGTGCAGCAGTCCCGAGGCAAATTGCGATTGCAACCAGCAGAAGAAGCTCCGAGTTACACGTCAATTTGACTCGCCGCAGGAGCCGCGGGATCACCTTGATCGCCAGGAAGACCAGCGGCACGAGCAGGATCAATGCCTTGCCGAGAGTCCACGCTGCTTTCCCGAAGCGGCCATCCCCCGAGCCCCCAACTGCGGGAAGGACTACAGTCATGCAGATAACGGCGAGGTCTTCGACAAGGGTGATGCCGATCATCACGCGGCCATAAGTTGTGGCCAGCTTTCCGGTGTCGCTGAGCAGGCGGGCGAGTACCATTGTGCTGGCTACCGAGATCGTCGCGCCGATGACGACACCTTCTGTCAGACTCCAGCCGAAGAATTTTGCTGCCGCGGCCGCGATGCCCACCATGAAAAGAATTCCAATGGGAGCTCCGACGAGAGCCGCCCATTTCACGCCCATCAAGTCCGGAATGGAGAACTCGACTCCGATCGAGAACATCAGCAGAACAACGCCGACTTCGGCAAATACTTCGAACGTATGCAAGTCAGAGAGGTGAGGACCAGGCGTGAAGGGGCTAACCACGATCCCGCCAAAAATGAACCCCAGGATCAGAGGCAGCCGAAGGCGCCACGCCACCAGTCCGCCAAACACGGCGGCCAAGAATATGTACGTCAGATCTCGGAATAAAATCGGATTGGCTTCCATTTTCCTGACCTCCCAGGCAGAGGTTTAACTCGCCTGCCTCAAAATCATGAGTCATGGGGATTAAATGCTCATCGTCCAAATTCAGGTGAGGGGTGCCGGGCCCGCGGATTGCCGCGGGCCTTACACCTATTTCGCAGCAGGTACCCAGACCGCGTCTGGTGCAGAGAACTCCACACCTGCAACTTCGGTGCTGAGCGTCACATATTGCCAGCCTGCCTTCGTACCCGGTTTGGCAGAAAAGCTCAACCAATACCGGTTGTCGAGTACTCTCTGCAGATCGTCCAGGTAAGGTTTGAAGCTCACCGGGCTCTGCAGACCAAGGAAGAAGGACTCGCCTCCAGTTACGTCCGATAGCTTGGCGATGCCCATCTGCCCATTCGTGGCTTCCCAGTAGTTGCGGAGCAGCCGGCCCGAACCAGGGGCGTAGATCGTATGAATGATCGTGCCTGTCCGCATGGCGACTGCGCTTGCCGAATCTACGTCCGGATTGTTGCTCAAACCGCGCCACCGAGGTCCACCGCGCGCCCGGTCGATTCCATCCGTCACCATCACCACCTCACGGCGGTTCTGGCTCTCTGGCCAGCGTGTCATGAGATCGATCACCGACAGATACGGGCTTCCGTATGCACCGGTACTGCCGAATGGAAGCCGGAGCGCTTTGGCCGCCGCGGCATGATCGTGGGTGAGATTTTGGGCAATCTGAACCCCGGCATTTCTCATGTACCCGACTCCGACTGAAGTCGTCGGCGGCTGAGCGTTGATAAACGTGCGGAGCTCATCGAGATTTGACCCTAAGCGTGAGCTGGAAGCGTCGTCGATCAGGATGAACAGATCAAGTCCGGCGCGCTCTCCCTGGGCCGGAACCCATTCCGTCACTTGCAGGCGTTGCTTGCCCTGCTTAACGACAACATCTTCCGGGTTGATTTGAGGCATACGCTTGTCGCTGGCAACATTCGCTGTAACTGCGATCCTCACGGGCACGGTGGTAGTGGTCGCCGTTTGTTGCGCCAGCGATGACGGGGCAGTTACGAACATCGCCACAGTGGTACATGCAGAACACAGCACCAGCATGATTCGTCTTTTCATGGTTCATCTCCTCGTAGTTAGTTTTGACTTTCTGCTACCGGNNGCTCTCAATCCGACAAACGATCCGAGTGCCAGCACACCCAACAAGCCAACTAAGGGCAGCGAGCTGCCCGTCTCAGGCAGCGATGCGGGAAGCGCCTCCGCAACCGTTGGTCGGGCGGGCGCCGTTACGAACATCGCGAAGAAGATTGGTTCGTTGGCCGCAAGCGCAATCGGCGCGGGCGCCCGACCTGTCAGATTGGTTTGTTGTGCAACCATGGTGCCCGGGGCTTCGATGACTCTGCTCGCAGAAATCCTCATCCCCTTTTTCAGCGCCCAGGCGTCCACGAGCCGCCCATCGACAAACACTTTGTGGTCGTTGGGAAGATCGAACTTGTGATTGGTTCCGTCTTCGAGAGTCAGGATTACGAAATGTGGTGGATTTACATGCCACACCTTTCCAGTGACGGTCTGCACAGTAGTGACCGTGCGAGGAGTGGTGGTCGTAGTGATGGTGCGTTCCAGCTTCATGCCGGGTTCGAGGTCATCAACCGCTACTTGCTTGCCATCTACCGTAGCCGTATCGGACACATTCGCAAAATGCACAATCGTGCCGTCATCTTTCTTCAGCACCAGGTCGCCGCCCGAGGCGTAAACCACCTCGCCGCGATCGACAATGACGCTTTTCGTGGCTGGCCCGTGGGTGATATTGCTCTCGGTTTTCACCTGCGCATTCATTGCGACAGCAAAAGACATGCAAGCAATTCCGGCCATTACCAAATGGTTGAGTTTCCGAGTGAGTTGAAGTGAGTTCATTGTGTTTNNGGGGCGCTGCCAATGAAATAAAACGGGTAGCAGGTGATTAGCGTGAGAGACGGGGCAGGACGCGGCCCCAGCACGCTCACATCATTCGGGCTGACGATGTTGACGTCATCGACTGCGTAGGTTGTCGTTCCTTGCGGCGCCTTCAGGTCGATCGTGTCACCGATGCCAATGTCTTTGAGTCCACGAAAGAAGCCGTCTCGATGTCCAGCGATACCGATGTTCCCCGGCTCTCCCGGTCGCGCTGTTCCCGAAATCCTTCCCACCGCGTGGTTCAGCGTCAGGCCGTC
>PMHI01000743.1:8519-10421 GCA_003156615.1 Acidobacteriaceae bacterium | reverse complement strand
CTTCCGCAACGTCATCACTGGTCGAAGTTGACAATGCGGCAATTGCGGAAAACTTGTTCAGGGCAGTCCGCGAACTGAAGAAGCTGTCCAATCGTGCCGCCCCGTAAATGACGAGCAGTGCGAACCCGAGGACTAATAACAGGCGCTCGATCCAGATCCGGAGCTGATCATGATCCTTCCTGCCCGCCGGGGAAGGGACGAAACTGTCTCTTTCCTTTTCCTGAACCAGGGTCCAGAGGATCTCGCGGAACTCTTCGGTTGGGTCGGTATTCAGTCTCAGCATGTTGTGCTCCGCGTGGTATTTCATTCCGATTGTTGTCAGGAGAAACTGCCGTGCTCTCTCTGAAGACACACATACAATTGCAATCTCGCCGCCAATCAATACGCGCGTATTTCCTGCGACTTACGATGAAAGAGGACGCCGACGTTTCAGAAATGCCGAAGTCTCAGAAAATATCGAGGAAGTTATCGATGAGAATGTTTCTTCGCAGGGAGAAGAGGAACCATGAGTGTTCAAAGACAACTATTGCGTGACCTCAGCGAGAAGGACCTGGGTTGAAGGCAGGAGTGACGAAAACAGATGCAGCAGGGAAAGCGACTTGCAGTCTTCTGTTGTGGTCTGCTCAGCTGACCGGTTGGGGTTTGAATCGGGTCTTGCTGATCTGCAGATTTGCGATTTTTGAGTCCAAGGTCTGTCGCGGAATTCCGAGCTTCGCGGCCGCGCCAAACGGGCCCGAGATNNAGGGGTGCTGTAAAGCCGGACAGCCGCGGCGTCGTACGTTGCAGCCAAGTCTCGCTGACCGAGAGCGTCTCACCCGCGCACAGAATCACGGCCCGCTCAATAACGTTCTGCAGTTCGCGGACATTCCCCGGCCATTCGTACGCCTGAAGCATTTCGATCGTGCCCTCTTTCATCTTGCTGACCTTTTTGCCAGCTTTCTTGGCGTAGCGCTCAATTAAGTGGTCAACCAGTAGCGGTATATCGTCCGCCCGTTCGCGCAGCGAGGGCATCTGGATGGGGAAGACGTTCAGCCGATAGAACATGTCTTCGCGGAACGTACCAGCCGTGACGGCCGCCTTTAGGTCGCGGTTGGTCGCTGCTATGATGCGAACATCCACGGACATTGGCTGGCTGCTCCCCACCCGTTCGAATTCTCGCTCTTGAATCACTCGTAGCAACGCAATCTGTGTCTCCATCGGCAGTTCGCCGACCTCGTCCAAAAAGATCGTGCCGTGATTGGCTGCTTCAAAACGGCCGAGGCGTCGCTGCAGCGCCCCAGTGAAGGCGCCTTTCTCATGGCCAAACAGTTCGGATGCGATCAGCGAGGGCGGGATTGCCGCGCAGTTGACGCGAATGAACGGGCGCGTCGATCGCTTTGAGTTAGCATGAATGGCGCGAGCAATCAGTTCCTTGCCTGTTCCGGTTTCACCCAAAATAAGAACGGTGGAGTCAGTTGGCGCTACGAGGCGCACTTCTTCCAGCACTGCTTTCAATATGGCGCTCTCTCCCACAATTCCATCGAACGCGGTGGAGAGTCCGTAGGGCATTTCTCCGCTCTGGAAGATGACGCTACTGTCCTCTATCGTATTGGGCATCGGCGCAGAAAGCATGTCTCGCCTCCTCGAAAGCATTGGTTACAAGTGTTTATCGGTGTCAGACGTTTCGAGTGCCGCCTGAATCTCCCTCAGCAACGCGTCGCTTCGCACTGGCTTGTTCAGGAAGCCGGCGGCTCCGGCTTTCATCACCAGATCGCGAAGGGACCCATCCCCGTGGGCGGTGACAAAAATGACTGGGACTTCGCAGTTAGCATCGAGTAACCGTCGCTGCAATTCGATGCCGCTCATCCCTGGCAAGCGCACGTCAAGGATCAAACAGCTTGTGTTTTTCCGCTGGGGTGAATC
>PMHI01000743.1:0-8474 GCA_003156615.1 Acidobacteriaceae bacterium | reverse complement strand
CGATGAAGCGCCTTACAGATGGGAGACTAACAATTCGGAGATTCGAATACCATCCTGCTTTAGGAGGAGAGAGGTGCTCATTTTCGAGGCGAGTGTTTGAGCTTCTCAGCCATGCGGACGAGGTGAGCGAGGGAGTCAGCTTGCGTCTTTTCCATGACGTGCGCGCGATGCGTCTTAACGGTCAGTTCACTGGTCCCGAGTTCATACGCAATCTGCTTGTTGAGCAGTCCAGCGACCACCAAGTTCAGCACTTCTGTTTCGCGAGGCGTGAGGGAGTCGAAGCGTTTGCGGATTTCGGTCAGCTCCACGCGCTCTTTCCGGAGTCCGCGATCGTGAGCGACTGCTTTCTGAACCGCATCCAGCAAGTCCTGACCGCGAACTGGTTTGGTCAGAAACTCCAGAGCCCCCTGTTTCATGGCACGGACAGACATCGGAATGTCGCCATGGCCGGTAATGAAAATGATTGGAATCTGGATATTCGCTTCACTCAATTGGCGTTGAAGATCCAGACCATTGAGCCCCGGCATCCGCACGTCGAGGACAAGACAGGACGGCGCATCTGGGCGCTTCGCAAGCATGAAGTCACCTGCTGAAGCGAATGTCTCTACTCGAAGGCCTATGGATTTGATAAGACTGTGGATTCCATCGCGAATCATTGCGTCATCATCGATCACGAATACAATCGGGTCCGGTTCCTTCATGCGGCGGCATCGCCTCCACGGGGCAGAGTGAACTGAAAGATAGACCCTCGATTCACGGTCGATTCGGCCCATAACCTGCCGCCATGCGCTTCAATGATCGAGCGGCTGATGGGCAACCCCATCCCGATGCCTTGCGATCGAGTCGTAAAGAAAGGTTCAAAAAGCCGGCCCATGATCTCCGCCTTCACTCCGACTCCGCTGTCCTCGACGGAAACTCGAACCTCGTCTCGATCCTGCATTTGAGACCGGATCAGCAGCTTCCGTGAGCGGTCGTTAACGCCGCTCATCGCTTCGATTCCGTTCAGCATAAGATTCAGGATTACCTGCTGCAACTGGATTTTATCGCCCAGGACTGTAGGTAGGTCCGGGGCGAGGTCAGTCACGACGGAGACCTCGTTCTGCGACGCTTGACGATCGGCTAGAGCGACAACCACTCCGATGATTTCGTTGATTTGAATCCACGCTCTCTCCGGAGCCGTCTTGTTAATGAGCGAGCGAATTCGGCCAATTACCTCGGAGGCCCGCGTCGCCCCTTGCGTCGTGCGCTCCGCTGCCGCCCGTGCCTCGACCAGGTCCGGATTATCACGGGTGAGCCACGCCACGCAAGCGTCAGCATTGGCCACAACCGCCGCGAGCGGCTGATTCACTTCGTGGGCAATGGACGCTGCAAGCTCACCGATTGTAGTGATCCGAACCACGCGAGCAAGTTCGGTCCGCGTTACCTGGAGAGCCCCTTCGGTGCGCCTTTGTTCCGCCATCTGATTGAGAAGCGCATCGTTTGCGTTCTTCAGATCAGCCGTGCGTTCTTCAACCCGTGCTTCCAGCTCATCCCGGGACCGCCTGAGGGAATCTTCTGTTTGCTTCCGCCATGAAATCAAACGATTCGCGATTAGTTCACAGGCAATGAATGCGAGAAAAAAGGGGACATCCCGTGGCTTTATGGCAAACGAACGGATTGGCGGAATGAAGTAATACAGAACCGCCAGTGTGCTTAAGCCAACTGCGAGCCAGCCAGGGCCCCTCCCGCCGAACCACGTACTGGCAATGACCGCAACGGGGAAGAAAAGCCAAAAAGGATTCCCGAACGAAACTTGCAATGCCAGCGACAGGAATAGGGCCGCTGCCACGAAGGCGATTGCCAATGCGTACCGCAATGGCGCACTAAGCTTGTGCGGCTTAGCGGGAGTGGTTTGCATCTGGGGTTAGAGGTACTTGCTTTAGCGCGCTATTCTATACCACTGTGGGTCGATCGCCTGGTCATCACGCCAAATTGCTATTTTCTGACGGGTCGGAATTTCTGAAACCTCGGCACTTTGTTTCGATGTAAGTCTTCTTGATTCAGCAACTGGAATCGGTTAGCGGATTGCACTGCGTCGCTCAGGCGGTTCCCCAAATTGAGAGGAGGTTCCTCCATGGCCGGTAAGGTAAAGCGCATAACCGTTGATCTGAGCGGCTATCCCGATCTGGTGGTGGTCTATCTGGGGATGCGGGTTAATCTGCTAAGCGGACTGAAGACGCTGCAGGGGTTCGGACCCAAAATACAGAGCGCCGTGAAAGCTGCGCCCGAAGGTCTGCTGCTGCACGAGAATCTAATTATTTCGCTCTTTCCTCCGCACGTGGGCATACGTCAATACTGGCGTGATTTTCAATCATTGGAAACCTGGGCGCGTTCGGAACCGCACCGAGCCTGGTGGAAACAATTTCTGCGTGACTCTGGCGGTACCGGTTTCTGGCACGAGACGTACTTTCTGCGCGGCGGAATCGAGGCGATCTATGACGATATCCCGAAGCCGCTCGGCTTGTTGGCGTTCGCGCCGTCACGCGAAGCGCTTGGTCCTATGTTCAGCTCCCGCCAGCGGTTGGGCATTGCAGGAGCGGCGGCGGCACCACCGCCGGTGGCCGAATTGGATCTGGACCCTCAGCGCTGAGCGCAGGCCAACAGGTGCCGAAAGAGCATGCCCAATACCGTTCCAGCTCCCAATTCTTCAATCGCACAGCGATCCACAGGGGCAAGTATTATTGTCGAAACCGAATCACCGGAGAGGAAACGAAATGGAAACCCTCCTGAACAAAGCCCAGAAGTTCATTGCTCTAACTCTCGCAATTCTGCTCATCCTGGTTGTGGTGCTGGCCACCGTACATCTAGGGGTCTTGATTGCTGAAGAGATCTGGAAGCCTCCGCGATTTCTGATCCCGGTTCAGGGTCTCCTCGATGTTTTTGCGTTTTTCCTGTTAGTCCTTATCGGGGTCGAGTTGCTGGATACGTTGAAGGCATACGTCCACAAAGATGCGATCCGTGTTCGCTTAGTCCTTGAAGTGGCTCTGATCGCGATGGCGAGAAAAGTCATCATCGTTGAACCCGATGGCATTCCGGGCATGACGCTGCTTGGTATCGCAGCTATCATTCTGGCCCTTGGCGTGGCCTTCTACTTTGAGAGACAAACGCAAAAGGAAAACTCTTCCGCTCATTGACAGGAGCGGCCGCATACCAGACCCTGGAGATATACAAGAGGCAAGAGATAATGGCGCGCGTGTTCATCACAGGTTCCTCTGACGGGCTCGGCCGCATGGCAGCACAACTCCTCGTCGAGCAAGGCCATGGCGTAGTCGTGCACGCTCGAAACGAGCAGCGAGGGCGGGAAGCCCTGTCCGCCGTTCCCGGAGCGGAGACAGTCGTCATCGGCGATCTGACGAGCATAGCGCAAACGCGCAACCTGGCCGAGCAGGTCAATGCACTCGGCTCCTTCGATGCAGTGATCCACAACGCAGGTATCGGGTACAGGGAACCTCGACGCATTGCGACCGAGGACGGCCTGCCTCAGGTGTTTGCCGTGAATACACTCGCGCCATATCTCCTAACCGCGCTGATCCAGAAGCCGAAACGACTCGTCTACCTTAGTTCCGGCCTCCATAAAAGCGGGGATCGAAGCCTGAAGGATCTGGCGTGGGAGCAGCGCCCATGGCAGGGGCAGCAGGCTTACTCCGACACTAAACTGCATGATGTGCTTCTGGCTTTTGGGATCGCACACCGCTGGCCGGATGTTCTCTCTAATGCTTTGGAGCCCGGGTGGGTGGCAACCAAGATGGGAGGGGCGGGCGCGCCGGACGATCTGGATGCCGGGCATCGTACGCAGGTTTGGCTCGCCGTCAGTGATGACCCGGCTGCGACGGTTACGGGAGAGTATTTCTATCACATGCGACCTCGCGCACCGAACCCAGCCAGCCGGGATGCGGAAAGGCAGCAGAGACTACTCGACGCCTGCCAAAGCTTCTCTGGTGTGGATCTGCCCGCAAGCTGACGAGGATCAGCTCGGCAGCACACCACGGACGTCTTGCTTCGAATTGCGTCAGCTATACCAAATCAGTATTGTTTCCTCTAAGGATCGCATCATTCTTGTCCTTAAGCGGCAGAAGCACAGAGACCGCGCGTCCTCCGTCGACTGGTCGTGCGGTTTGATCTCGTAGAAGTCGCCGTTGGCGAACACCACCTCCAGTTTGCCATTCCTCTTCGTGATGTCGGAATAGAAACGCTCGAGGTGGGCCAATCTGCCCCCATCTGCGTAGATCGCTCTAACGTCGATCCTGAGTCTCTGCACCTCAGCGCCTAGTTTCCGCTTTCTGCTCTCGGCGATGACGACAAACGCACCTTCTTCGAGCAATTCCTTCGCGGGTGGCAAGGCCTATGTCTGCGCTTCCGTCACTACCCAGTGCGATCTTTCCTGCGACCTTATCCATGACGAATTCCTCTGTCCTGCCTTGCGATCAGTTTTTGCGCTTGGCTGAATGGATCGGCCAAGAGTTGTGCTGATGACCTAATTGTCCGAACCGGAGTCTGGCGGTGCTTCCGCCTGCACGTCCTGTTTCTGCTTCTGCAAGTCTGCAGCCGTTGGATCGGGCGCGGCTGTCCCCCCCCGGGAACTACGACGGGGTTGGGAGGTGGAGCGGCGGGCAGGGGGTCCTTGCCCTGCTTTTCCGAGAGCGTCTTCATCCCGACATAGACCTGTTCGCGCGGATGATTCTGCATGTCGTTCAGATCTCTCATGCCGCAACGCAAAGGTGCAACCCGACAACCAATGCAAAGCGCTGTGTTGACTGGGACTTACAATCCGGAAGGATGCCGACGTTTCAGAAATGCTGGCCTATCAGAAATTGAAGCCACTTCTCCCCACGCATCGAACCAATTCGGAGGTGCAGAGGTGCAGATGACACCGAGTAAGTCTCAAATGATCGCCGCCATTTTGGCGTTTTTGGCGCTGGCCACTGGGGCAGACGCCGCCCGCAGGCAGCGGGCAAGAGAGACCAGGCGTCCGGAGTTTCGGCCGTGTTACTGAGACGCGGTGGCCAGCCAGCCCTGACTGGCTTCATAGCGCTGCAAGGATGGGGTGCGAATTGTCGTCAATTTCCGCGTTGAGCGCGGAGAAATGGCGGACCGAGAAGCCCCAAGTTGAATCTCTGGGAATGAAGTAGATCTGAATTCCTTGGAGCGCACGCGATGAACTCAAGGATCCAGGTTTTGAAATGCGAAACAAACCTGGCAAGACCGAGAAACAGAAAAATGAAACTTTTGCCCTCGAAAAAGCGTCGAAGAAAATGGCGATCCCAAAAGGCTTCCAAGTTAGGTTATTGGTGATGAAATGAGACGATCGAATGTACGCGCTTTGGTCCTCAGCCTGGTTGCTTCGATGGCGTGTGCAATGCTCGGTGCGGGAGCGCAGCAGCCGGTCCAGCAACAGCAAACAGCATCTCCTGCATCGCAGGAGCAAGCCCCGCCGCAAGCACCTCCGTCCAAGCAGCCTTACCAGACGGAAAATCCCGAACAGTTGCAACAGCTCATTGCGCCCATCGCCTTATATCCGGATTCGCTCGTCGCGTCCGTCCTCGGCGCGTCAAGCTATCCCTCGCAGGTTGCTCAAGCCAACGACTTTCTTGCGGCACGCCAGAAACTTACGCCGGAGCAAATTGCCGCTGATGCGGACAAACAGTCCTGGGCTCCCGCGGTCAAGTCCTTGTTGGCTTTTCCTTCCGTGATTCGAAATCTGTCCTCAAACCTGTCCTGGACTTCTGAACTCGGCGATGCTTACTACAATCAGCCGAGCGATGTCATGAACGCGATCCAGGAGATGCGCCGCGAAGCGAAGAAACATAAGACCTTGAAAAGCAACGAGCAAATCAAAGTGACCGACAAGCATGGCTACATCACCATCGAGCCGAAGGATCCCGACAGTCATGTCGTCTACGTCCCGGCCTACAATCCCTGGTTCGCCTACGGTTATCCCATCACTCCTTGGCCCGACTGGGTGGAGGTTCCCGGCATCTGGTGGGGTGGCCCCGGACTTTACTTCGGGGTCGGTTTTGATCTCGGACCCTTTTGGGGATTCGGCTGGGGATGGCCCTACTGGGGCGTGGACTGGTGGGGACGTGGTATCTACTGGCATGGTGCTCCGTACTGGCGTGGCGGCCCGGCTTTCTTTGATCGCGACCGCTTCTATCACGGCGATTCCGGGTTCGGTTATCGCAATGTTCCGGACGAACGCGGCGCTCGCGGATTCGGTGATCGCTCCCCTGGTGTGCGCTCGGGTCCCTTTAGCGGCTTCGGCCACGGAGGCACAACGAGAGGCTTTTCCGCCCGCGGTCAGGAAAGCTTCGGCGGCGGGTTTCACGGGGGCGGTTTCGGTGGCGGCGGATTCCACGGCGGCGGTGGCGGTGGCCGGCGGTAAGGTGGCCCGAGATGGTTGCGCGCCAACACTTCGGGAGCTCTTGGAAGGTCGTCTTTGCGGTCGGAGAAACTTTGCTAAAGGAAGAGAAACTATGTCGCGCGATTCAATGCAAATGTTTCGGTTCTCATCGCTAAGCAGCATAGGGGTCCTGCTGCTGGCTACGGTTGCGGTCGTTCCGATTCGAGTGCTGGCGCAGAACGCGTCCCCAGAGACTTTGCCAGCGGCTCAGGCCTCGTCTCCGCCGGCCAAACCCCAATCCCGACCGCGCAGCCAGCACGAGACCTTTTCCTCGCCGAAGAAAGCAGCCGAAGCTCTCTACAGTGCCGCCCGCAATCATGACGAGAACGCCATGATCGCCATCTTCGGCCCCGACGCCCGTGACGTAGTTGTTTGGACCGACAGCTCTGACGATCGCAATGCCCAGGACGATCAGTTCGCCAAGAAGTACGAGCAAATGCACCGGCTGGTGAAAGAACCGGACAACGAAACTACTCTCTATGTCGGCGCCGAAAACTGGCCNNTTGCCAATCCCCATCGTCGAGCGCGATGGCAGTTTTTATTTCGATTGCGTTCTGGGGCGGCGCGAAATCATGTACCGCCGCGTCGGTGAAGACGAAATGAGCACCATAGACACCCTGCGCGCCCTAGTCGACGCTGAGAATCAATACTATGCCGATTCTGCGGAAGCGGGCTCGAACGCTGAGCAATANNGCCCAGCATCTCACTTGCAGCCAGGGACAGCATGATGGCCTCTTCTCGCCAGACAGCGCCGCCGATGAAGACAATAACGCCATAGGCCCCTCTCTCGCTCGAGCCAGCTACGACCGCTCCGATCGCGAGCCTTTCCATGGTTATTTCTTTCGCATTCTCACGGCGCAGGGTCCGCATTCACACCGTGGGGCGCGCAGTTATGTCGTCAACGGAAAGATGACCGGTGGATTCGCCATCATTGCGTTTCCCGCTGCTTACCGCTCTTCCGGCGCAAAGACCTTCGTTGTCAGCCAAGACCGGTGGATTTTCGAGAAAGATCTTGGACCGAGGACAACGCAACTTGCGGGGGCTATCAAAATGTATGACCCCGACAGCACCTGGACCCGCGTCCGCCTTAACCGGTTCCTAACGGACGCTACGCCATAGCAATCCTCTTTTTGTAGGATTGCTTGGGTTTGCCAAGAATGGTCGGGGCCAGCGGATTCGCTCAGATCTCCTCTCGTAACCGTGGGGAAATTCATTATCCGCGACCCGCTGCCAACCATCCGGATCGTCGGGGTGGTTGACCACGTGGCGACTTACGGGCTGACCGGCGTCGAACCTGTCGGTCCGCAGTACTACTTTTCTGTTCAGCAGATCCCATCGCAGTACATCGATATGGCTACCCATACGGCTGCGGTAGTGGTCAGGAGGGAACGTGATCCGGCCGCGATGGTTGAGACCATGCGCAAGCTGGTCATCGCCCTCGATCCCAGGCAGCCCATCGGAGGGGTGCAAACGATGGACGACGCAGTGGCGGACTCAATTGCGCCGCAGCGCTTTTCAACCGTACTGCTGGGATTCTTTGGCGCTGCCGCGTTAGTGTTGGCTGCAGTCGGCATCTACGGTGTGACTGCGTACTCGGTAAGCCAGAGAAACCGCGAGATTGGCATTCGCATGGCTCTGGGCGCGCAGGCACGGGACGCAGTGAGAATGGTGATCGGGCAAGGATCGCGGCTGGTGTTGGTGGGAATCGGGCTGGGCCAAGCCACTTCACTTGGTGGCGACCCGCGCGCTGGCTTCGCAGCTCTACAGAGTTCAACCCTCTGATACGATTACTTTTGCGGCGATTACCGGCTTGCTGGCGGGCGTCGCGCTTCTGGCCACCTACATTCCGGCTCGGCGAGCGATGCGCGTTGACCCCATGTTGGCGCTGCGGCACGAGTAGGATCGGAAAGCTAACTTAGAAGAGACTCGATATTGGAAGCATTTACTTCCTTAGTCAGGGAGAACGGCATTTGTTGCATCTGTTGTGGCTGCTGGTAGTCGGGAAAATTCACGCGGCGCTATAACGGCAGCAGCCTAA
>PMHI01000386.1 GCA_003156615.1 Acidobacteriaceae bacterium | reverse complement strand
GAGTGAAGTAGGTCCGGCAATACGCCGTCACATGGTGTCCCATCCCCGTCAATCGCTTCCCGATCTCTTCATAGTAAGTCTCAATGCCGCTGTACTTTGACACCACACCCCGCCCACCAATAAATGCGACCCGTAGCATCCGTTTCTGGAACGGTGCCGGAGGAATGTCGACAGGGCACGGCAAAGTTGGGGCCAAGGTAAGGCGCTGCAAAGGAACAAATCCATCTCCATCCACTCGTAGTGTCTCAACTTGTGACGTGCTNNTACAAAATAACCAACGTCGCATAGTGTGCCTCCGGCGTGTACCTTTGGCGCACTCGTTCCCGGCCTGCCCGCCCCATTTTTTCCGCCAACTCCGGTTGTGAGCTGAGAAACCGGATAGCCGATGCCAGTTGCTCCACATCGCCCGTCCTGTACAAAAGCCCCGTCTTGCCCGCCTGCACCAGTTCCCGCCGCGATCCCAGGTCTGTCGCCACCACGGCTCGCGCTTCCGCATAGGATTCAAGGATCGTCTTGCCCAGCGTTTCATACGCATGCGAAGGCAGCACGGTGAAGCGCGAGTTGGCAATCGCCCGATCGAGTTCCGCTCCCCGCAAGTGACCGGCAAACTTCACATTGGCCAATTCCAGAGTGGCGGCCAACTGCTGCAAGCGGCCGCGCTCCGGTCCGTCCCCCGCAATGATCAGGCGAAGATCTGGCAGGCGCTGCATGGCGTGCAGCAAGTCGCCGATGCCTTTTTCCGGCGACAACCGGCCGAAGTAAAGCAGCGGAGCGTTCTCCGGGTTGCGCTCCGTAACCGTTTTGACTCGCTGGAAGTGAGGTAGAACCTCGAACTTGCCAGGATCCCAGCCATGTTCGACAAACTTATCGCGTACGAATTGGCTCGGTGCAAGAAAGCAATTCACGCATTTCCGGTACGTGCCCAGCCATTTGTGGACGTAAGCCTCCGCCACCAGTGTCATCCGCGCACCCCATCCCGGATAGCACTTCTCCTTCAGCGCGTGCCAGAATTCGCCGCCCTTGCAGGCCTCGCAGGCTTCTCCGCGCAATACCAGGTTATAACTAGCGCACAGCACCTTGAAATCGTTCAGGTGATAGACGACCGGAACCCTTTGCGCCTTCAGTTCCCATAAAATCGAGGGCGAGAGATGGTGGTAGATGTTCCGCATGTGGGCTATGTCGGGCCGGAATTCTGCGATTATCGCCCGAATCCGTCGCCGCGCCTCGCATGAGTAAATCACATGCGCCGCCAACCGCGCCTGGTGGAACCATCCGCTCTGCTTTTTGAGATCAATGTGCGGTATGAAATGGCGATCGTACGGAGTGGGCTTGCCTCGAGAATCTGCCATGGAAAACAGCGCCACCTGGTGTCCCATAGAGCGCATGAGTTCCATGGCTTCAAACAGGTAGACCTCGGTGCCGCTGAATGGGTAGTTATATTTGTTGCAATANNTTTGGGGTGCCGGGGTTGCGATCAGTTGCAGGAACCGGTCGCCAAAACGAGTCAGGCTTTTCCTGCGACTAAAGTTGTGAAGGACTTGTACGCGTGCGGCGTGCCGGATCCAGCTCAGTCGGCTCGCTGCATTGCGATCCTCCCAGCACATCAGTTCCTGAAGGAAGAGAATCCCCCGCACGAAATCCTCCAGCACCCCTGGCGCATAGAGGAACCCCGTTTCTCCGGCAACGACAATCTCCAGGATGCCGGTAATCGCTGGCGCGAGCACGATGCTGCCCCGCGCCATCGCCTCCATGAGTACCAGAGGAATGCCTTCGCTGCGGCTCGTAAGCACAACCACATCAGCGCGCCGATAGAGTGAATCCATCTGCTCACGGGGCACGTGTCCGAGGAGCGTGAGGCGATCTCGCAGGCGGTTTTGCCGGATCAGCGATGCTAGACGTCGCCGCTCCGGCCCTTCACCCGCAATCGCACACTCAAAGTCGAGTCCACGGTCGCGCAGTCGAGCACAGGCGCGAACCAGGAATGCGTGATCCTTCACCGCGTGCAGGCGTCCTACGGCCAGCAGAGTGAAGGTGCGGCGGGTACCATGAGCCCTGCGAGGCAGTTCCACATGCTCCGGCACATCAACCCCGAGCCGCGAGACAACGATCCTACTAGGGTCGATCGCCGGAAAATGCTCCAGAATATAGCGGCGGTTGTACTCCGAAATGGTTATGCAAAATCGGCAACTCGTTAGCTTCGTGTCGAGGTAGGCTCCGTCAAGCAGCAGGTCCGACCCGTGCAGCGTCAGGCTGAAACTCGCCCCTAACAACCGGGCCGCCACCATCGCGATCCACGAGCCAAAATAGCCATGATGCACATGGATGTGATCCACGTCACGTTCCTGTAGAAGCACGGCGTAATACGCGCCCAGCCAGGTGTGCAACAGGGCTTTCAGCCGGTGCGTTGGCGATTCCTTCCCTCGCAGGAGCACTCTCGTTACCAGCCCGGCTATCCGCTCCCAGCGCCGCGCGGCGAACCCGAGTGCTCGCAGGAGAGTCAGCACCCGAAACGGCTGCAGGCAGAGAATTTCCGGGTCGCAAGGTGCACTGGCCGATCCGCGGAATGCCGCAGCCGATTTGCGCACACTGCCCGGAATGACCTCAACTTTCCGCTGCCGCAACTCCTGGATTTCCTCGCCCACATAGGGCTCAACGGCTGCGGGAAATTGATTGGCGAGATAGGCGACCGTGAACACGGAATTGGAGCGTTAGAGAATTTAGATGGGGTTTATGCGGCGGAGCCGTGAAATGACTGGAGAGACGAACTTACATGTTCTAGTTCGTTCGCAGCGCGCCGCCGCTGCGCAGCCAGCATTCCCGCCATGGTGAACAGAAGCCCGTTCACGAACTGATAATTCATCACCACCACAGCGGCATTCACCCAGTAGATGCCGAGTAACACCGGCCACATGGAATGGAACTGCTGATTCAGCAGGCCATGGCGTTCGGCCCTTGGGACCGGACCCCGTCCAAGCCGCCAAATCTCCCACATTAACCACCCATAGAGGGCCAAGCCGAAGATGCCATGCTCCACCAGGAGCTCCAAGTAAGTATTGTGCGGATCCAACTCCTTTCCCTTTTCTTTGTAGCCGCTCACGTGCCGCACCAACTCCCCCGGCATCTGGTTCACACCCCATCCCGCAAATGGCTTTTCCAGGAACATCTGCCACCCCCCGGCGTATACCGCCTCGCGGAAATCTACTGGGCCAGATTCCTGCATCCTGTCCGTGAGGGCACGCCGCTGATCGTCAAAGCTGAGCGTGATGACCACGCTCACAGCTGCCACCAACGCCACGGCAACGCAGACGAGCCGGAGCCGCCGGTTGTTCGAGCGCAGGATCAGAGCCCCCACACTGGCAGCGAATGAGAGCCAGACGGCGCGTGTCATCGTCGCCAGAATTGCGAATGGCACGGAAGCCAGTAAGACTGCAGCCTTCAGACCACGAATTCTTCCGCGCAAAAACGCGTGCAGCGCTAGCATGCCCAAAAGGTTCAACGAAACGCCGTTCGCCACGGCCTGCAGCAGCGGTCCCCGCGCCCGGTCTGCGTGGTAGCCCAGGCTTTCATCCAGGATAAAGCGGGGAAAAATCAAGGACTTGGCGCCAACCATGAACGCAATCGAAGTGAAACAGAGATAGGCAAGCACGACGAGAGTGAAAGACTCGAACCGGCGAAGCCGGCACTCCTCCCGAAAGACCATGCCCGCCAGATGAAACAGTGCAAATGGCACGATAAACTTCGCCGCCAGGAGGCACCAGGTCTGGTTGTCGAAGGGTTGATCTATTACACTCGCGACCGCCAGAAGTGTGAGCCCGATCATCGGCCACGTGGCCCGCTCCACCATCAGAAACTTCTGCCGCATCGAGACCGCTCGTCCCACTACGCCGATCACCAGCAGCGCAAACGCCACTCGATCGATCTCGTAGAAGGGCACATCGGGATGACGCAATAGCATGGCCGTCAGTGCCGCCAGGAACAGCGTGGTAGGCGCCGCCGTTATTACCTGCAGCAGGCGCAGCCACAACTCAAGGCATCTATGCGCTACTTCTCCTGCCGCAACAGCGGGCAGCGTCGTCCTCACCCAGGCGGTCGACATTAATCCCCGCTCCGCCGCAGCCCGACCTCTGCTTTCGTCTGCATATTGGATGGAAAAAGAAGAAGACACGGAAGACACTTCAGGCCAATTCCAACTCGTACCCCTTGATCTCAATTGCCAACGAGCGTTGGATCGACTCAATCGAGATCACCAGTTTTTCGCCTTCGTGGTGCAGAAGCACTCCTTCTAATCCGTGTAGGCTACCGCCCCGAATCCGCACTCGTTGTCCCGTCTTCACGAACGGGTGCAGAGAGAAGCGTCCCTTCTGCTGCAACAGCAGTTTCAGATCTTCAATCTGCTTCGGGGGCACCGCGGCAACGACCCCTCCAAAGCTCACGAAGCCGATTACTCCCGCGGTCTGCAATACCGCCTGCCGCGCGTTTCGGGATTGATCGATATGCACGAACGCGTATCCCGGGAACAAAGGAGTCGTCACCACCTTCTGTCGGTCACTCCAGGTGTGATGTTCGGTCAGCGTTGGCAGGTAGACTTCGCAGTTCTTGCGGGTAAGCTCTGCAGCGACCTTCTTCTCAAATCGGTATCGTGTCTGGACCGCAAACCAGTGTGGTAGGGACGGCTCTACCGCAGGGTTCGGCTGCTGGTTGGTCAGCGTCGAACGCG
>PMHI01000500.1 GCA_003156615.1 Acidobacteriaceae bacterium | reverse complement strand
GAGAGATGCCATGAAACAGCTTAAGCGGAAAATTCATCGTGCAGCAGTTGTGCAGCAACCAGAGCCCACCGGTTTGGTAAACTAAAGAAAGTAAACCAGTAGCCGACGTAGCTCAGTTGGTAGAGCAGCCGATTCGTAATCGGCAGGTCATCGGTTCAAGTCCGATCGTCGGCTCCACTCTTTTTAGAGACTTACGACCCAGTTCGCCGCTGCCTGCTGTACAACTGCTGTACCACTGATTTTTTCTTCCAACTTCTTCATGGCACCCATCGATTTCGGGCTCGGGGGCGACATACGGACGGAGCTCATTTTCGATCTCATGGTATGATTCCTACCGGAGGGGAATTGTCATGCGATCATTGTTTAAGCACTTCGCTCCACTTTTGCTCGCAGTGGCGATAATTTCTCCCGTAGTGATAACGGGTTGCCGTTCTCAAGAAAACGTCTACTACAATCAGTGGGAACACGATACTCATCGAGAGCATAGGGATTTGAACAAGCGCACCGAAGCGGAGCAGAGGGAATATTCGGACTGGCGGCGCAGTCGTGATCACCACTAAACGACCTCGGCTGAGCTTGCTCGGAAGAAAGGCGTTCAATTCCCTCAACAACCGCTTTCCCCAAACCCTCGCAAACCCCTCCTACCCTCTGGGGTCAAATCCACAAGTCAGAGTCTGCGATGAGCTGGCCCGGAGTTGGCAGGATCCCGGGCTCTTAGTTTGTCGTGCCATGACCGTATACACTGCGGGGAGCCGAGCGTCGAAGCGTTAATCGGTGGTACCTTCTGAAGACCTAGAGACCATAGAGGGGGTTAGGTCCTGGGTGACCGGCATTCCCGACATTATCCGTTGCGGGAGTAGGCCTCAAGACGGGACGTTCTCCGGTTTCCCGGCGTTTGAGCTTGCCTTTGATTCATTCCTCTCGCCGTGTTCAACAACTTCTCGACCGCGTGATATTCCTGTGATGGCGAATTTTTCGGCAGTAACCCGGCATCGGGACTTCTTCGCAGACCCCCTCCACCCTGCCCCGCTTGAGTTGGTCTTGGTCCCCGCCCGCCCGCGCGCCGGGAAGCTGCGGGGGGATTCGCCGGAGGACCGCCTGTGAGGCTGTCCGACGCGCTACTGTTGGGCGCAGCTGGGGCTGGGGCGCTGATCTTCGTGGACTATGGCTCGCATTTCGATTTCGCCTTCCCACCCGGGCCAGTGTTGGCGATGCAGCTCGAGGAACCCGGCGCAGCCCTCAAGCGCCGCTTTCTTATCGGCATACTCGAGAATTGCGTAGCCGCCGATCACTTCCTTGGCTTCCGGGAAAGGGCCATCGGTGACGCCAATTTTTCCGGCGGCGAGACGCACTCGGGCGCTTGCGTCCGCGCCGCCCAGCTGGCCGCCTGCGATTAGCATTCCGCTTTCCCGGCCTTCTGCGCTGAGTTTGCCCATTGCCTCAAGGAAAGCTGAAGGCGGGGGCCCTGCGGGAGCAACGCTTCGAACGAGCATCATGTAACGCATAAAGGGGGTTCTCCTATTTGTTGCGAATAGTGAGAGAGCTTCCGTCGCCCCTAAATGCCCGGAAGCTCTCTCTACATGTACGTCGAATGATGCTCGTTGAAACCGACACGCATCGCTGAGTATTCGCAGGCGAGCTCAGCGAGTTACAAAGCTATTGCTGGGCCAGCTCAGCGCCGGCGTCGCCGAACTTCTTTTGGATCTCCTTTTGGGTCTCGGGATCGAAGTCGGTTATCTCAAACATCCGGCGGACTTCGACCATTTCGTTATCCTTTCCGGGGATGCGCGAGGCCCATTCGAGTGCCTCTTCGCGCGACTTCACCTGGATGATCCAGTAGCCGCCGACCACTTCCTTTGCTTCGGTAAACGGGCCGTCGGTAACTTTCGACTTTCCGCCTTTGAAGGTGACACGCGCGCCCATTGAGGGCGGGGTCAGCCCGTCGAGCGCGAGCAGCACGCCGGCTTTGTGTAGTTGCTCGTTGTACTTGCCCATTACCTCCATGGCTTTGAGGTCGGGCACCCAGCCGGGTTTTGCGTTTTCGTAGTCTTTCGGAAACATGATCATCATGAAACGCATGGTGTTCTCCTTGAATGTTGAGCGGACGCCGTATCAGGGCCGCTACTTTTATATAGAAGCTTCGACGCCGCGCAACCGGGAATGTCGCGAGTGACGGAGTGCACGGTGCGGCTCCACTTACGCGTCGAACGGGTGGGGCGCGAATCGACACTTTTCTTGAAAAACTTTGAGGTAGCGTTCGCCGTCCCCTGCTCCAGACCTCATCCCCGACTAAGCTATGAACAACCCAAGCCCAATTCAATGGCATGTAACCAACCAACTATTAGGCTCCGGCCCGCAAACTGGGCGCGGGTGGTACTCGTAATGGTACGAGTGTACCCTTTGTGGGAACAGTGCAAGTCAGTCAGAGAAAACTGGGGAGAGGCGTTGCCCTGTTTTCGACAACTGACCATCGAATTGAAGATGCGCTACGGCGCCTCCGGTCGAGAGTAGAAGTCAACTAGATTCCCGTCCGGGTCGCGAAAATAAATCGATCTGGTCCCCCAAGGCTGCGTCGAAGGTGGCTTGACCCAGATCTTTGCTATGCCCTGAAGCCTCCGATATTCACCGTCGACATCCGCAACTCTGAACTCAAGGATGACACTCCTGTTGTGTGCTGCTGCGGCGGAACCCGGAATATACCGATCCTGCGCCTGCGCTGAGAAGATAGCTAGGACTCCGATGCCTGTATGAAACTCAGCGTAATCTTCGCCCGACATCTGTGCATCCCGTTCCAGAACAGATGTGTAAAATTCGACCAATTTCTTTACGTTTTTCGTGATCAAACAAGTATTTACTAGTCTTGGACCCTGTCCGGAATCGAGTACCCTGTCACGAGCGGATTGGGCATTTGCGGTCCACATGACGAGCAGTGCGGTCGCCGAGGCCGCAGCGAGCAGCAGACAGCGGGTTCCTGTCATCTCTTGGTCCTCCAATGATCGACTAGACCCCTGATGTGCTGACCACAGAGGGCTCGTCAGCACCACTCATTTTAGCTTTAGCGCGAGCGTCAGGTTTGCCGATTCGATACCTTCCTTCCAATAGATCTCTGTCGGTGTCGATCATGGTTGACAACAACTCGCCGAAGCACTCAATGAGCGCAGTGATGATCGATCATCGACCCTCGCCCAATTGCTCTTCTGGATCACAAAACATGCGGGTCTGCGCATGGTCAGGCATAGGTGATGGACTGCGTCGACCGGTATGGACCTGACGATTGGCATGGTCCAAACGAAACAAACCTTCGTACCACGGTTACAGTCTGGCCGTGTAGCGGGTGATGCGGATAGTGAATCGTCAACAAAACATGCGACGTGTGTGAGTGCTTCGCAGCAACCGGACGCTACCAACGTTGCCGGCATTCGCGCTTGGAACTCGCTTGGCCAATCGGACCAGGCTGCAAGACTACGACGGAATGACGAAAAGGCCGGATGCTGATGAACGCCGCGTGGACCGGCTTCGCGCGCAGAATCCGACACCGGATGCTGGTACCCGCATTGCAGTATGCACATCGGTGTCGCTCATGACATTCATCACCATCGCGAGATTTCTGGTTGCAAAGTACGCCGTCGTAGTTGGGGGCCCGTCACGATAATTCTCGCCGCCCTCTTCGATCGAGGCTTCTTTCTGATCACGATTTCTACATCACGGTCGAGTGCGTTCAAGAAATTCATCAGCCGTTCTACCGAAAACCCCTCCAAACGATAATTCGCCAAAGCAGAAATCTTCGGCTGATTGGTGTCGAGAAGGCGTGCCGCTGCAGTCTGGGATAGATGACGTGCCTCTATGATCTGATTGATGGCGACCGCCAGGCGCACTCGTGTCTGCTTCTCGGCGGCATCGCGTAGACCAAGGTCTGCAAACACGTTACCTGAACTTTGAACGACAACTTCGCTATTTCTTCCGTTTGCCATATCGCACCTCGTAATCCTCACTCGCTGCTTTGAGCCTCCGAGAAACCAATTCCACATCCGTTTGGGTCGTCTTTATGCCCTTCGGCGATTTCTTCTGGAACGCATGTAGCACGTACGCAGCATTCTCGAACTTAACTGTGTACACCGCCCGGTAAGTGTCCCCGCTATAGTCCTTAACTATTTCTAGAACGCCCGCCCCCTCGCCTTTCCACGGCTTTGCGATCGGGTGCTTTCCACCAAACTGCGCAACGCTTAAAGCAATACCAATTTCGTCCTTCACAGCCTCAGGGAAGTCCAGCAAATCACTCTTCGCTGATCCGATCCAAAACAGCGGCTTTTCGCCCAGAACCCTCTTTGCTCGCGCCATTCACATTATCCCAGTTCTAGGATATACAGTCCACAACTCATTTGTCGTCAAGAATCAACAGTCTACAGAAGAATGGAAGCCCCATGCAGAGAGGCCACGCAGCGCCCGTTCCACTTCGCCCTCTGCCGGGTGGACGCCGCGCGGCCGCGGCTCGGACGGGCGTTTCGGACTGCGCCGGTTTCGCGCCAAACTAACACCACCGCGTTTGGCACGCAGTGCGGGCCTTCGCGCCTGCAGCCGACCGCAAATAATCGATGACCGCCGGCGGCAGTGACATGGTGAGTCTGGGATCGTTGAGCAGCGGAGCGGCGCGTTCCGGCGAGATCAAAGTGACATTTTCGATTACTATGCCCTGATCAACAACGTGCTGTGCGTGCGCTACGCAGCCAACATTTAAAAAAACGATGTACGCAGTCAGTGTCCTCGCTAACAGTCGATTGCTCAAGACCGCCCCCTTAGGATTGCCACCAAATATCGGGGTGTTTGCGCCCGATCTGCCCAGATATCTGGTGCGACATGAGGATCTTACGAACTCTCCCACCTCGAAGTTCCACCGTAGTATTTAAAGGATGCCTTTTCCCCAACCTCGCGTCAGAAATTGATGGACCTCACGCCATGAAGATCGGCCAGCCGGAACCTAGCCGGTCTTTGCCGTACATCGCAAGTGCGCTTATTGAACAAGAGATTCTGCGCGCCATAAGCAGCGGGGGGAATGTTCGGGGCGCCGGATCGGGAGCTGAACTCGCGCATGCAACTTCAATTCTCGACGCGAACGCGGACCACGCCCAAAGCCATCATCCGGGGCGGGATATCGCGCAGGAATGGAATTCGGGTAAAGGCGCGGATATACCACGGGATGGCCAAGGCCGTTTGCTCCTGAGCCCGAAGCGCCGTTGCGATCACTCGCTTCTGGATCTGTGTTTGAAAGGCTTGAATAATCCGTACCCCCCATTCGCGTTTGCGTTGAATGGTGCGAAGCTGGTCGGTCAGAACGTGGCCATCGAGCAGGGGCTTGGTGAGCACGTTCGCCGCCACGACGGCGTCCTGAACCGCATAGTTGATTCCGACGCCGCCGACGGGCGACATCGCGTGCGCCGCGTCGCCGATCAGCAGTAAGCCGGGCTCATACCAGCGCCTGCAGCGACTCGACTCGACCGAAAGCAAGGATACCTGGTGCCAGTCAGTCAGCGATTCCACATTCTTTGCCAGCCGGGGTTCAATTTGAACAATCCGCCGCCGCAACCCTTCGATTCCTTCTGTGCGCAGCGATTGATAAGAACCCTTTGCGATCACGAACGCGACTTGCCAATAATCCTTGCGATCGAAGCCGCCGAGAATATGTCCGCGGGCAAATCCACCGAACGCACCACCCGGCACGTTGATCTCTTCAGGAACATGCGGCAACCGGAACCACAACACATCCATCGACGGTGAGGTGCCAACTGGCTGGATCCCCGCTAGATGGCGCAAGCGAGAGAAGCGGCCGTCGGTGCCCACGGTCAGCACCGCACGCAATTCATGAATCCCGCCGTTTGTTTGATATCGCACGCCCCGAACCACGCCGTCCTCTCGAATCAGGTCAATGACGTTCGCGCCCATCAAGAGCTGGAAGCCGGGGTGTTTCTTCGCTTCCTGTGTCAGCAGTCCCAGCAGGTCCTTCTGGTGGACCATCAGGATGTAGCGGTATTTCGTCTTCAGGCGGCTGAAATCGAAAGGAGTGAAGGGGCCGCGGGTGGTGAGCAGGGTGGGCGCTGAAATCTTGTTGCTGCGCAGTTCGTGGACGCGCTCTGCCAGCCCAAGCTGATCGAGGATCTCAAGCGTCGAGGGATGAACCGTGTCACCACGGAATTCGCGGTCGAAATCGTGGTGCATCTCGAGCAGCACAACGCGTGCACCTCGCCTGGCCAGCAGCAGCGCGAGCATCGCACCGGCAGGCCCGCCTCCGGCGATGCAGCAACCCGTCGCCTCATCCTTCACAATCTGAGCTTGGGCGGAAGTCTCAAGAACTTGAGCCGTAGTCATTCGATGCGTCCCTCCCCGTGCCTCTTATATCAAATCCAAGTCCTGAGTGACTGGCAAACGCCGAGGGTGCAGCAGGGGATCGCCCGAACCTCCGCAAAATGATCTATACATTCCCGCGAATACTAGCCCCGTACAGCCCCGATCCCTTCGCCCCTCCGACCAGCGACTCAGATAGCGCACTCGATGGCTCGCACCGTACTGCTGGCCAGGCCAAACTGTCGTGCCA
>PMHI01000666.1 GCA_003156615.1 Acidobacteriaceae bacterium | reverse complement strand
CAATTTGGCAAACGGCGGATCGATGCAAAGTGCTCAGGAAGCGTGACCTTTGGTTCAAACTGCGGGCGTTAGCTTGTCCGCCTCCTCGCGAATCCGCGTCCAAGCCCGCTGCACGTGTCGTGCCTCTGTGCTGGTCTGGCCCACGCAGAGGCGCAGGGTGAACTTTCCGTTCAGTTTGGTGTGCGTGAGGAAGAGCTCGCCACTGCGATTGAGGCGGTCCATGATGATTTGATTCGCCGCGTCCCCGCCTTTGTGGCGGAAGCAGACCAGGTTGAGCGGGACCGGTGCGGCGAGCTCAAACGCATCGTCGTTACGCACCCAGCCCGCGAATCCCTGCGCCAGTTGCACGTGGCGTCGAATATGATGCCGCAAGCCCTCTATCCCGTAGTGGCGGATCACGAACCACAGCTTGAGCGAGCGGAAACGCCGGCCGAGCTGGATGTGCCAGTCGCGGTAGTCGATCACCGCGCCCGATTCGGTGGCCTGGTTGCGCAGGTATTCCGGCAGAATGCTCAACGTCTGAATCAGCGCCTTGCGGTCGGCGACCCAGAAGCAGTTACAGTCGAAGTTGGTGAACATCCACTTATGCGGATTGAAGTTGTAGCTGTCGGCGAACTCGACTCCGTCTTGCAGGTTCCGGAATTCCGGGCAGAGCGCCGCGGTACCAGACATGGCTGCATCAACATGCAGCCAGAGATTATGGGATCGGCAGATCCGGCCAATCTCGGCGATCGGGTCCATCGCGTTCGAAGACGTCGTTCCCACGGTCGCGCATACAAAGCAGGGCACCAGCCCAGCGCGTTTGTCGATGTCAATCTGGTGCGCGAGAGCTTCCGGGCGCATCGCGAAGTTGTCGTCTACGGCGATCAAGCGCAAATTGGAGACGCCGATGCCCGCGATCATCGCCGCTTTCTCTAAAGAAGAGTGCGTCTGCGAAGATGCGTAAGCCACGATGCGCCCGTCGCATCCTTTTTGATTGCTGGTGTAGTTGGTCGCGCGTTCGCGCGCGGCCAACAGCGCGCACAGGGCGGCGCTCGAGGCGGTGTCTTGAATGACTCCGCCGCCGGTCGCGGACGACAGAAATTTCTCCGGCAGCCCGAGCATGGACACGAGCCAGTCAAGCACATGCGTTTCCAACTCCGTGCACGCCGGGCTGGTCGACCAGAGCATACCCTGCACGCCCAGTCCAGAAGAGAGAAGATCGCCGAGGATGCCGGGACCGGAAGCGTTCGAAGGGAAGTAGGCGAAGAAATTCGGCGACTGCCAGTGCGTGACTCCGGGGAGAATGAGCTTCTCGACGTCTTTCAGCAGCGCCTCGAACGGCTCCCCATGAGCAGGGGGATTCGCCGGCAGAGATGCGCGAATCTGTCCCGGCTTCGCCTGGGAGAGCACGGGGAACGACTCGATGCGGGAGTGGTAGTCGGCGATCCAATCCACCACGGCATGGCCATGGCGGCGGAATTCGTCGGGCGTCATGTGGAAGGATTTCTCGTCGGGCATGGTTCTCCAGGAGATTCCGAAAGATGTGACCTGCAATGCTACTCGTGCCCCAGTCGTCCGAAATACAATTGCGTCTTGTATTCGAATGCGACCCGACCTTCGACGGCGCAGGCATCGAAGATGCGCCGCAGTTCGCGCAGCATGGGCGCATGTTGAGGATGCTCCGGCCCGGGCGCATACGAAGACGAGAGCAGACGGCCTTCCACTCCGGCGAGGTCGAACTCCTGACGCATCTCGAACACGCGCTCTTGAAACGGAGCGGGATCGAAGAATTCGTTCACTGCTGAAGTCGTGCGCTCGTGGCGAACGTCTTCGTAGTCGGTACCGTAAGTCAGAAGCAAATGTTCGTAGTCGCGCAGAAACTTTGTCGCACTCGTGAGGCGCTCGTTCCACAGAAGCACCAGCCAACCTCCGGGCTTGAGGACACGAACAAACTCGCACCTTGCGCGCGCGCGGTCGAACCAGTGCGCGGCCTGCGCCGCCGTGACGAAGTCCACACTGTGATCCGCAAGTTTAGTCGCCTCGGCCGTTCCCGCAACGCTGGTGAACTTGGGGAATGCCGCCAGCAGACGCTCGCCCGCCTCACGCATCTCCGCATTGGGCTCAACGCCGAAAACCGAGTTGCCGTTCTCGAGCAGCATACGAGTCCAAATCCCCGTGCCGGAGGCGATGTCGGCAATCCTGTGACCCGGCGCCAGGCCGCATTCGGTCTTCAGGGCGTCGATCACCTCGGACGGATATCCCGGCCGATAGCGCACGTAGTTCTCGACGCGATCGGAAAAGCGGCTGATGGCGTTGGAGGCTGGCATAGGACTTGAAAGTGGCAAGTTTTTTCATCTTGCCAGAAAGCCATTTTAATTGCAGAAAGGGATCTTGTCCTTCCCCGTCGGCTCTCCTGTGCCGCAAGCCCGAGCGCATTCGCTCGCGAATGCAACAGAACTAAGGAAGGCATCCTCCTCTGCCGGTGAGTGCGATACCATTCCAACTAAGCGGTCGAGAGTCATCAAACGATGAGGGTTGTAGTGAAGCCATGAGAGTGGTCGTCAAAGTCGGAACCAGCCTTATCGCTCCTGGCGGCCAGATCGACGCGAACCTGTTGCGCGGCATGGTGGATCAATTCGATCTCAGCAAGAACGAGTATCTGATCGTCACCTCCGGCGCGATCGCGGCGGGCATGTCCGGACTGGCGCTGCGCAAGCGGCCGAGCGGCATACCCGCCATGCAGGCCTGTGCGGCCGTGGGGCAAAGCAAGCTGATGCACACCTACGAGCG
>PMHI01000656.1 GCA_003156615.1 Acidobacteriaceae bacterium | reverse complement strand
GCGGTGGTGCTGATGGTGGGAGCGGGTCTGCTCTTGCGCACGTTTTGGGGACTGCTTCAGGAAAATCCCGGTTTCAACCCATCAAGAATTGTTGCTGCCAGTCTTTACCTGCCGGTACCCAACAATGCTGACATGGATCGCTACGCTCAGCCGGAAGTCTTGAACAGCTTTGTACGCGAAACTTTGCGGCGCATGCGCGCCATTCCCGGAGTCGACCTCGCGGCCATGACCACTGATTTACCAGTCACCCACTTGTCGCGGCGACGCGCCGTCAATATTGAGGACCGTCCGGACGAATCTGGCAAAGGTTTGGTTTCTGAAACCACCAGCGTGACCCCTGAGTATTTCAAGGTGTTGCAAGCTTCGCTGGTACGTGGACGTTTTTTTGCGGAAGAGGATGGGCCCGGCAAACAACCGGTGGTCATCGTCGATGAAACGACGGCACGCACCTTCTGGCCCGATCGCGATCCCATTGGGCGCCGTTTGAGCATTAAGAGCACCGTTCGCCTTAGGAGCGCAGCCAGCCCGCCGTGGTCGACCGTAGTTGGAGTGATTAAGGACATCAAAAATGACGGTCTCGACCAATCTGGAGCTCCACACATCTATTCGCCGATCTACCAGTTTCCAGGAATCAGGTCTTTAAGCGTGATGGTCCGGACCTCTTTGTCCGCCACCAGCCTGGAGCCTCAGATACGCCGTGAGATACAGGCAGTCGATCCAGATCTGCCGGTATTCAACGCACGCACGATGAATGAGGTCATCGACGGTTCCTTGGCTTCGCGCCGTTTCTCTGCGGAGTTGGTGGGAGTATTTGCCGTGGTGGCGCTTCTGCTGGCGTCAGTGGGAATTTACGGTCTGTTGGCCTACATGGTAGGTCAGCGGGCGCACGAGATTGGAGTGCGCATGGCGCTGGGAGCCATGCCCTCGACCATTGGGAAAATGATTGTGAGCCGGGGTACGGGTCTGGCCGGCATCGGAGTGGGGATCGGTCTGCTCTTGTCGGGGATCATGGCCCCGATGATTTCGACTGTGTTGTACGGCGTCCGGCCGCTTGATCCGGAGGTGTTTTTAGGCGTGCCGCTCATCCTCATGGTGGTCGCGCTACTGGCCAGCTACATTCCGGCGCGCCGTGCGGCCAGGGTGAACCCGATCGTCGCCTTGCGCGAGAGTTGAAACGCTAGATTCAGGACTTGCGGACGAGCCGGTAGAGAACAAAGGAGAATCATTCGTGAGAGCTGGATGGATGAAATGGAGAACATTGATACTGCTTCTGGGAAGCCGCAACAATTCACCGAAAAATGAGGATAAAAATGAACAGAACTCTCGTAATTCCCGCCGTGCTGTTACTAGCCGCGTGGGCGGCTGCACAAACAACGCCTGCACAGATGAAGAACCCGGTCAGCACCGCCCTAAGGGACATCCTGCCCGGCCGGCAGAAAAACACCGTTGCAGCCGTCGAAGCCACGCCTGCCGACAAGTTCAACTACAAACCCACTGCCGACCAGATGACGTTCGGCCACCTCGTCGTCCACATGGCCGAAACCAATTACCTCCTGTGCAGCAAAACCGCCGCCGTCCCAGCTCCCAAGGACGAGAAAGTAAAAGACACGGACTCGAAAGACAAGCTGGTGGCCGCGCTCAAGGCCTCCTTCGATTTTTGCTCCGACGCGCTGGCGAAAATGGATGACTCAAAACTAGTGGAGACCACGGAAGGATTCGGCGGAAAACAAGTTACGCGCGCCTGGATCAGCCTGATCTTGGCCGGTACTTGGGCCGACCACTACGCCGAAACTGCGATGTATCTGCGCCTGAACGGTCTGTTGCCGCCGACTGCCAAGAAGTGAAAGTGGGAAGTATGAAGTATATCGATGGTCGGTAGCGAAGTTCATCGTGACGAAGTCTGGAGGCGGCAAGCCGGGCACGCGTACGGTTCTATGAAAAGCGGCGGATAGCCAAGCAGCAAACCGAGAACTGAAGTTCGATCACGTGGTTCCGTGGGACCAGTTTGCCGCTTTCGTTGAATCACGTCACAAAAGCAAGCCCCAGCTGGTCTTGTATGCGGATATCGACGGTCAAACGGGACGGATGGCAGGCGATCGCAAGACCCCGGCTGGACTGGGACCCATGGAAGACCCTAAGGTGTGGTCGACTATGCTGCGGCAGAAATGGGCGGACATCGAGATCAAGGACGCATTCGCAACCATGGATGAAGTGCGCTTACCCGATAGGGAGATGGACAAGGCATTCTTCTCTTTAAGTTGAACATCCAAACCAAAATCAAGCCCCTGTCGGGCGCGGGCCAAAATCTAGGCAGAACTGAACTCGTTGACTATTCGTCTCGCAGACTTCCCACAAGCGGACACTATGGAAGGTCTCGATGCGGGGGCGGAATGGCTGCAACTCCGAACGTTAGTGACGGCGAGCTCCTGGTCCTCGCACAGCAAAACTTCGAGTTAACCGAGATTGCCCAACAGTCTTTAGCGTCGGAGATTTCCCGACGCGGGCTGAAACGTCAGTCCGAGGAACTTCCCGCAAGGCCGGACCCATCTCCGCCGTTCGATTCTTCCGGTGACGAGGACCGAGAGTTAGTGGAGATCTGCACTGTGTGGAGCTTGCCGGATGCGCTTCAGTTGCAGACTCTGCTGGAGGGGCGGGCACTCCGTTGCCGAGCTGACGCAAGCGATCGAGCAGGAAGTGGAGAAATGTCCGCCAGCGCAGCGGTTGAGAACCCACCCTGGGGTAGGGCCACTGTCGCCATCGGCTATCGCGCTATTCAGAATGGCTTCGAGACTTTGTGCACGACTGCCGCAGAACTCGTGGAAGAGCTTTCCAATACCAGAAAAAAGGGATGCTTGCAGGAATCCTTGCTAACCTACACCCAGCCTCACGCTTTGATCGTAGACGAAGTTGGTTACTTAACCTACGGTCCCGATGCCGCCAATCTCTTGTTTCATGTCGTCAACGATCGCACCTGAGAAAACGACCCATGCTCTTTACCACCAATAAATCGCTCAGCGAGTGGGGAAAGGTGTTGTATGACGAAGACCTGGCCACCGCCATCCTGGATCGCATCCTCGAACGCGGACGCCTTATCCACCTCGATGGGCCCTCGGGCCGCGCCCGTCACTTGAACTTAGAAGAGGTCTTGCCGGATCCAGCAGATGTGCCAGAATTTTCGGAAGCCACAACATAGCCGACTTTGCGTGAATCGATGCGTTCCTCCCCCGATCATCGATAGTAAGGATCTATCTACTAAAGTCTGATTCAGTCAGCCTAAAGTTTGAGTATTTGTTTAGGGTGATGGTA
>PMHI01000049.1:5660-5837 GCA_003156615.1 Acidobacteriaceae bacterium | reverse complement strand
CGGGGAACCGGAAGAAGGAAGTCGACTGGTGGTTTGCGAGGCTGCGGGTTGATCCGGTCCCGGCCTGGTTCCGTTATCTGTCAACGAACTCATCCCAGGTTCCCAGCCAGGTTCCCAGCCGCACTGGTAACGCGGTACGGCTCGGCACCCCAATCCGTTGTCCGGATTCTCTCCAAA
>PMHI01000049.1:1114-5594 GCA_003156615.1 Acidobacteriaceae bacterium | reverse complement strand
TCCAGTGCACCAACGGCAGGGCCAAGCCCTGCTTCGGCCGGTGCAGCACTTGGCGCGGCACCCCGACTCGCTCAGCCAGCTTGCGGAGACCGGCCCCAGCCCTATTAGCCACTACTCTGCACCAGCTGCCTTCTTTGAACTGCTGTCATGCGCGCGACAATAACGCGCCCCCCTGAGCGTTTTGGCGCAACGATTGTGATGGGTTTCCGGAAGCAATCCGCGAAAACGCTCCCCCGCCGCTCGCGCCCCGCCTAGCGGCTCCATCTTGAGCGACGCGACGCGAGACTCCAACCGGGCTGGTTTTCTCCCCGCAAGGCCGCCCCTTTTGCAACGGCGTTCACCGCGGCGCTGGCGGGCTTTTCCCTGGCCAACCGATATAACGCCGTGGTGTAACCGACCATGAAATATGGGAAAAGCTGATACGCCGTGCTGGCGAACGCCGCGCCAACAAGATAGCTGGCAAAGCCCACCCAAAGTGCGCTCGTGTACATGCGGACATCTGGGTTCGCCNNCGAACAACCAGGAGAAACAATATCAGCGCGGGAATTCCGCACTCAGAGCTAAGTTCCGTGTATGTGTTATGCGTAACCCGCCACGTGCCCGTGTAGCTCGCGAAGTTACTGGGACCAACTCCAAATAGCGGACGTTGCGCGGTGACGACCAGACTTTTCACCAGCAACTCCGCCCGTGGCCCTTTGGCATCTCCGTAGACTTGCACGTCATTGGAGACCAGGCTCCTGATCCTGTCGCCGTAACTCCGCGGCCCGACAATCAGCAGAGCCAACGCGCAAAAGGCTGCAACACCGAGCAGATAATGACGCTTGTTCCGCACTCCAAATTCCAACAAACTAAAAATAACGGCCACTACAATCGCTACAAAGCCGGAGCGGGAATAGGTGAGCATCAGTCCGCGAGCCATCACCAGAATGCCCGCAAACCATACCAACTTCTTGATCGGATTCTTGTCCAGTAGCAAAAACATCAGACATAATGGAAAGTTCAATGCAATGTTCATGGCGAGATCGTTGGGATTATCGAAGACGCCTCCCAATACCCCGCCCATTCTTCCGCCCCGGTAAAGCAGCACCGACACAAAGGTCATGAACGCTACTGCGCTGGCCTGGATGAACATCAAACGTCGAAGCTGACTGATAGAATCAACGACAAGGGAAACCAGTAGCGCCACAATCAACGCTTTGGAACACCTGTCGACCACCGTCCAAAACGACCCAGAGATAAAAAAGGCGAACGGAACACAAAGAGCTTGCCAAGCGAGCAGCGCGGCGAGCAGCTTCAGTTCCAGGGGCCACTTTCTAAGAGTGGAACGAGACCTGATCCCAAAAAACAACGCGATAAACGCGATTCCTCCGATGATTTTTTCAATCGGGACACTGCCCATCCCGGGTATGAGGTCTTCCGGCCGCGCAAAATAAAGAAACGAAAAAACAACCAGCGCTCCATACGCAAACGCGTTGGAGCTTTTGACTTTCCGCTCCTCCAGATCAACAGTAAGCGGCGCCGTTAGCTTCCGTTCCCTTGAGCGCGTTGACCGATCGAACGGCTTGAGTTTTACGACTTCCAAGCTGCCTTCTTTCCGGTAACGAAATTTGTCAAGGCCAACATGGCAGCTGTATTCAAGACCACAAAAGTGAGGGCGGCATCTGCGAGGCGAGAAAACACACCCCGCTTCAGCCCTAACATGCCCAGCACGGCCAGTCCATAAAACGCCAACTGCAGGGCCAGGGCAAACCGGTAGAGCCGATGCGTCAGCGAAATAGAAGATAGGAAGGCCGCAAGCAAAGCAAGCGGAACGAGTAAGCGCATCAGTTTGTGGCTGACAAATTCGAAGCGAATGGGGTTCGACCTGCTCAGAATCCATGGTGCCAGTTGTAACAGCTGATAGTTTCCGCTCAGCGTACGCACCTTCCGCGCGAACTCCAGTCCACCGCCCAAGTCTGGACTGTCCCAGGCCTGGGCTCGAGGCTCGAACACCACGCGCCGCCCCTGCCGCACCACCTGCATCGGGATATAGACGTCATCCAGAATCGTTCCCATGGGCACCTCGGTCAGCAACTCGCGCCGCACCGCATAGAGCGCTCCGGTGGCGCCCACCATCGAACCTGAAGCCGCCTCCAGTTTGCGCACCATCTTCTCGATGCGCCAATAAAGTCCCATCCCCTTCCGGCTCTCGCCAGCGGCGGGATCGCCCAGCATCAGTTCTCCACTTACACAGCCCACTTCCGGGTCAGCGAAGCTTTCAAGCAAAAGCCGCAATGCGCACGATTCGATCATCTGGCGCGCATCCGTGAAAACTACGATATCTCCGCGGGTCCATTCGAAGGCTTCATTCAACCCGCACGCCTTTCCACGCGACAACTGATTCATGACGACCTGCACGCGCGGATTGTTCGCATGCTCGCCTAGAATCGCTTCCGTCCGGTCGGTAGATCCGTCGGAGACCACCACGATCTGACAGCGTTCCGCGGGATAGTCCAACTCCAGCAGATTCCGCAGCTTGCTCTCGAGCGACCGCTCTTCGTTGCGCACCACCATCACGATGGAAACGTCAGGCTCCTGCTGCGCGTGGAGCACAGGCCAGGGCCAGAGACGTGCGCGCAGCCATAGCCAGCCCACATAACCCACGTAGGTGTAGGCGATCAGACCAGCCGCGCCCCAAAAGACCCATCTCATCGCGCGCCGCGCCCCAGCAGCACGATTTTGATGGTCTGGAACATGATGAGCAGATCCAGACCGAGCGAGGCGTTCTTAATATAGAAAAGATCGTATTGCAGTTTTTCCCGCGCATCCCCCAGCGTATTGCCGTACTTATACTCCACCTGCGCCCAACCAGTGATTCCCGGCCGCACCACGTGGCGCACCCCGTAGTAGGGAATTTCTTTGCTCAGCCACTCGACAAACTCCGGCCGCTCCGGGCGCGGTCCCACGAAGTGCATATCGCCCTTCAACACGCACCACAACTGCGGGATCTCATCGAGGCGCGAAGCGCGCAGCAGCCTTCCCACCCGCGTGATACGCGGATCGTCGTCCAGGGCCCACGTGGCTCCGCTATCGGCTTCCGCGTCCTGGCGCATGGTGCGAAACTTGTAGCAATAAAAAATCACTCCCAGCCGCCCCACGCGCTGCTGCCGGTAGAGCACCGGGCCCGCGGAATCCAGCTTGACGGCCAGCACGATGAAGGGAAGCAGGGGCAATGAGATCACCAGTCCGGCCAGCGCAAACGAAAAGTTCAGCGCCCGGCGCACCAGCCGGAAGAAAGTGCTGAAGCGGAACCCTTCCGCAAAGATCAGCCAACTGGGATACAACTGCTCGACTTCGATCTTTCCCGAGATCCTCTCCAGCCAAGACGTGGCTTCTTCCACCTTTACCCCTTCCAGGCGCAGGTCCAATAGTTCTTCGACTGGCAAAGTACCGCGGCGGTCCGGCATGGCGACGATCACTCGATGCACGCCCCTCCCCCGCGCCAAACCCAGCAAGTGCGACGCCACGTTGTCGCGCGTCAATTCGCCTTCCACATCCCCTGTCCATCCCACCACTTCCATCCCCAGTGCAGAGCGCTCGCGCAGACCTCTCACCAAGCGTTCCGCTCGGTCTCCCGTGCCTAGAACGTAAAGCCGCTCGCGCAGGAAGGGCTGTTTCACCATCCAGGCATAGGCCGCGCGCCAGCCAAACAAAGTGAAGGTGAGGATGATGAGTCCCCAAAAAGCCGAACCGTTCCCGGGCAGAAGGCTGGGATACCGGGAGCCCAGGGCAGCCAGCGCCAGAGCCACAAACCCCAGCACCAGCAGTAGCCGAAAAGCATGCTCCCACTTCGCTTCCACACTGGCAGAATCGTATAGGTCAAGCCAGTGCGATAGCAGCAGCACCACTCCGGTAACTACCAGAATCTTCGGTCCCAGCACCGCCAACACTTGAAGGTATCCGCCATCAATGTTGACCAGCAGCCAGCTCTCTTGGTTCCGCCAGACCGTCGCCAGCAGAAACGAAAACCACACGATCATGGCCTCGCCCACCAGAAGAACCAGTGTGCGCAGCGGATAATAGACTTTGAACAGCCGGATCAAGTTTCCCCAACTTCCCTAGGACTTTGAATCGGTTACATCCTTCACGTACGCGTCGTAGTAATAGCGCGAATAAGCGGAGGATTCGCGATCCGTCCCGTTCAGCACCAGCCCGACCAGCGTCTGGTCTGGGAATTCCTCCCGCGCCCGGCGCGCCACATCGACCGGCGTCGCATTGCAGCGCACCACCATCAGCACACCGTCGCAGGCCTTCGCCAGTACGCTGGCATCGGAGACCGGCACGGCGGGCGGCGAATCGATGATGATCCAGTCAAACAGAGCCTCCACCCGCTGCATCAGGAACTTGAGCCGCCCGTTGGCCACCAGTTCGGAGGGATCGGAGATCTGCTCGCCGCTGGGAATAAAAAACAGGTTTTCCATCGCCCCGCGCTGCATGATCG
>PMHI01000049.1:0-1054 GCA_003156615.1 Acidobacteriaceae bacterium | reverse complement strand
TTGCCCTCTTTGGGCAGCGCGCTGGTCACCAGCACCTTTTTGAGCGTCATCTTCTCTCGAGCGTGATAAAGCCGGGAACGCAGCGTGCGGAATTCTTCAGTCCCGCGCGCGCTGTCGTCGCCGTTGAAAAACAGCATCGTCTTTTCATCCGGCTTCCACTGCAGTTGCGGGCAGCGCGCCAGCAAGGCGTCGAGGCTGAAGGGATTGGCGAATGACGGAGTCGCCGACGGGAACGGAACGGCAGCGGCAGGCGATCCTGCTGCCACAGCGACCGGCGACTCTTCCATCGCCGGTATGGCTGGCTCGTCCGCCGGCACGAAACTGGGCATGGCCTGGGTCGAGCCCCCCTGCGACGCCGCCCGGTCCTGTTCGGCCTTTTTCAACGCTTCGTGAATTCTGCTCATTGTTTTCTCTCCTGGGGGGAGGCCCTCATCGTCACCTTTCCCGCAACCGATCGGCTAAGCTGGCCAGCGACCGTAAAGTTTCCACCAAGTCAAATTTTTCCTGCGTCGTCCCCGGCAGTGGCGGCGTCATCGCCCCTGCTGCCGTGCTTTCACCCAGATCAAAATCCCGGGCCACGCCATCCACCACCGGTGCGCCGATCGTCCTCTGCTGGTCCACGAACGCACCCACCAGGCAGTGCTCGCACAGCAGGTTGATGACTCGCGGAATTCCGCTGGCATAGCCGTGAATCGCGACCACGGCCTCAGGATCGAAGATCTGCTGGCCGTTGGAACCGGCGATGCGCAACCGCTGTTGCACNNTCCAGTGTGAGAGGATGCGTCTTGGCGCGCAGGGTTAGCCTTTGCCGTAACTGTCGCAGTTGCGGCGTCTTCAGCTTCTGCTCCAGCTCGGGCTGGCCCACCAGCACGATCTGGAGCAGCTTTTCCGTGAAGGTCTCCAGGTTAGTCAACATGCGGATCTCTTCGAGCACCTCATCGGTCAGGTTCTGAGCCTCATCCACGATGAGCACCGCCGTCTCGCCGGCCCGATAGCGGTCCAGCAGCCAGTTGTAGAGACGCAGCAGGATCTGGCTCTTGGCCTTCGAATCGCA
>PMHI01000570.1:5743-7353 GCA_003156615.1 Acidobacteriaceae bacterium | reverse complement strand
GCGCTGCATCCGCAGTGGGTGGTGATGGATTTAGCCCAGGTGCAGCAGATCGACAGCATCCGCATCGCCTGGGCCGAGCCTTATGCCCGGCGCTACTCGGTACAGTACTGGACGGGCGACGATCCCATCAAGGCAGTGACGCGTGGCGTCTGGCAGACGTTTCCCCAGGGGACGATCACGGATGGAAAGGGCGGCACGGAAACGATTCGCTTGAGCAGCAGTCCCGCGGGAGTGCGCTTCGTGCGGATCTGGATGACGGAATCGTCGAATAGCTGCAATGTGGACGGCGCGGCCGGTCCAAAATCAACCGATCCAACCTTGAACGACCCGCGGAATTGTGTTGGCTACGCCATTCGCGAACTGTATCTCGGCACCGTCACGAAGGACGGCTTTCACGACATTCTGCGGCATACGCCGGATCAGGAGCAGACGACAACGTACTGTTCATCGGTCGATCCGTGGCATCGACCCTCAGACCTGGGATCGACCAAGCAGGCGCAGATGGGATTCGATTTGTTCTTCACCAGCGGCGTGACGCGCGGGCTGCCGGCCATGGTGCCGGTCGCGATGCTGTATGACACTCCCGACAACGCAGCGGCGGAGATGGCATATTTGAAGAAGCGCAACTATCCGATCTCTTATGTGGAGATGGGCGAGGAAGCCGATGGCCAATACATGCTGCCGGAAGACTACGCCGCGCTGTACCTGCAGTGGGCGACGGCGATTCATCGCGTGGATCCGGCGCTAAAGCTGGGCGGACCGTCGTTTCAGGGAGTGAACAAGGACATCGAAGTCTGGCCGGATGCGAATGGAAAAGTTTCGTGGACGGAACGGTTCGTTGATTATCTGAGGCAGCATGGGCGCATGAACGATCTGGCGTTTTTTTCCTTTGAACATTATCCGTATGATCCTTGCAAGACGCCGTGGGGCATGCTCTATGACGAGCCCGAGTTGGTGAGCCACATCATGAAGGTGTGGCATGAGGACGGAATTCCGATGGACATGCCGATGTTCATCACGGAGGGAAATCTTTCGTCGGGCGCCAGTGAAACTTATCAGGATATTTTTGCCGGAGTCTGGCTCGCGGACTANNCTCTCCGGGAACATTTGGAATGTTTACCGTCGACGCCAATTATCAGATTCAGCAGTCCCTGGCGCAGTTTTTTGTGGCGCAGCTGATCAACCTGGAGTGGGTCCAGTCCTCCGGCGGCGAGCATCAGGTATTTGCCGCCAACAGCGACGTGGGGGACGGAGCTGGTCATGAATTGGTGACCGCGTACGCGGTGAAGCGTCCGGACGGAAACTGGGGGGTGATGGCGGTGAATCGAGACCAGCAGAATGCGCACCGGGTTCGGATTGCGTTTAACGGGCCGGCGGACAAGGAGAGCAGCTTCGCCGGGCCGGTAGAGGTTTCAACGTTCGGGAGTGCGCAGTATCAATGGCATCCGGCGCAGACGCGCTTCATGGCTCACGCCGAAAATGCGGCGCAACCTACGATCGTGGCCACGACCCGGGGCACGGCGGATCCCGACGGGCCGATTGTTCATACCAACCTGACAGCGGAGAAGGAAACGCTGTACGATCTGCCGCCAGCTTCGATCGTAGTGATT
>PMHI01000570.1:1801-5702 GCA_003156615.1 Acidobacteriaceae bacterium | reverse complement strand
TTTTGTGGGCACGAAGCTTTCTCTCATAGGCGGGCGGGAGCTTGGCGCTTTTTCTTTGCTCGTAGGAATAAATTTCTGTTCGCTTTGCCTCGCGTTTCTGAAAAGCTGCGAGGCCCGCAGGATGCATCAGCCCCAAGGCTGAAAGCTCGGTGGCGCGTTTCACGTTAACGGCGCTCCACACGCTGCGCGCCTTCCGCGGGGTAAATCGAATCTTGTAACTGATATCGTCAACACTCTTGCGGAGGCCATCAATCCAGCCAAAGCAAAGCGCGCCATCAACCGCTTCCGGCCAGGTGATGCTCGGCCGTTCCGAACTCCGCTTGTACAGGCCAACCCACAGTTCCTCGGAGTCGGCGTGATGGTCCTCAAGCCAGGCACGCCAGGCTGAGGGCGATGGAAAGAAATGAAGCCGCAATGGCATACACGATGATCTCCGAACAACTTCACATTAACCAAAGCGCGTCTACATCCACAATCACTTGCGTTCGAGGGATTTTCTGTTGGGCAGCGTAAGCCAGCATGGCGCGCAGCGTGGCATTGAGCTTCTGACGGCTTGGCGACTTTAGCACGAAATGATAACGGTAATCGCGCTTCAGGCGCAGGATCGGCGCGGCGGCTGGGCCGAGTACGCGCACGCCTTCATGACGGTTTTGCTCGAACCACTTTCCCAGCGTGCCCGACCACTCGAGCGCTTCGTCGAGTTTGTCGCTGCGGACGAGCACATTGGCCAGGGCGGAATATGGCGGATAGTGCATCCAACTGCGGAAGCGCAATTCCTTTTCGTAGAATCCGGTGAAGTCGTGGCGGGCAGCGTACTGGACGGCGTAGTGATCTTGAAAATAAGTCTGCAGAATCACTTTACCCGGAGATTGGCCGCGCCCGGCGCGCCCGGCAACTTGCGTTAGCAACTGGAAGGTGCGCTCGGCGGCGCGGAAGTCGGGCAGACCCAGCGCGCTGTCGGCGCCGACCACGCCGACCAGAGTAACGCCATGAATGTCGTGGCCCTTGGCGATCATCTGCGTGCCGACCAGCAAGTCGAGGTCGCCTGCGCTGAGCGCATTTAGCGTGCGCTCGAAATCTTGGTGCCCCCGGACGGTGTCGCGATCGAGGCGGGTGATGCGCGCCTCGGGGAACATGCCGTGCAGCAATTCTTCCAGCTTCTCCGAACCGGTGCCGAGGAAATATACGTACTCGCTACCGCAATGCACGCACGCTTTGGGCACAGGCGCAGTGTAACCGCAGTAGTGGCAGACCATTTTTTGTTCGCGCTTGTGGTGGGTGAGGGCGATGGCGCAGTTCTGGCATTCGAGAGTCTTGCCGCAGGTGCGGCACAGTACCACAGGAGAATATCCGCGGCGATTGAGCAGCACCATGACCTGCTCGTTGCGGTCGAACCGCTCTTTGATCTCCGCCGCCAGCTTGCGTGAGATAACCTGCTCGTGGCCGGTCTCCTGAGACTCCTGACGCATGTCGATGATCTCGACCTCCGGCAGAGGACGCTGCTCCACGCGGTCGGGCAACTCGACCAGCGCGTACTTCTGCTTCTTCGCGTTGAAATACGACTCCAGCGACGGCGTGGCCGAACCCAGGACCACGACGGCATTCGCCATCTTGGCGCGCACAACCGCAATGTCGCGGGCATGGTAGCGTGGCGTTTCCTCTTGCTTGTATGAGGAATCGTGCTCTTCGTCGACAATGATCAAGGCAAGATCGGCAACCGGCGCGAAGACCGCGGAGCGCGTGCCGACAACCATGCGCGCGTTTCCACTCTTGATGCGGTGCCACTGCTGAGCGCGTTCTTTGTCAGAGAGCGCAGAGTGCAGGATGGCGACTTCGTCGCCGAAGATCTGGTGCAGATCGGCGGCCACTGCAGGCGTGAGGCCGATTTCAGGAACCAGGAGGATGGCGGAGCGTCCAGCTTCGAGTACGGCGCGCATGCCCGCGAGGTAGACCGCGGTTTTGCCCGAACCGGTGACGCCGTGCAGCAGGATGCCGGAAAACCTTCGCCCGTCGACTGCCTCGCGCAGACGTTTCAATGCGGATTGCTGCGCGGCATTGAAATCGAATGCGAAGGGCGACGGTCGCGGGGTGCTGTGCGAGACGGCGAACGCCGCAGGCTCTTCCGCGATTTCGACAAGACCCCGCTTGACCAGCGTGCTCAGAGTTGTCCGTGGAATTTCAAGCGCTTGCAGCGCCTCGACCGCAACCCGGCCTCCGGATGCGGCGAGCGTCTCGATCAGCCGCCGCTGGTTGTCGTTTAGCTTGCCGTCGGCGGACTTGAGCTGCGCCATCCTGGTCGTGCGGCTGGCGTCCCGGACGGCGGAGACGTCTTCGCGCGCCAGCCACTTCTTTCGCACCATCCCGCTCAAAATTATTTTCGAGACGCCTGTAGCAGAGCGCAGAACTTCTTCACGAACTGGGATGAAGTTTCCGAGGCCGGGCTCCTGGGCGGCCAGACAATCGAGTACACGGAATTCGGCGGCTTGCTCTTCCGGAGTCCGCCGCGAACGCGCGGACGATCCCGATATTCCCCCAAGATGCAGCGCCAACTGGCCTTCCTTGGTCATGCGGTAGGCGATGGAGCGTTTGAACTCCGCATTCAGCGGCAGCATGGTGCGGAAGACTTCGCCGAGCGGAGCGAGATAGTAGTCGGCAATCCAGCGGCCGAGACGCAGCAGTTGTTCGTCGAGCACCGGAGCTACGTCGAGCGCACTCTGGATAGTTTTTGTGGCGACCGATGGTTTGCGGTCGTGCAGTTCAACCACAACGCCGGTCATACGCTGCTGGCGAAAGGGCACGAGCACGCGGCCACCGACGACTGGCATGGATTCGGCGGGGACACGGTAGGTGAACACCATGTCGAGCGGCACGGGCAAAGCAACGTCGCAGAATTCGGGCATTGATTGGAAGAATAAACTAGAGCGCACGGGGCATCNNGCTCGGGATGACAGCCCTTTTATTGCTACTCGGCAGGTTTTTTCGGAGGCTCGATTCCCAGGTACTTCATCACCATCTGCAGATCTTTCCATGCTTCGCCCTTCTGACGGGGATCGCGCAGCAAGAATGCGGGATGGTAGGTGACGGCCAGGCGCGCGCCCGGCCATGAAGAATCGCTGCTGCGAACACCCGCGGGTTTGAAGTCATACCAGCGGCCGCGTAGTTCGGACATGGGCGCATTCATGGCAAGCAGATTTTTCGCCGCGACCGCCCCCAGCGCGACCACAACCTTGGGCTTGATCACGGCGATCTGCCGCATGAGAAACGGCGAGCAGGTTTCAGATTCGTCACGCTCCGGCGTGCGGTTGCCCGGAGGACGGCACTTGACCACATTCGCTATGTAAACATCCTCGCGCCGCAGGCCCATCGCTTTGATCATATTGTTGAGCAACTGGCCGGCGCGGCCGACGAACGGTTCACCCTGCGCGTCTTCATCGGCGCCCGGGCCTTCGCCCACGAACATCAGCTCGGCGCGCGGATGGCCGACGCCAAAAACGATCTGCTTGCGCCCCAGCTTGTGCAGTTTGCAACGCGTGCAGTCGCCCAGGTCTTCGCGAATCAGTTTGAGCGCCGCGACGGGATCAGCCACTCCATACTCCGGTTTCGGCTTCACGATTTCGAAGATGTTGTCCTCGGTGACGACTGGGACGACGGCGGACTTTCTTGTGGCCATTTCCTCTCGCAGTTCTGACTGGGGTGGTGAATACGATGCTGCAGACGACGTGGAAGACAAAGATGCCGGAACGGTGTCGGCCGCCTCCGATGCAGCTTCCCTTGGTTGGCCAAGTGAGAGCTCGCGGCGGTAGAAATCGTAAATGCCCAACTCATTGTAGAAGCGGAAGCGTTCGGCGAGAGCGTGCCGCAATTCCGGGTCAAGAGTATGAGGCATTGGTTTCTGGCGGAT
>PMHI01000570.1:461-1792 GCA_003156615.1 Acidobacteriaceae bacterium | reverse complement strand
GCTCCATCTAGCTGCATATCCAGGGAGTCGACATGCGCCCACTTGATCCCGCGCACCGTCTTCGCCGCCTCGGTCACCGCATTCTTCGCCGCCTTCGCAAAGCTTTCTTTGGAAGTGCCAATCACTTCGATAACTTTTTGCGTCATCACACGCTCCTTGAGAAGGAAGAACTTTGACGGAATAGTACGCTAACCAGGCGATCCCGTGCAGTCCGGCGAGTCCTCAGGCTTTCACCGGCGACCTGCGCCGCTCGCGAATCCGGGCGACCTGATCGAGCACGCGCTGCGCCACTTCCCACTTCGCGGTCTCCGGCACTTCGACGACCTCATCATGCGTGATGATGGTGACTTCATTGCGGTCGGAGTCGAAGCCGATGCCTTCGCGGGATACGTCGTTGACCACAATAGCGTCAAGCTGTTTGGCCACGAGCTTCTGACGGGCGTTTTCGAGCACGTTCTCGGTCTCCGCGGCGAAGCCAACGATAATCTGCGACTGCTTGCGCGCGGCGACTTCTTTGAGAATGTCAGCGGTAGGTTCGAGTTCCAGCGTGATCGGACCTTTGCGCTTTATCTTTTGCGGGGACGCCGACTTAGCGTGGTAATCGGAAACAGCCGCAGCCTTGATGACGACAGTGGCCTGAGGCAAAAGGTTGAGCACGGCGTCACGCATTTGCTCAGCCGATTCTACGCGCGTGACCTCGGCCGCTCCCGGCGGCGTCAGCGCCGTCGGTCCACTGATCAGAAGCACGCGAGCACCGCGGCGCAGGGCGGCTTCGGCTATGGCGTACCCCATCCGTCCGCTCGAGCGGTTGGTGAGGTAGCGCACAGGATCGATCCTTTCGCGGGTGGGTCCGGCGGTGATCAGAACGGTCTCGCCGGCAAAATCCTGGGAGGCGCCCAGCGCTTCGAGAACTGCAGCGACGATGGCTTCATTCTCGGCAAGCCGTCCGGAGCCGGTCATGCCGCAAGCAAGATAACCCGAGCCCGGATCGACGATCTTCACCCCGCGCCGGCGGAGAATTTCCAGATTCGCCTGGGTCGCGGGGTGATTCCACATGTTGACGTTCATCGCCGGAGCGACCACGACCGGCGCAGTCGTAGCGAGATAAAGCGTGGTCAGAAAATCGCCGGCAATGCCCTGCGCGAACTGCGCCAGAACGTCGGCAGTGGCGGGAGCAACCAGGAGAGCCTGTATCGACTGCGCGACAGCGATGTGCTCGATGGCAGAGTCGATGTTCGCAGCCTGCTCTTGCCCGGGTGAGAACATTCCGGTAATCACTTTTTCGCCGGAGAGCGCGGCGAAAGTGAGGGGGCGGACGAACTCCTGCGCCG
>PMHI01000570.1:0-406 GCA_003156615.1 Acidobacteriaceae bacterium | reverse complement strand
GGACAGCACGCCTTTAGGCGTCTCCGAAAGCCTTATCCAGGACTTCGGCGGCCTGCTCGGCCGCGCTGCGCGTTTCGGGGATTTCCCATTTCACCTTACCCGCGCGGATCTCATCTTGCGCAATGCGGCAGGGTTTGCGGGAGTTGGTTTGAACCACCGGCGGGGCCCCGGATTGCAGTTGGCGGGCACGCCGGGCGGCGACCAGAATATAGCGGTAATTGCTGTCGAAGCCTTCGATCAATTTCATGGATTCTCTCCCCTTGAATGCCGGTTGCAAGATTTCGATTGCCGAAAGTTGATGCGCTTCGTTCTTCGCCAGGGAAGCCAAGAACTGCTCCCCCTATTTTCCCACGAAATTCAAGCTTACGGGGGCTGCCGGCGTCAAATATGGTTACCGAGGATTACC
>PMHI01000021.1 GCA_003156615.1 Acidobacteriaceae bacterium | reverse complement strand
TGTACACCCTACGCACCGGCTTCGCCCGGTACGCTCCGCGCTTCAGCCTATGGGAAAGGTTCTGGAGATTGTCCTCAAGAGCCTCGCCGTAGTGCCGCCACGTCTCCCCATCGACGCCGGCCGCAGCGTGCCTCTTCAACTGGAAGTAGGCGAACCGCAGAGTGTCTATGTGGTAGATGTGATGCAGCAGAGCCGTGAACTTTGCATCCTTGTTCTCAGTTGCCGTTTGTCGTACCCGTTCCAGCGCACTGGGCGCGTCGATCCGGCTCTGAGTCCGGGACGCGTTTTGCTGGCTCGGATTCCCCTTGGCCAGACCCCTTCCCTCCATCTCCTCCGCCGCCGTTGTTCTGGTTTTGTTCGGAGACTTCCCCGGTACTATGGGTCTGTCCGACTTCCCGTGTTCGTTCATCATCGTCTCCTGTTGTCGTTATTCCTTAATGAGGTTCTCCCTCAATCTTGGTGCAACCTGTCCTGATTGTTAACCTGTCAGGATGATCGTATCTAAGAACGTGATTGCAAGAGAGTTGCTCCCCAGGGCAGCTCATCTGAAGTTAGTTGGCCTGGAGATATCCGAGCAAGGCTGGGCTGTAGCGGCGGAGGGAAACAACTCTGCCGTGTGTCCCAACTGCGCTACGAGGTCCAAATCTCGCCATAGTCGCTATCATATGGTGAGAGGCACATTCTCTGGTTTCGTCCCCCATATGCCCTCTGTTATTGGGCTAGGTCCGGATACGTCCCATCCCAATCCGTCTTTTCCGTGGCCAAGGAGTTGCACTGTAAGCGTGTGAGCAACCCACCTAGTCAAGCCGCAGAAGTCCGTGGTGAAATGCGGTTATGGATCATCCGACGAACGTAGCTCCGGCAAAACGACGGACGCGGGAAGAGATTCGCCAGATTGTGTCGGAGTTTGCAACTAGCGGCATGCCACAGAGTGAATTCTGCGGCAGTCGAGGGATCTCGCGAAGTACTCTCGATCGTCATCTGATAAAACAACGTGCCCAGGATCAAGGAAGCAGGGCAGGCAATCGATTGCTGGCGGTAGAGNNCTTCGATGCGGCCACACTGGAGCGCCTGCTGACGGTGTTGGACAAGGTATAGGGCGATGTTCGGATTTGGGCCAGCGACGCGGATCTACGTGGCCACGGGAGCCACGGACATGCGCAAGGGATTTAATGGATTGTACGGTTTGGTGCGCGACCATCTGGGCTGCGATCCCGAGAGCGGCCACGTTTTCTTGTTCACCAATGCGCGGCGCAATCGCCTGAAGCTGCTGGTATACGACCATAGCGGACTATGGATATGCTCGAAAAAATTGGACGGAGGAAGGTTTCGCTGGCCGGGAGCAGAGACTTCGGCCACGAAGATCGTACTGAGCCACGAGGAACTGGCGCTGTTGTTGGGGGGCATTGATTTGAGCGAGACTCGGCGGCGGAAATGGTATCGCAAGCCGCTCATGGAAGAATCCGACAAGTTACGAATGCCAGCATAAACACTGGCGATTTCGTTAACTTATCCACAGCCAGATCTGTTATCAAAGAAGCATCGTGAGGGCGACTCCACCGGCTGCCGCGATGCCCACTACTGACGCAGTGCCTTGTTTCCCCGCCGAACTTCTCGAACAACTGAAGGAGCAGCTTCCCCAGGCTTTGTTTGCCACCCTGAGCAACCGGGTTGCGACTTATGAAGAGCAGTTCGGCGCGGCGTCGAAGCAGTTAGATACAACCAGGAGCGAGTTACAGTATGCGCGGCTGAAGATCCAGGTGCTGGAAGAACATTTGCGTCTGCGGCGGATCGCCAAGTACGGACCGGGGAGTGAGAAGTTGAGCGATCTCCAGCTAGAGTTGCTGGAAGAGGAGCCTGGGGTTTCAGGGCAAGAGGTTGCTGCGGAGAGCGACCGCGAGCCGTTGCCCGCGGCTGGAGACGACGAGGAAAAGAGGAAGCGGCGTCCGCATCCCGGCCGGCAGACGCTACCTGCCGATCTTCCCCGCGTGGAAAAGGTCATTGCCTGCACGCCGGAGCAGTGTGTGTGCGGCAACTGCGGAAAACAAACCGTGGTGATCGGCTACGAAGAGAGCGAAGTTCTCAAGGTGAAGCCTGCCGAATACTACGTGGAAGTGACCAAGCGGGAGAAGCGGGCTTGCAAGCAAAAGCAGTGTGAAGAGCAAGGGGTGGAGGCCGCTCCGCTGCCGGTACGAATCATCGACAAGAGTCTGGTTTCCGATCAAATCATCATCGACACCATCGTGAGCAAATACGCTGATCACAGTCCTCTCTACCGCCAGAGCGCGATTCTGCTGCGCGAGGCCGGCGTGGACATCAGCCGGGCGACGATGTGCGGCTGGGTAATGAGAGTCGGCGAGATGCTCGAGCCAGTGGTGGGCGCCATGCGCAAGGAGCTGCTGGCCGGTAGTTACATCCAGGCCGATGAGACGCCGGTGGATGTGCAGACGCATGATAAGCGCGGCAAGAATCATCAGGCGTACTTATGGCAGTACGGGACACCGGGCGGGGCGACGATCTTCGATTTTCGCATGAGCCGCGGCCGCGAAGGCCCGGCGCGGTTTCTGGGTCAGTTCGAGGGAATTCTGCAAACCGATGATTACATCGCCTACGAGCGTGGCATCGGTGGGCCGAAGATGGTGCACGCGGCCTGCTGGGCTCATCCGCGAAGGCGCTTTGTGGATGCCGTAAAACTCAACCGGCAGGATGCTGCGTCGATACGTGCCGTCAAGCTGATGGATGAGTTATTCGCCATCGACCGCGAAGCCAGCGAGGTGCAGATGGATCACGCCGCGCGGCATCGGCTGCGCCAGGAGAAAGCTCCGTCTCTGCTCGATCAGATCCGGGAACACATCCTGGCAACCAGCAAGACGGTGTTGCCCGAGAGCGCGGTAGGCAAAGCGTGCAGTTACACGCTGGCGCTGTGGAAGAAGCTGGCCTGCTTCCTCGATCATCCGCAACTGGAACTATCGAACAACCTGGCCGAGAACTCCATGCGTCCGGTGGCGATCGGCCGCAAGAACTGGATCCACATCGGCAGCGAGCAGGCTGGGCCGCGTGTGGCCGCCATCTTGTCGGTAGTTGAAAGTTGCCGCCGGCTCAAGATCCCGGTGCGCGACTACCTCGGCACCATCCTCCCGGGGCTCGCCAACACGCCCATCCAGCGCGTCCCCGAACTTACCCCCACAGCTTGGATCGACTCGCGGACACAGGCCTGACAATCTCTAAACTCGTTTCCCGCCCGCCGTCAACGTGTGTTTGCCGGACGGATACCGTGTAGACACGCTTTGCGGGCGCTTAGCGACGGAAACGAACGACTAGACAGACATCGCCTTAACCCTACAGGGATAATCAGGA
>PMHI01000493.1:3594-4606 GCA_003156615.1 Acidobacteriaceae bacterium | reverse complement strand
CCACCAGACAAGGAATATCGCGACGATGGCCCCCGCGATATGAACGATCCAGTCGCCAGCTGTTTTCGGTTTCCCAAAATTGAACATGCGGCCATGGTAGCAGTCCCCGCGATCTCAATGACAGAGCTCTGAGTGAAATCCTAGTAGGTTAGGTCGATGTTTCGGGTTTGCGGNNTCTTTTATAAACGCATCATCCATTTTCGGATTCCGGTGTCTGTAGCGCAACGCGTCCGAGATTCCTAATGAATTAGAACAATTCTGCCGGCCTATTTGGGTAATCGAACTTAGGTTATGGCCGCACATTTAGGATTGCTAGGCACGGAGGTGCCGTTTGACTCGCCCCCTCCCACGGCGTTACGTTGCCAGATGGCATGCTTCGAGTCCTGCAGTCTCCGTCGGCGGCACAACGGATCGCAGCCGCAACTGAATTCATCCGGTCTTTCGCTGCGGCGACTGAACTGCTCCTTGTCGGCTCGTCTCGTGAAGCCGTCGATGACTTGGTCCGCGGGTTCGCGCGTACGAGCGGCGCCACTTTCGGACTGCATCGCTTCAGCCTCACGCAGTTGGCAGCTCGACTGGCCATAGGCAGGCTGGCTGCAGCCGAAATTACCCCCAGCTCCGCAGTCGGAGCGGAAGCATTGGCCGTGCGTGCAGCCTACGAAGCCGCGACTCGGAACGAGCTACCCTACTTTGCGCCGGTTGCTAACTTTCCGGGTTTCGGACGTGCGACGGCTGCCACGATCAATGACTTGCGTTTCGCGGGTATTCCCGCGGAAAGGCTCAAAAGCTTGGAGGAATCCGGGCCTGACAACGCCGCGCTCCTAGGACGGTTCGAGGAGCAGATTGGCGAGGTGTCGGTCGGTGACCGCGCAATCCTCTTCCAGGCTGCCCTGGAAGAAGTCCGCGCCGGCGCGGATTTCGCCAGGCATCCGCTGTTGTTCCTGGATGTGCCCATCCACTCGGCGATGGAGAGAGCATTTTTCGTGGAGTTGGCGTCCGCCGCAAAAGACGT
>PMHI01000493.1:0-3543 GCA_003156615.1 Acidobacteriaceae bacterium | reverse complement strand
AAGAAAGGCATCCCCTTCGACCGTATGGCTGTACTTCTGCGGGCGCCGGAGACTTATGCGGCTTTAATGGAGGCCGCCCTAGGGCGGGCGGGAATCCCTGCTTACTTTGCGCGTGGAAGCCGGCGGCCGGATCCTTCGGGTCGCGCCCTGCTGGCGTTGTTGGCATGCGCCGCCGAGGGACTCTCCGCCCATCGCTTCGCCGAGTATCTGTCCTTTGCACAAGTTCCAATCCTGGCGGAAGATGGTGCACCCCCCGAGAACAAGGTCGAGTTTGTGCCGCCCGAAGATGACGCTCTGAGTTCGGCTGCGTCAGTTTCCGCACTTCAGACGCAAAACACATCACAAGACGAGGATGGCGACCAACTGAAATACGCAGACACGGCCGAATTGGCAGGAGCTCTCCGCGCACCTTGGAAGTGGGAAGAGCTTTTGGTGGATGCCGCCGTGATCGGTGGCAAGCAACGTTGGGCCCGGCGGCTCGATGGATTGCAGCACCAGTTCACGCTGGAGTTAGAGGAATACGCGATGGAGGAACCGGACTCGCCGCGCCTGGAAGCGGTCCGGCGCAAGCTTCGCAACCTGAGGCATCTCCGCGCATTCGCTCTCCCCGTGATCGAAGAGCTATCCGCACTGCCGAAATCGGCAACCTGGGGAGAGTGGATCACCGCGCTGGAGCATCTCGTTCCCAGGGTTTTGCGCCAACCGGAACGGGTGCTAGCGGTTCTCGCCGATCTGAAGCCCATGGGGCCGGTCGCTTCCGTTCCACTCGCCGAAGTGCAGAACGTGCTGCAGCACTGGCTGGCGAACCTGCAGCAACAGCCACCCGAGAACCGCTACGGGCGTGTGCTGGTGGCAACTCCTGAGCACGCGCGCGGGCGCTCGTTCGACATCGTCTTTATTCCTGGACTTGCGGAGCGCATGTTTCCCCAGAAACTTCGGGAAGATCCGCTGCTTCTCGACAAGCTGCGGCGGCAGCTCTCTTCCGATCTGTCCGTGATGTCAGACCGCAGCCAGCAGGAGCGACTCCTGTTGCAGATCGCGGTCGGTGCTGCGAGCCAGCGTTTGTATCTTTCTTATCCTCGCCTTGACGTTGCGGAAGCCCGAGCCCGCGTGCCTTCATTCTATGCGCTGGATGTGGCGCGCTCGATCACCGGGTACGTGCCGGACTACGAGGTACTCGCCCGAGATGCAGAACTGGCCGGTGCGAGCCGGCTGGCATGGCCCGCACCACGCGACCCGTCTGAGGCGATCGACGATGCGGAGTACGATTTGGCCACGGTATGGCCGCTCTTGAATAAGAACGAGCCCCGGGCGGGACGGCTAGCCTACGTCATGAAACTAAATCCGCACCTGGCCAGATCGCTCCGGAGCCGCTGGGCGCGATGGCAGAGCAAGTGGTCCGAGCATGACGGCCTCTTCACGAAGCGCTCGTCGATCCTTGCGATACTCGAGTCGCACCGTTTGGCGACCCGCCCCTACTCGGTGTCAGCACTGCAGAACTTCGCGGCTTGTCCCTACCGGTTCCTGCTTTCCGCCATTCACCGGCTCGAGCCGCGGGAAGAGCCGGCACAGCTTGAAGAAATGGACCCGAGGACCAAAGGAGGACTGTTCCACCGCATCCAGGCGGAGTTCCAACGTGAACTGAAAGACAAAGGCCTGCTTCCGATAAAGGGGGCACAGATCTCCAGGGCTCTCGGAATGCTCGACCAGACTGTAAGGCGGGTCGCAGATGAAGCCTATGAGGAACTCGCTCCGGCGATTGATCGGGTGTGGGTGGACGCGATCGAAGCGATGCGCTCGGACCTCCGCCTGTGGCTGGAGAAGGTGGCGGAGCAGGACGGCTGGGTACCCATCCATTTTGAGTTTGGCTTCGGGTTCGGGGCAAGGGAGGGACGCGATCCTGCTAGTCTTCCCGACCCGGTAAAGCTTGCTGAGGGCACCCTGGTTCACGGCTTCGTCGACCTGATCGAAAGCAGCGACGACGGCAAAACGCTGCGCGTCACCGACCACAAAACCGGGAAAGACCGGACGAAGAAGGGTCTGGTGGTCGGACAAGGGGAATATCTGCAACCGGTTGTTTACGGGCTGGCCGTGGAGGTGGCCCTGAAGCGCACCGTTATGGAGGGGAGGTTCTACTACTGCACGACCGAGGGCGGCTTCGACGAGCGTTGTATCCAGCTTGATCCAATCGCCAGGCAAAGCGCGGGGCTCGTGCTGCGCACGATCGACGACGGGATCGCGACTCCTTTTCTGGTTGCGGCTCCACGCGAGGATGCCTGCGTCTATTGCGACTTCCAAGAAGTGTGCGGTCCCTACGAGGAGATTCGCTTCGCCAGAAAGAAGGAGATTCCGCAGCTCGTTCAACTGAAAGCCATGAGGGGCCTGGCCTGATGAAACTCATCGATCAAGACGCCCGCGACGCTGTCCGCACGGCCCTCGACAAGACCATGGTGGTTGAGGCTGCCGCAGGCACCGGGAAAACGAGCGAAATGGTGCAACGAATCATAGCAGTGGTCGCGGCTGGAAAGACGACAATCGACCGCATCGCAGGCATGACTTTCACCGAGAAGGCTGCGGGCGAGCTCAAACTTCGTCTCCGCTCCGAACTCGAGAGAGAGCGCCGCGCAGAAGAGAAGAACTCCGCGACTCGCATCAACCTCGAGCAGGCTCTGGCGCACCTCGAGGAGGCACGGCTTAGCACCATTCACTCTTTCTGCGCTGATCTACTCAGGGAGCGTCCGGTAGAGGCACGCATCGATCCGCAGTTCGAGCTGATGACCGAGGCGCAGAGCCTGCATCTTTACCGCGAGGCGTTTCGTTCATGGTTCGAGCGCAAGCTGGAAGACCTGCCCGAGGGCACGCGCCGGATCCTGCGGCGTAAAAGCAGGAACAGCCCGACTGAGACCCTGACTTCGGCCGGCTGGGAGTTGTCAAAGTGGCGCGACTTTTCGGCGAAGTGGCGGCGACCAGAGTTCGACCGCAAGGCCGTGATCGATGCGCTNNAAACAACAACCTCTTCCGCGACACTGCCGCGTTACGGGCCCTCAGTGAGAGTATCCGCACCGCCGAACGGGCTCGGCCGCGAGACCACGATGGCATCGAAGCGACGCTTGTCCTGATCGCAAGCGATGGACAGTACCAACGATTTCGTGATCCCCGGAAGGGGAAAGCACAGTACAACCAGCAGGTTAAGCGCGACGACATTTTGGGCTTGCACGGCGAACTGCTTGCAGCTATCGACGCGTTTGTCCGGGACGCGGGAGCGGATCTCGCCGCCCTCTTGCAGACCGAACTGGCAGAGACTGTTGTCCAATACCAGTTGCTGAAGGAGCGTACTGGCAAACTTGACTTCCTCGACTTGCTCATCCGCGCCCGCGACCTTCTCGTCCAGTCCCCCGTCGTGCGCCAACATTTCCAGGAGCGATTCACCTACCTTTTCGTCGATGAGTTCCAGGACACGGATCCGTTGCAGGCGGAGATCATTGTCCTGCTCTCCGCCGATGATCCCGGAGCCAACAACTGGCGCAGCGTCACGTCGGTTCC
>PMHI01000336.1:5633-13086 GCA_003156615.1 Acidobacteriaceae bacterium | reverse complement strand
CCGCTCCCGCTTCTGATACTCGACGATAGCTTCGAGCAGATGCACTCCGCGGAAATCGGGCCACAACGTTGGCGTCACATAGATCTCGGCGTAAGCCAACTGCCAAAGCAGAAAGTTGCTCAGCCGCATCTCGCCCGAAGTGCGGACCACCAAATCCGGATCGGGCAGGTTCCGCGTGTAGAGATGCTCGCCGACCATTTCTTCATCAATCCGCAGGTGCTCGATGCCGCCGTTCTGCGAAGCCGCGTTGACCATGGAGCGGAACGCGTCCACCAGTTCGCTGCGGGCGCTGTAGTTCAGCGCCAGCGTCAGCACCGTGCCGGTATTCTGCGCCGTGCTCGCGCGCGCCCACTCCATGCGCTCCTGCACGTCTTCCGGCAGTTCCTGCTGCCGCCCGATGTATTCCAGGCGGATATTGTTCTTGTTGAGCGTGGGTACTTCCGCTTTCAGATACCGGCTAAGCAGCCGCATCAGGAAGTCGACTTCGCTCGCGGGACGCTTCTTCCAGTTCTCTTCCGAGAAGGCATAAAGCGTGAGCGCGTGAATGCCGATGCGCGCCGCCGTCTCCACCGTCGAGCGCACGGCGGCAACCCCGGCGCGATGTCCGGCCACGCGCGGCATATGCCGTCGTTTCGCCCAGCGCCCATTGCCGTCCATGATAATTGCGATGTGTCTCGGGAGCCGCTCGGGATCGAACTGCCGATAGACGTCCGCTTCCTTGCGATCCAGCCCGGCGGGAACTTTGTGCTGCAAAGTGATCCCCTTCGGATTTGAGGCTAACACGGCGGGGAGAAGGGTTGCAATGACGGGAAGGGCAGGGCCATGCAGCCTTAGATTCATTCCGATTTTCACGCTACGGTGATGATTCCAATAGACCAGGGGGAAGGGGTGGGGGGGTGGCAGCGAAGCGAACTCGCCGATGTCACGGCGAAGGCGGTCGCCTACGAAGCGTTCGTCGAAGGCAAAGCCCCGACGAAACACCCAGCCCGCACCGTGCATGACCTCCGCTTCAAGCCGAAGTATGAGCCATTCAAGCCACGGACGACCTGGAGCCTGTCGAATGCATTCCCATCAGCCTTCAAAGAACTAGATCCCATTCCCCAGTTCAAAGCAACGGCAAAGCTGGGAGAGTTTCTGGAGGCTCGGTTCTCGCAGTCGTTCTGACACACGGCATTTCCGTCCGGCCGCCGCTCCAGCTCTTAAATGAGCTCGTGCCGAGAACCGAGGTTGCCCAACTGTTAGGGATGGCCTCATCCCAGAACGACACTCGAGGAGACGCCTCGCCGCTTCCGCAGTCTAAGAGAGGTTCGTCATGCCAGAGTCACGGCATGGTTTGATCGGCACCTTTTTTTCATGTCCGACTGAATGAGCCCGACGCGGATCTTCTATCGGCAGGAGAGCATACGGGATTTCGAAGACGGGTAATGGGCACCCGGCATCATCCAGCGAATGCCCCGCGCGGACCTGCGGGGCATTCGCGCTTGAACCCCACACTGCACTCCTCGACAACACGCGTCTCGCGGATCACTCGACTTGAATGCGTTGCCCGACGACATTGCCGGCCACTTCCATTTCGAAGTTCCCATCCGGATCGTAGAAATTGAGCGTGAATGATCCGGTCTGGCCGCTGCCGCGCTGCGTCAGATGGACGGTCTCGCTTAAATGGATCGTCCCCAGGAAATTTCCATTGGTGTCGTAGCTCCACACGCGATGAGCGAGTTTAAAAGCGCCACCCGGCGTCTTTACCCACGTGCCCAGACAGACTGGGCCCGTCCGCGGATCAACGTTCGGGTTATGCACTTCCGTTCCGCCGAGATTCCAGTTTTGAAAAGCTTCCTGGATCGTCTTCCCTTGCACGACGAACTGGACGTGCCAAAGACCGACGATGGAAGAGTTTGCGGGGCTGTTTGCCGTTTCGGCAGATAACTGCTCGCCGATGGAGGAACTCACGATAGCCTTGCCGCCTGCCATCGCTGCCAAACTATCCCCACACGAAGCCGCCGCGCTGGCGCTGATTCCGATTGTCAGCACCGCGTACAACATCAGTTTGGTCCAGGTTTGAATAGAAATCGTATTCATCATCCGTCTCCTTCTTGAATTTTGAGCGATTGAGAAACATCGGCGACCTATTTGTCGCGCCGCTCCTGCCCCACATGCCCAAGTTGGCGCCCATACTTATGACCCGCCCGCAAGCTGCGCTTCAATGCCAAAAGGGTCACCCCCATTGCATTTCCACAACACGGCGTAAATGTATGAAGCCGCACGACTTACGGAACGCTTCCGACGGCTGCGTAGTTGTGTCGGGCATTCGGTTGACCTATGCCCCAATCGCCGTCACAATCTTGGAGTTCGCATTTCGGGGTCGAACGGGCCATTCCCCACCGGGCCTCCTGAGGAAACGTTGAAAATCTCGGCCGCACGCACGGCTCTGTTCGGACCCTACTCGCTCGACCTGCGTTCCGGAGAACTGCGGAAGCTCGGCACCAAAATCAAAATGGGTGAACAAAGCTTCCGTATCCTGTGTCTGCTGCTCGATGCAAACGGCGAGATGGTCACGAGAGAGGAACTCCGAACCGAGCTCTGGCCTAGTGACACATTCGTCGATTTTGATCATGGGCTGAACTCGGCAGTCCAGAGGCTTCGCGACTGTCTATCGGACTCCGCCGAAAATCCCCGCTGGATCCAAACCGTTCCTCGACGCGGATACCGCTTCGTAGGCCAGGTGGATTGGCAGGAAGCGGAGAAGCCCGTCCCTGCCAACTCAACGGAAACCAAATCTCCGCAAACGGAAGCGCCGCTTGTCGCAGCACCATCCGCCGAGACCGCGACGCGACGCTGGGCACTTGCCGCCGCCATCCTTATTCTCGTGGCAGCCGGTATAACGCTGGGCTATCGCCTGTACAGGCAGTCCGAAAAACGTCAGGCTGCGAGAAGCATCCGGTCCCTTGCCGTATTGCCCTTGGAAAATCTCTCGGGAGATCCAAAGCAGGATTACTTCGCCGACGGTATGACCGACGAATTGACGACCATGCTCGCCAAGAATCGTTCGTTACGCGTGGTCTCCCGCACTTCAGCGATGCAATACAAAGGCGTGCACCGCCCATTGCGCGATATTGCCAGCGCACTCGGCGTCGACGGAATCCTCGAAGGCTCACTCGCCCGCACCGCCAACCGCATGCACCTCAATGTGCAGCTTATTTATGCTCCGACCGACACACATGTCTGGGCCGAGACCTACGACCGCGATCTGGGAGGGGCATTTTCGCTTCCGGAAGAACTTTCGCAAGCGATCGCGAAAGAGGTGAACACAGCAACCTCAGATTCTGCCCAGCAGCGCTACATCAATCCGGAGGCGCACGACGCTTATCTCCGGGGACGGTATTTCTGGTTTGCCGGCAACGATCAGCGCAGCCAGGAATATTTCGAGAGGGCCATTCAGATTCAGCCTGACTACGCGGCAGCGTGGGCAGGTGTTTCCGAATCCTACGCACTTCGAGCCATCGATGATGAATGCCCAGCGAAAGACGTCATGGCCCAGATCGAGGCTTCCGCCCACAAAGCCGTCGGACTCGACGATTCGCTTCCGGCAGCTCATCATGCCCTCGTCGCCTGGTATCTCTTCTTTGCCTGGGACCTGCCTCGTGCCGACGCCGAATCCAGACGCTCGATCGAACTCGACCCCACGATCGCCGAACAGCATCATCTGCGTTCCTACATCCTGCTTGCGTTGAACCGCAACGACGAAGCCTTGCAGGAGCAGAAACGCGCCACGGATCTCGATCCCTTCGTGCGTTCATGGGGCCTGGGACACTCTTACCTTCAGCTTCGCCAATTTGATGCGGCGATCAGCGAGCTGCGCATGCGCGCCGATGCCTTTCCCAACGAACCGCGGATTCACTTCAATCTCTCCGGGGCCTACTGGTACAAAGGCATGTGGAACGATTCGGAGCGGGAACTGGAAAAAGGCATGCAGTTATTAGGACAGCCGGAAGCCGCCGAGGCCGCGCGTCAGGCATTTGCGCGAGGCGGAGAAAGAGCCGCCGAGGAATGGGCGGTCTCGGATGCTTTGCAGCGTGCTCGCAAAGGCTATATTGCGCCCTACGAGATCGCGAAGGACTACGCCTTTCTCGGCGACAAAGCAAATACACTGAAGTTTCTCGAACAGTCGTACCGGGAGCACTATCCCTGGCTCATTCTGCTGCAAACCGAGCCCATGTTCGACTTTGTCCACCCCGAGCCTCGCTATCAGGCACTCATCAAGAAGCTGGGCCTTCAGCCCTCATACTGATATTGCAGCAATGGCTTACGGCGGGCCCAGCCTTGATTTTCCGTTCCGGAAGCAGCACGAAACCGGCTGCCCCCAACCTCAGCGGGGTTCGATGCGGGCACTCCTGCCGCCGACGTCAGGAGAATTCTCTCACCCGCATCTTTCGCCATGGGCCCACACAAGGGCAGCCTTAAACTGCGATTTGAATGTCGGAAACATTGTCCCAGGCGCGTTTACGCCAGTGCTCGCAAAACACTCAAGGTCGTTCTCGCTCGAGGATGCTCTATCGTTCGGTGTTGACCGGATGCAAGGAAATTTTGACCCGATGCGGCCGCAAGTCGAACATAAGCGAGTGCAGCAACTGCCGGGGGAAAATGGCTAGGCTGACGATCTACCGGGCGTTCCTTGAGGCGAATTTGAAGTGCCGAAACATTTGGCGCGAAGGGTGCACGACCTATATTTCAATCCGCTGCACGAGGAATTCGTACCGCGTACGATGTGGAGCCTTTCAAACGCATTTACTTCGGCCTTCAAAGTACCGGATCCGATTCCGCAGTTTAAGGCGAACTGCCTTGAGCGATATCAGCGGGTTAACTGGGCAGGCAATCATCCGCGCCTTGCTGGCGGGAGAGCGGGATCCGAAAGCATTGGCCAAGTTGCGCGATCCCCGCTGTCAGGCGAGCGAACAGGAGATCGTCCAGAGTCTGCGGGAGAGGGAAGACTATTTCTGCCTCGCTTTGAGGGTTCGGCAAACCGGAATATGAACTGGTTCTCAGTTCGCCGCCTCTTCCGGCACGATCTTCAACTCCAGCTTCTCGGTCCGCCGCAGCACGGTCAGCGAGCAGCTCAGCCCTAGGTGAACATCCGTCAACACGCGGTGCAGATCGTCCACTCCAGCGACGGGCTTGCCTTCAAGCGCAACGATGATGTCGCCATCCCGCAGTCCTGCCCGCTTCGCCGGACTATTCTCTTCGACCGACAGCACCAGCGCACCCGACTCTTTGGCAAGATCATAGAAGCGCACCACGCGCCGATGCACCGGCACGGTTTGCGCCGAGACCCCGATATAGCTGCGGCGGATGCGTCCGTCGTGCAGGAGGCGGCTGGCCACGAACTTCGCCGTATTGATCCCGATGGCAAAACAGATCCCCTGGGCCGGCAAAATGGTCGCCGTGTTCACTCCGACCACGCGCCCCGCGGAATCGACCAGCGGCCCGCCAGAGTTGCCCGGATTGAGCGCGGCGTCGGTCTGAATGACGTCGTCGATCAGCCGCCCCGAATACGACCGCAAAGAACGCCCCAGCGCACTGACCACGCCCGCGGTCACGGTCGATTGAAACCCGTAGGGGCTGCCGAGCGCGACGACAAGTTGTCCCACACGAAGCTGCTGCGAGTCGCCGAGCGCAGCGGCAGCGAGACCGGGTTCATCGACTCGTACGACAGCAAGGTCGCTCGCTGGATCGTCCCCGATTGCGCTCGCCGGCATGCGTCGGCCATCGGCCAGCGTGACCTCGATGCGCCGCGCGTCATGCACGACATGGCTGTTGGTGAGAATCAGGCCGTCCGGAGTGAATACGAAGCCCGAACCCCCGCCCCTCCGTTCGGGCGACTCGCCCGAGCGGCTGCGGCCAGCGGATTGATGCACTTCAATGTTGACAACCGAGGGGCTGACGCGCCCTACCGCTCCCGTGACCGCCCGGGAGTAGGCATCGAGCAGCGAATCGTCGTCGTCGGCGGAACTCGCGGCCGGTGCCAATCTCCGCTGCAGCTCCTCTCCCCACCCATCGCCTTCAGTTTGATTCACAGAGGCAGGTCGGGCAGACAAGATAGAAAAAACGCTCCCAACTTCTTCCAGGTTCATGCTGCATAGATGTTGGTCGATCTAGTTCGGATTCACCTGGCGCCGAGACCTGAAAAAAGCCGGGACCAAGGGATTGGTCCCGGCGTTGAGTTGGCAGGTCGCCCGGATAAACTTTTCACGCACGGCGGACTCTCGAATCGGCAGAATCCGAGTTCGCCGTTAACTTACGCGGTCCTTCGCGGCCGCACCGTCAAGTCCCGCACCTGGGTCAGGATGCTCGACATCTGCATCCCNNCTGATTTCGTCCTGACGGCTCTTTTCTCCGCCGCTGAGCAATTCCGGCACGGTTACCTCCAGGGCTCGCGCCAGCCGTTCCAAGGAGGACAGCGTGGGCGTGGCTTTCTCGTTTTCGATCTTGGAAACATAAGTCCGGGGTACGGACATGCGTCCGGCCAGTTGCCGCTGGCTTAACCCACTGCGCAAACGCAGCGACCGGATTGACGTTGCCAGGTTCAGGTGCCCACGGCCAATGCCAGGCATGGGCATCATTACTGGCGGTACCATCTCGACCGGTTCAGGCTCGGGCTCCTGATCCAGGGACGAGTGGCAGCGGCGGCAATTGTTGTTAACCGTACGGAATTGAACCAACAGGCAGTGATCGCAGCGGACGACTTCCCTAGAATCTACTGGGGCAAGAGTCGTAGCCATCGGGTTGTGGGAGTGCCAGAGCCGGCTACTCCTTACATTTACACATCTACGCAACTTCTATGCAACGGAACCTAAATAAATATGGGGGAAGGTTCCGACCCAATCTGCGGTACAAGGCCTGTGGATGTCAAGGGTAAAATGCATAAAGCCGCAAATCTTGCCGGCGAAAACCGCAACGAAGCGGCGAAATCCCGCAGAAGCAGGGCGAAAAGCATGATTAATCGCGAGACCGCGTGGTGTTTACTAACTGAGTTCACTCAATCGGAAAGCTTGCGCAAGCACGCGCTGGCGGTGGAGGCTTGCATGCGCGCTTGCTCCCGCAAGTTTGCCACCGATCCTGGGACATCCGGGCTATCGGAACTTGAGTTCGCTGAACTTGGGTTGTCGCCGGAAGAGCTGTGGGGCATCGTCGGACTGGTTCACGACTTCGACTATGAGAAGTATCCCAGCCTCGAAGACCATCCCTACAAGGGGAACGAGATTCTAAAGCAGCGCGGATGGCCCGAACTGATCCGCCGCGCCGTCATGTCGCACGCCGAATACACCGGCGTAACGCGCGATACGCCGCTCGAAAAAGCTCTCTTCGCCTGCGACGAGCTTGCCGGATTCATTACCGCCGTGGCCCTGATCAAGCCGGGAAAATCCCTGGCCGAAGTGGATGCAAAATCAGTGAGAAA
>PMHI01000336.1:3702-5591 GCA_003156615.1 Acidobacteriaceae bacterium | reverse complement strand
GCGAAGGTTGTCGGATCAGCCTAGGCAGCAGGTTGCGGAAAAACTCACATTTGAGCCGCTCGAGACTGCTTAACACTACCGGATTGGATAAGTCAGCTTCCCGCCCTTAATCACGTGGTGGACTTTAGAAAAAGCGGTCACATCTCTGGCAGGATCGCCATCGAGCACAACTAGATCGGCGTCCATGCCCTTCGCGATGCGCCCACTGTGGCTCGAATATCCGAAGCGCGTTGCTGGATTGGTGGTCAGTGAAGCCAAAATCTGCTGAAAGCTCATGCCGGCGCGCGACATCAACTGTAACTCTTCAGCGGTGTCAAACTGGTCAATGTAACCCACGTCTGTGCCGAACAGGACTTGGCCGCCCGCATCGGAATAGGTCTTCAACTCCTGAACTGCTTGTTTGATCCACATCTCATTCTCCTCGGCGGACACCTTGGCCTTCTTGGCCTCGACGTCAAACAACGTGAGCGTAGGAATAAGGGCCAAGTGAGCGGCCTTTAGCCTTTCTACAAAGGCGGGGGTCCAGTCCCCGCTCATCGGTGCCGTGTGGGCGAGTATATCGACGCCGCTCTGGATGGCCACTTCGATCCCTTCCGCGTTTGAGGGGTGGGCAAAAACCGGCTTACCCGCACGATGGGCTTCGGAAACGATGGCTCTGGCCAGGTCTGTGGCCATTGGCAGTACGCCTTCAGCAGTGATGGATCCTGAAAAAATCTTGATCCCGTCGGCGCCATCCCTGATCTGCTGGCGTACTCGTTCCAGGGCCTGTGGCGTGGATTGCACCTCCGCCGAGGGGATGTGGTTATCTTCAAGAAATCCTTTGACGTAGATCGGAGTTCCACCTTTTGGGTAAAACGGTTCCCCGACGGTGAGAATTCGCGGCCCACGAATTTGTCCCGTGGCGATCCGCCGGCGGATGTCATTCGTGTTGTCCAGAACCGAAGCAATGTCGAACACGGTCGTGAAACCCCACCGGGTCAGCATCTGGTCCAGTTGCGAAGAAATCTCGCCGGACGGCTGCTTCTCCGCATGAAGTAAGCCGGGAGTAAAGAGGTGTACGTGGCTGTTCCAGAACCCGGCGGTTACAACGAGACCGTGGCAATCAAGGACGGTCACTGCCCTGGCCAATCGTGGCACTTTTATGTTGGCGCTAGGCCCGAGGGCGCGTATGCGGCCGTTATGCACGAGGATTGTGCCATCCTCGATCGGTGGGTCGGTCGGCGAGGAGTAAACCTTTGCGTGAACCAGCGCGAGGTCAGAGGCAGAGCTGGATGGATTCGAGACAAAGGTCCAAACAAGCAGTATGGCGAGCATGGCGTGGATTCGCATGCCAACATTTACGGAAGCGGGCACGAGATTGTTCCCGAAACCTGGCGCCCCTGATTCTCAAGGAAGCAAGCCCGGCATCAGAAAACTCCCAAGTTTCCACAGCACAACCTGATTGAGAAGAAGGCATGCGAGGAAACGACGTGCAGCAGAAGGACAAAGCGTTCGCCCGCAAAGTGAACCGCGAAGACATCGTCAACGGTGCCGCCGCGCTGGGCGTGGACCTGGACGAGCACATCGCCTTGTGCATTGAGGCGCTGCAGGGAATCGCTGCAGAGTTAGGGNNATCTCGGAATTCCGGCATAATGGCGATGCGAGGTAGCGCGCTTGATTGGGACCGACGTGGGGAACCTGCCGCTGGCAGCGGGGGCGATGACGCACACTCTTACGTGGCTGCTGAAATCTCTGAAGCCGGTGGCGATAGTAGCGCTTGTGGTGTATCTGCAGATCAGGTTTCCACAGATATGGGCAGGGCTGGGACTGGCGCGGCTGGAAGAGCTTGGACAAAAGATTGCGGGCAGGAGATCGCTTTCTGTTTTTCTTGTGGGACTCTCGCTGTTTAT
>PMHI01000336.1:0-3635 GCA_003156615.1 Acidobacteriaceae bacterium | reverse complement strand
GCTGGGCGAGGTGTTGGGGAATCCGTGGATAGGGCAATTGCTTGCATCGGCGGTGATGTGCGCGGCGACTTGCTGGATGCTACAGGGCTGGATACCGTCGCGGTGGGCACTGCTGGGAGGCGTGCTGGTGGTGGCGCGGCTCGGGTTGCTGAGTTACTTCACCAACGGATACTGGAGCGCTTGCCTGCCTGCCGTGGGAGGAGCGCTGATTCTGGGAGCGTTGCCGAGAATCCAGCACGGGGCGCGAAGGCTCGATGCGGGGATTATGGCGATTGGATTATCGATTCTCTTCAACACTCGTCCGTACGAAGGGTTTCTGCTGGGCTCGGGAGTGGCGATTGCTTTGTTGGCATGGATGCTGGGGAAAAACGGGCCGCCGGCGCGGGTTTCGCTGACGCAGATCGTGTTGCCGCTGGTATTGGTGCTGGCTCCTCTGGTGGCGTGGACCGGTTATTACTACTACCGGGTTACGGGAAGTCCCTTTCGCATGACGTATGACGTGAACCGGGAAATGTACGCGATGGGGCGTTATTTTATCTGGCAAAAAGCGTGGCCGCAAAAAACTTACCACCACGCGAAGATGCAGGCGCTGTATGAACTAGAGTTGCGGCGGGCGAACGAGTACAAAACCCTGAGAGGATTTATACGGCGGGGGCGGGGCAAACTCTATGATTTTTGGCAGGTGTATCTGGTTCCACCTTTGCCGTTCGTGCTGATCGCGCTGCCGTGCGCGGCGCGCGACCGCCGCTTGCGAGTGCCGTGGATGATTGGCGGAATCTTTGTGATTGGGCTGGCGGTTGAGGTGTGGTTCCTGCCGCATTACTTTGCTCCCGCGACGGCGTTGCTATATTTATTCCTGATGCAGTGCATGCGGCATCTGCGTTGGTTTTGCTGGCGCGAGCGTCCGGTGGGACTGGCTTTTGTGCGGGCGGTTTGCGGGGTGTACGCGGCATCGGTGTTGTTGCGCATAGGATTGGCGGTGGCGCATGTGCATCCGGAAAAAGAGTGGCAGCATGGAGACATGGAACGCGCGGCCATTGCGCAGGAACTGGACGCATTGCCGGGCAAGGATGTGGTGCTGGTGAAGTATGCCCCCGATTTTGATCTTGACCGTGAGTGGGTGTTCAACAAGGCGGACATTGATGGGTCGAAGATCGTGTGGGCGCGCGATATGGGGCCGGAGAAAAATCAGGAACTCCTGGATTATTATCGCGGGCGNNTCGCTCCCCTCGGAGTGCAACCGCCCAGGCGCGGACCTCGACGAGCACATCGCTTTCTGCATCGAAGCGCCGCATCGCGACCAGTTGGGATTGGATGGCAGTGGGGCAAATGCGGTTGCGCCGTCGTCATCAAGAGAGGTCTTGAGTGGAAATTCCCTCCCGGCAACCGTTTCACTGGGAGCCGTCGAAAAGATTCAGATGGTTGCGCTCCAGGAAATCCAGCTTTTCTTGCAAGCGGGGTCCTTGCGCATTGAAATAGACCTGGAAATTCGTGAGGTTATGGCAATCAACTCCGTCACCCGCCCAAAATCTTCACGGGCCAATTCTCGATCTCAGCCGAATGAGATCATAACGCTCGGGTGGGACTGGCCCGATGGCAAAAGGCAGAGGACCCAGATCGGAGGAGTAAAAACCTGTGCCTAATTCGCGCTGGATGGTTGTGATACCAAGAGGCATGGGAATCTGAATCACTTCGCGCGAAGCCACGAACTCGGGGCGGATTTCGAACAGCCTGTCATTCCTAGCCACGGCGAGGAAATCTCCCGGGCGCTGCGGCGGGTCCGCCACCACCACGGCGCGCGCCCCGAATGACTCCATGTAGTATTGGAATCCCCAGTGCCCTAGGAACCAGACTGCGCCGGGCTGATTGCGAGTCTTCAGCTCGATGACGGCTGCTGCAGTTCGCGCCGAATTTGCCAGCTCGGTATCGGCCCCTGTGAGCCAGAGTGATACCCCACCTGCCACGGCGAGCGGGATGGCCAACAGATGGGGGCGCCACCGAATCGAGTGAGTCCGCAGTGTGTCTACGCGCCGCGCGAGAAGAATGCCAGCGGCCGGAATCAACGGCAGCACGGAACGGGCGTTGATGTTCCAGTTCAAGAACCCTGTAAAAACGAATGTTCCGAAGACCCACAGCATCAGCAACAGGGAGTCGGCGTCTCTGCCTTTCCATGCGTCCGCGGCCGCCAGCGCCAGTACGGAAAATCCCCCGGCAATAAAGAGCGTCAACTGAGAGCCAACCAGGAACCAATGTCGGTAAAATTCAAACGGCCAAAGCATTTCGCCGAGGCCGATTCGACCGCTGCTGATGAGAAACGCCGCAATTCCACTCGCCACACAGACGGCGAGAATTTTCTTGCGCGGCCACAGGATGGGAGCAAACGCCAGCACGGGCAGCGCGCATCCGCCCACGAAGCTCAGATCGACCAGCGCTTTGGCCAGGGCGGAACTCTGTCGGGCTTGCCGCACGCCAGCCGACATATGAGCTGCTTCCGAAATCATGCGCAGCCCGTATACCGCCTTCGTCCAGTGCTGATATCCGGTCAGAGCCGCGATGGGCAACAGCAGGTACCAGGCCCAGCTTCCCAGGCGCCGTTCCCGTGCAACCGAATACGCCGCGAGCAGGAGAATCAAGGCTATCCCGAAGTATTTCGTCAAAGCGCACAACATAATCAGAAGTGCGGAGATGGCCAGATAGCGCGGCTTCCGTCGCTCGAGGCCCTCGATCCAGAAAATGATGGCCCAAAGCCAAAGCGCCAGCATCATGGTGTCGCACATCACGCTGCTGGCAGAGACGAGAAATACGGGCGCGAGCAACGTGGCCGTGGCCGCCACCAGCGGCGAATTCGTAAATCGCTGGGCCAGACGATAGGTGCCCGATACTCCGGCCAGCGCCGGCAAGAGGAACGCAAGATGCAACGCCCGTTCCGACCATCCCAGAAAACTGGCTGCCGCGGCCATGTAGTAAGACGCAAGCGGAGGATTTTTGGTTTCGTGCGCCATGGGCACGGCGTCGAGAAACCAATTCACCTTGAATCCGTAGGGATCAAGCGGGGCGTGGGTAATCTGCCGCGCGACATAAATGAACAAAGTATCGTCGACATGGAACGCCTTGCCGGAAAATGGCAACAGGCAGACGAGTACGGCCCCCGCAAGAATTATGGAATGAACGTGCTGGCGATCGTTGGGGACGCTGTCGGTGGGCGGTGCCATCAGGAGTGCAGCAAGATTAGATGTCCATAAATCCTGTGTCAATCGAACGCCATGGTTGAGCCTGCCATGGTTCAATCGCGAATACCTCAGCGGATCACCGCTGCCAGCTTGCCGCTGGCAATCAATTCCGCGAGCCGCGCGAAGTCTTTGTACATGACGCGATCCTTCTCCATCGTGGGACACACCGACCGGATCGCCGCCTGTGCCGCCTGTCCGCGCTTCGAAGTCTTCAGCGGAGCGAGGAAATCGATCGCCTGGGCCACGGCCATGGCTTCAATGGCCAGCACGTTGCGCGTGTTCTCGACAATGCGCTTCAGCTTGATCGCCGCCGTCATGCCCATGGAAACGTAGTCTTCCTTGTTGCCCGAGGTTGTAATTGAATCCACCGACGCAGGATGCGCCAGCACTTTGTTCTCGCTGACC
>PMHI01000490.1:1298-7795 GCA_003156615.1 Acidobacteriaceae bacterium | reverse complement strand
CTAGTTGTCTGCACTGGCGGCTAGACTGGCGCGGGAAACCTGCTTTCCATGAACCCAAATCGTGACAATGCTGTCGTAGGCGTCCACACTTTCTAGTGGCGATTGCTTCAGCAGGACGAGATTCGCTATTTTGCCCGGCTCAATCGTTCCGACCTGCGAATCGATCTTGAACTTTCGTGCATTGTTGATGGTGGCAGCCCTGAAAATCTGTTCGAGAGACACACCAGCCTTTTTGAGTTGCTGCATCTCCAGATAGCCGTTCAGTCCAGGCAAATTCCCGTAGGTTGGAGCCGAGGGCGTGTCCGTGCCAAACAGAAAGTTGGCGTCTTTGGACGCCAGGTAGCCAACTACCTGGCGCACCCGCCGGAGAGGGCCGCCGTCGAATCCTTCGAGCACAGCTGCGTCCGGGGTATCGTCCTCAGAGATTTCTTTCTTGAACCACTTGCCCTGGGGAGAGTTGAACCACTCCAGCATTTGCGCAGGAATGACCTTTGGAATTGTTGGCATGGCGAGGTATTGGGGATCGAAATACGCGCGCAGTCCCCCCATGACCTGAATCGTCGGTTGGTAGCCAATCCGGTTGTCCACGATGCGATCGAGGAGGCTCTTGATTTCGGTCGGCAGTTCGGACTGGTTGCGGAGATCCCCCCAGTTCCACATGCCGTGCGCGATAACGTCCACATTCCCGTCGACAGCAAACTTCTGGGCTTCCATTGAATTGGCGTGCATCATGAGCACCAGACCGGCTTGAGTCGCATCCTTGCGAATCTCTGCGACATTATCGGCGCTGATGACGGGCAGGTTCCTCTCCCTCCCAAAGCCGCGCTCGAAATAGGTTTTGATGCAAATCCCGCCGGAGTCCTTCACCCTGGCTATGGCGGCCGCCGGAGTGTGATCTTCCGGTTTATATTCAGCAGGGATGCTGGAGGCTTGCTTGGGATCGTAGATGAAGTTGGGGAACAGTTTGAACCGCACAGTCGGGGGCGCAAAAGACATCGGGTACCCATTGGCCATCGGCAAGGACTGCCCGCAATCATATAAATCGGGATGCAGCGAAGCTTGCCTGAAGTCCTCGAGCGCCCGGCGGTCGACCACTGCCAAGTCAATGAGCGTGGTGTAACCGAAGTAAAGATAAGAACGCGGAAGTTGCTTGACGTATTCCGCGACCATCGCCGGCTTCGCTCGATTCGGATCGAAGCCGTTTTCAGGCTGCATGCCGGGAATGGAAGCGAGATGAACGTGGGAGTCGATGAGACCTGGAATGAGAAATTGCCCTTTCCCTGAAACCATTGCGGCGTCCGCAGGTTTCTTGGTTGTTTTTCCCCGCTCGACCCTGACGATGCGCCCGTTTTCAACCAGGACGTTGCCACGGGCGATGTGGTCGAGATTCTCCGGGGAGATGATGGTGACGTCAGTGATCCAGATTCGGCTGGGCTCCTGCTGACTCGAAGCAGAACCAGCACAGATCACGATGGAGGAAAGCAGCCAAAGCACGAGGGTGAAAAGCCTCATATCAGTTCCTTGCCAGAATGATCGGGCACGATGAGGAGAATCGTTTCGGTGAACGGTTGGCCGTAAGCGCTTCACTCCCCAACTCGCCCTGTATAACAAATACGACTCGCCTGCAGAAAAAGTTCGTGAACCACCCAACGCGGGTTGAGGTTTGGGTCGATACACCGGACCGGAAGGGCGAACCGGAATTGTCCCGAATCCTTGCTTCTGCGAGTCTGCTAGATTATGCGGTATGCCATCGCCGCTCACCCAGCCCGCCCGCGGCTTCGCCAGCGACAACAACGCGGGCGTGCATCCCGAGATTCTGGAAGCCATCGCGGGCGCCAATCAGGGCCATGTGGTCGCTTACGGCGACGATCCTTATACCCGTTCGGCAATCAAGAAGTTCGAGGCGCATTTTGGACCCGACATCGCGGTCTTTTTCACCTTCAACGGGACCGGCGCCAACGTTCTGAGTCTGCAATCCCTGACCCGGTCCTTTCAATCGGTGCTGTGCAGCGCCTGTGCCCACATCTACGCCGACGAATGCGGCGCGCCGGAGAAGCATACCGGTGGCAAGCTGATTGCTTTGCCGCATCAGGACGGCAAGATCACGCTGGACTCCGTCGGCCACGCCTACCACGGCATCGGCGATCAACATCACTCGCAGCCCCGCGTCATCTCGATTACGCAATGCACCGAGATGGGCACGGTCTACCAACCGGAAGAGATTCAAGCGCTCGCCCGCTTTGCCCACGAGCATGGAATGTTCCTGCACGTGGACGGGTCTCGCATCGCCAACGCCGCCGTGTTTCTCGGCCAAACCCTCCGCCAGTCCAGCCGCGATTTAGGCGTGGACGTTCTCTCGTTCGGCGGCACCAAGAACGGAATCCTGGGCGGCGAAGCCGTGGTGTTTTTCGAGCCCAATCTGAGCCAGGACTTTCTCTACCTGCGCAAGCAGAGCATGCAACTGGCCTCGAAGATGCGCTTCGTCGCGGCGCAATTCGAGGCCCTGCTCAGCAACGATCTCTGGCGGCGCAGCGCCCAACACGGCAACCGGATGGCTCGCGTGCTGGAAAAGGAAATCCGCAGCATTCCGGGAGTCAGAATTGTTTGGAAGGTTGAGGCCAACGGCGTGTTCGTCCAGATCCCGCGCCACTCTATCGAAAAGATTATGAAGCAATACTTTTTTTATGTGTGGATCGAAGAAGAATCGATTGTGCGCTGGATGTGTTCCTTCGACACCACCGAAGACGACATCCGAAAGTTTGCAGAGGTAGTCGCCGCGGCAGTGAAGGGGTGATGAGACGGTTCCCGACCTCGCTCTTAATGGTTGCTTTTTACCCCACCTTTGACTAGATTTAGCTTTTCCCCGCTGCGCGAGCATTCAGCCGGGTGGCTTAATCCCAGGAGTCGCTGATGAGCCGGAAGTGGTTCGGCATTGCTGTCCTTATCATCGCCGCGATCGCGCTGTTCAGTGTTTCCAGTTGCGGGAACCCTCAGGAGTTGGTATCCATTAGCGTTCAGCCTGGAACGGAAACTGTAGGAGCTGCGAATACTCCTTTAAGCGCCGACGCCGGATTCGCCGTGCAGCTAACGGCGCAGGGTAGTTACATCCACCCACCGGTGACCAAAGATATTACAAACCAAGTGACCTGGGCCTCCAATACCCCGCAAATGTTTACCGTCAATTCTACCGGCCTGCTGACTGCTACTGGCGCGGCTTGTGGAAGCACGCTCGTTTCAGCCACGGTAACCACAAACGCTGATGCGTCAGGCGTGTCCTCCTCCGGCGCAAACGTGACGGGATCCATGACCGCGAGCGTGGTTTGCTTTGTCAGTTCGGGCGGAGGCAGCGGAACCGGGGAGCCGACTCTCACGCTTAATTTTGCCGGCGGCGGCACGGGAACCGTAATTGTCTCACCTTCAGAGTTTAGCTGTGCCAGTACAGAGGTTCAATGCGTTACCAGCTTTCCGACTGACACGACGGTCGTTCTGACCGCCACTCCTGTTGCTCCGTCGGTATTCGGAGGTTGGAGCGGGGGGGGGTGCACCGGCACGGCAACCTGCACCATCCTCCTGCAAACCGACACGATCGTGACTGCCACGTTTAATTGAGGCTAACTCCAGCAACGGTGTGCGCGGCGCTAGCTCTCGATTACTCCGTCTCGTCCAGCAAGTTTCTCAGCGTAGGTTTGTGTTTCTCCGGCTTCTTGTTTTTGTGCGGAACCACCTTCTCTGTTGGCGGCGCGCCTATGCGCTCCCGCGCCAACTCCTTCACGGCCTGCACCGCGCGAAACCGCTTCACTTTTTTCCGGCGCGCCATACTCCTGGGTATCCCAACATTTCATGTTGCCATAGCTTGGACCGCGCCGAACATGCAATAATTGTGTTTCATGGAAGAGCGCGATTTTTTCGACGAACGTACCGAAAAGAAACAGGCGACCTTAAACTGTCCCCACTGCCACCAGCCCGCCGAGTACGAGGTCACCTGGGTAGTGCGCACCAAGAAACGCCAGCTTGCCGGACGCGCCGATGAGCGCGACCGCGCCCGCTTCGCCAAAGCCCGCTCCTACATGCTGCGCAAAGATGACCTGATGGCCTGCAAGAACATGCGCTGCCGCAAACGGTTCGAAATTTCCGGGGTGCAATCGGTTGTCTTCACGGAATGACTTGGGGCGTCGTCCGCTCGACCAGCCGTTGGCAGATAGCAATTCGCAAACNNGGGATCGGCGAAATGCCCAGTGCGAATTGCCAATTGCTCATTTATACTGGCAAGTTTCCCGCGGGTAAGGAGTTCTTTTCTTGAAAATTCTGGTTTGCATGAAGCAGGTGCCGCAGAAGGATGCACCGCTCAAGCTCAACGAAACCGCAGCCTGGATTCGCGAAGACGTCTCCTACGAAGTGAATGAGCCTGACGCCTTCGCGCTCGAAGAATCGCTGCGCCAAAAGGAAAAGCACGGCGGAGAAGTGGTGGCCATCACTTCCGGCCCAGCGCGTTCCCAGCAAGTGCTGCGCGAAGCCCTGGCCAAGGGCGTCGACCGCGCGATCCATCTCGAAGACAATGCTTTTGTCGGTCTCGATGCCTTCAATACGGCCAAGGCCTTCGCCGCCGCCATCAAAGACGAGAAGTTCGATCTGATCCTCACCGGCCTGCAGTCCGACGATTACGGCTACGCGCAAACCGGCGTGATCCTGGCCGAACTGCTGGGCTGGCCGCACGCCACCATCATCATGCAGATTGAAAAAAACGAGACCGGCATTCGCGTGAAGCGCGAACTCGAAGCAGGATTCTTTCAGTTCGTCGATATGCCGCTGCCCGCTGTGCTCACGATTCAGTCCGGCATCAACAAGCTGCGCTATGCCACGCTGATCGGCATCAAGCAGGCCAAGAACAAGCCCATCCGCAAGGTAGGGTTGGCGGAAGTACAGTCCGCGATCGGCGAGAACCTGCAGAAAATCGAACGCCTCTACGTGCCGCAGAAAACGAAAAAGACCGAACACATAGAAGGCTCGCCCGGCGAGATCGCGAAAAAGTTGGTGGACAAACTGCGCAACGAACTGCGCGTGCTGTAAAGACGTTTCTATTGGCAAGATCCATAGGGAGACAGCCCTCTCGGCCGTCGACCAGCGAAGCCAGGCGTTCTTGCTGAGAACTGAGATCTGCCCTTATGCCCGATACCATCCTGGTAGTCGTCGAACAACGCGAAGGCAAACTCAATCGCGTCTCCTGGGAGACGATAACGGCTGGCCAGGCCATAGCCGCCGCCACCGGCTGGTCTCTCGAAGCCGCCGTCGTCGGAGGTAATGCCTCTGCCTTCGCCGCCGAAGTTTCCGCCAAGAAGGTCGGCAAGGTCTATGCGGTCGAATCGCCCAAGCTGGAGCCTTACACGCCCGACGCTTTCGCCGCCGCGCTCAAACAGCTGCTCACGGCCAAGCAGCCTAAGCTCGTGCTCATGCCGCACACCTATCAGGTGCGCGATTTCGTCCCCAAGCTGGCTACTGCCATGGGGCGCACCGTCATCAGCGACTGCATCGGCTTCAAACACGAAAACAGCAAGCTGCTTTTCACCCGTCAGATGTTTCAGGGCAAGCTCGCCGCCGACGTCAGCTTCAACTCCGACGCTCCCTGGTTTGCCACTTTCCAGAACGGCGCTTTTCGGGGAGACAAGGCCGAGAACGGCGCCAGCCCCGCCCCGGTCGAAACGGTACCGGTCGACATCGCCGATGGCATAGTCCGCAACAGCCCACAGGAAGTGTTCAAAGAAGCGAAGCAGGCAGTCGACCTCACGCAGGCCGAAATCATTGTGTCCGTAGGCCGCGGCATCAAGGAGCAGAAGAATATCGAACTGGTCAAGCAGCTCGCCGAGGCCCTGGGAGGCGAACTTGCGGCCTCGCGCCCCATCTGCGACTCCGGCTGGCTCCCCATGGACCGCCAGATCGGCTCTTCCGGCCAGACGGTCGCGCCCAAGCTTTATCTCGCGCTCGGCATCAGCGGCGCCATCCAGCACATCGTAGGCATGAAAGGCTCGCGCACCATCATCGCCGTGAACAAAGATTCCGAGGCCCCCATCTTCGAAATCGCCGATTATGCGATTGTCGGCAACTTGTTTGATATCGTTCCGCCCCTGACTGAGGAAGTGAAGAAGGCAAAAGCAGGAGGCTGACGTTGATTCGGTGAAACCAGAAACGGTCGGGCTGGACACAGGTCCTACAATAATTCCTATGGACATGACTCTCACCGCCATCTTTGAGGAAGTTCCCGAATCCGACGGCGGGGGCTACCTAGCCTACGCGGAAGAGCTCCCTGGAGCGATCTCCGAAGGGGACACCCTAGAGGAGGCTCGAGACAACCTGCGGGATGCCATAGCACTTCTGTTGGAGGCGAACCGGGAACTAACGGGCAAGCGCAGCCCGGGTAAGAAAGTCACGCGGGAAAAAATCAAGGTCTCCGTAGCGTGACGCTGTGAAGCGTGTCGACCTGGTCCGCCACCTGGAAGCTCATG
>PMHI01000490.1:0-1287 GCA_003156615.1 Acidobacteriaceae bacterium | reverse complement strand
GAATCTGCAAACAGCTTGGGGTGCCAGATCCGCTTCGCTGAAACGTCGCAAACCGTTTATCATGGCTAGTCGTTTTCGCGCCAAACCGCTTCGGAGAATTTGTTCGGCCAAGGCTAAAGGCCATCTGCTAAATGCTGATCTTCCGCAAACCGCTCCAAGGCATCGAACGCCCACAGATGCCGGCCGACGTGGTGATCGTGGGCGGCGGGCCTGCCGGCCTGGCCTGTGCCCTGCGTCTATCGCAGCTGATTGATCAGCACAACGCCACCCATCCCGACGCGCAGCTTAGCAAAGAGAATATTTACGTTCTCGAAAAAGCCCGCGAGATCGGCCAGCATTGCCTTTCCGGCGCTCTGCTCGATCCGCGATCCATGCGCGAATTGCTTCCCGGATTCGAAAAAGAGGCCCCACTCGACGCCAAAGTCTCGAAAGAAGCCGTCTACTTTCTCACCGAGAAGAGCAAGTTCAAGCTGCCCATCACGCCGCCGCCGCTGCGCGACCATGGCAACTACGTCATCTCGCTCAACCGTTTCGTGAAGTGGCTGGGCACTAAGGTGGAAGAAACGGGCATCACCATCTTCACCGGATTCGCCGGCTCGGAACTGATCTTTAGCGACGATTCAAAGGAAGCCCGCGTTACCGGCGTCCGCACCGACGACAAGGGTGTGGACAAAGAAGGTCAGCGGAAATCCAATTTCGAGCCGGGGTATGACCTCAACGCCAAAATCGTCATCCTCGCCGAAGGGCCACGGGGGTCTTTAACGAAACAGCTGGTCGCGAAGTTCGATCTCGCGAAAAACGCCAACCCGCAAACCTATGGCATCGGCGTGAAAGAACTCTGGGAAGTACCTGCAGGCCGCATCGCTCCGGGCGAAGTCATCTACACCATGGGCTGGCCACTCACTACGAAAGAGTACGGAGGAGCGTGGATTTACGGCGGCAAAGACAACGTCGTCTCGCTCGGCTTNNGGCGCCAAGTCGATGCCTTACGGCGGCTGGTGGGCGATCCCGCCCGTCGCAGGCAAGGGCTGGATGATTCTCGGCGACTCCGCCGGCTTCCTAAACTCTGCGCGCCTCAAGGGCATTCATCTCGCCATCAAGAGCGGCATGCTCGCCGCCGAGACCGCTTTCGAGGTTCTGAGAGACGAGGCGCTGAAGAAAGACGCCTCCGCCGCGACGCTCGGCGAGTTCCAGAGAAAAGTTGAATCCAGTTGGATCAAAGACGAATTGTGGAAGGTGCGCAACATGCATCAGGGATTCGAGCGCGGATTCTACGCCGGCATGTTC
>PMHI01000098.1 GCA_003156615.1 Acidobacteriaceae bacterium | reverse complement strand
GGCAAGCTCCCGTTTCGCGGGGAAAGCTCGGCCGTAATCTTCAAAGCGATTCTCGATGCGACGCCGATTACGCCCGTGCGGCTGAATCCGGAGGTGCCAGCGGATTTGGAAAGGATCATCAGCAAGGCGCTGGAGAAGGACCGCAACCTGCGTTACCAGAGCGCGGCCGAAATGCGTGCCGACCTGCAGCGGCTAAAGCGCGACACCGGGTCGCACGTGACGGCCGCGGTCGCAGCGACCGACCAGCCAGAGCAAACCTTCGCTTATCGAAGGCCGAGAAAACTCCTTTCTTATGTCGTGGCTGGTTTGTTGTTGGCTCTCTTGCTAATTGGCGGGATTTACTATCGTGCTCACCGTAATGCGCGCCTCGGCGGCAAGGACACTATCGTGCTCGCCGATTTTTCCAACAGCACGAACGATCCGGTTTTCGACGACACACTGAAGACCGGACTCAGCGTGGCCCTGAACCAGTCGCCATTCCTGAATGTGCTCTCTGAGAACACGGTGGCGGAAACACTGCAGCAAATGACCCGTGTCTCCGGAACAAGACTGACGCCCGAGCTTGCGCGTGAGGTTTGTCTGCGGGCGGGGAGTAAAGCATACATCGCCGGCTCAATTGCAAAGTTGGGGGAGGAATACGTTGTGGGACTGAAGGCAATCAATTGCCGGGATGGGGACACACTGGCGCAGGAGCAAGTCACATCGCCCTCCAAGGAGCGGGTACTAGATGTTCTGGGTCGTGCCGTCTCCAAGCTGCGCGCGGAACTGGGTGAATCGTTGGCTACCGTGCAAAAGTTTGACATTCCCCTGGAGCATGCGACGACGTCGTCGCTCGAAGCTTTGAAAGCGTACAGCCTCGGGCAGCGAGCCGACCGCGAGCAAGGCCCGGCCGCGGCTCTGCCGTATCATCAGCGCGCAATTCAGCTCGATCCCAACTTCGCCATGGGCTTCATGGCGGTGGGCAGCGAATATTACAGCCTCTCCCAGACTGGACGCGCGAGCGAATACCTCGCCAGAGCTTTCGAGTTGCGCGATCACGCCAGCGAACGGGAGAAGTTGGCGATCACTGCCACCTACTATCTGAACACCGGAGAACTCGGCAAGGCCGGGCAGGCCTATCAGGAGGAGATCGAGAGCTATCCCAGAAGCCAGGGTGCTCATCTTAATCTCGGAGTCGTCTATGCCGAGCAGGGGCAATACGAAAAGTCAGTCGAGATGTCGCAAGACGAACTTCAGTTGAATCCCGACAACGTGGCCCCGTATGACAACCTCGCCGACAGCTTTATCGCATTGCAGCGATTCGATGACGCTCGCAAAATGATTCGCGAGGCCCGGGCAAAAAAGTTAGAAGACTACATCACCCGCATGGCTGGGTATATCCTCGCGTTCTACTCCTCGGACTCTGCTGGCATGGCGGAACAACTGCAATGGTTCAACGGCAAGCCCGAAGAGAACTACGGGTTGGCGCTCGCCGCCGATACCGAGGCCTACCATGGGCGCCTGGGTTCCGCGCGGGAACTGGTAAAACGAGCGGTTGAGTCCGCTGTTCGCGCCGATAGCAAGGAGAATGCGGGGGTGTGGCTGGAAAATATGGCTCTGTATGAAGCCAGTATCGGCAATCGCGAGGAAGCGCGTCAAAAGGCCGCCGAGGGACTCAGACTTGCGCCCGGAAGCCAGGGCGTGAACAGCGAGGCCGCGCTAGCGTTCGCTACGGCGGCGGAAAACGCGCAGGCTGAAACCTTGGCGAAGGAAATGAATTCGCAGCATCCTTTGGACACTCAAGTACAGTCCCTGTGGCTGCCCGCAGTCCGGGCCGAATTAGACCTGCGATCAGACAAACCGCAGGCTGCCGTCGAAGCTCTGCAAGCCGCCTCCGGCATTGACTTGGGGCAATTCACTTTCGTTAACAACATGTCTTGCCTGTACGACATTTATATACGTGGTGAGGCGTACCTCGACGCAGGCCAGGCGAGCGCATCGGCCAATGAATTTCAAAAACTTGTTGACCACAACGGCATTGTCTGGAATTGCTGGACCGGAGCGTTGGCGCACTTGGGTGTGGCGCGCGCGAACGCGTTACAGGCCAGGACATCGCACGGTGCGGATGCTGACGCCGCCCGTGTTCGCGCCCTTGCTGCATACAAAGATTTCCTGACCCTCTGGAAAGACGCCGATCCCGACGTCCCCATCCTAAAAGAAGCCAAGGCAGAGTACGCGAAGCTGCAATAGCAGGAAGACTTCTGTCTCGTCGCTTGGCGTTTGCCGATCGTTTACGAAACCAGGCGTTTACACGTTTTGACCGCTGGTCATTGAGTGTTAACGGGATTGTGCAACAGTTAGCGACTACCAACACTCCGGGGGCCGAGACCCATCGGTCAACATTTGACCACCGAATCGCTCAGCGTCTTTGACTACGCGCCGTCCCTCGGCCAGTAAAACCCCGTCTACGGAGCGCACATTGTAGCTTCGTTCATGACCAAAATGACTGAACACGTTGTACTCGACCGTCACCGTATCGACGTATCGACGCTCCTCTGCGCAAGGTGGTCTCGCAACTCTTTAAACTCTTTAGACTTGAATGCCGTATAGCAGTAACTTGTGCCCACGCGACGATATAGGACCAGTGGTGGCGTCCAATCCTGCCACTCAGAACCAACT
>PMHI01000756.1:8136-21061 GCA_003156615.1 Acidobacteriaceae bacterium | reverse complement strand
GCACTCTGCCATTATCCCATCTGCGTGCCAGCGGCTGATCGGGAAAGCTTTTCCATCCTCAGCTCTGCCTTGGCATCCATATTTGAAGTACCCTGTTATCAGCGCCACTGCACTAACCGAACGCCAAGAAACCGATGTCCCAGGAAGAAGAAGTATTAGGCAAAGCCTATGACAGCCGCCTGATGGCGCGGCTGCTGAAATATCTGCGGCCCTACCGCTGGCAGGTGGCGATTGCGCTGGTCTCGATTGTCCTGAAGTCGTTTGCCGACGTGCTTGGCCCCTATCTCACCAAGGTGGCGATTGATCGCTACCTGGCGCCCACAAAGGGGGCATCCTCCGGCATATGGAGTTGGCTCAGCCCGAACGCCATCACCGGCATCGCGCAGATCGCGGCCATCTACGTTGGACTGCTGGTCTTCAGCTTCCTGCTGGAGTTCCTGCAAACCTATTACATGCAATGGACCGGCCAGAAAGTGATGTTCGATCTGCGCCGCCAGATCTTCCGCCATTTGCAACGCCTGCACGTTGCCTTCTTCGACAGAAATCCCGTTGGACGGCTGGTGACGCGCGTCACGACTGACGTGGACGCGTTGAACGAAATGTTCACCTCCGGCGTAGTGTCGATTTTCGAAGACCTGTTCGTGCTCTTCGGCATTCTGGGCGTGATGCTGTGCATGAACTGGAAGCTGGCGCTGATCACGTTTGCCGTGCTGCCGTTTATCGTGGTGGCGACCAAGATTTTCCGCGACCGGGTGCGCGATTCCTACCGGCGTATCCGCGTCGCCATCGCGCGCATTAATTCTTACCTGTCGGAACACATCAGCGGCATGGTGGTGCTGCAGCTTTTCAATCGCGAGCGCAAAGCTTACAAGCGCTTTTCGGAGATCAATCGCAGCCACATGGACGCGTATAAAGACGCGATCATGGCTTACTCGGTTTATTACCCCGTCGTCGAGGTTCTCTCTGCCATCGCGATTGCCTGCGTGATCTGGTTCGGCGGCGGCGACGCGATGCGAAATGTTCGCGCGGACAGTGTTGCAGTCAGTTTCAACTGGAGAACGCTGGTTGCATTCCGCCTGATACCGACCGTGGCGTCGCTCGGAGTGCTGGTGGCGTTCATTCAATACGCTCTGCGATTCTTCCGGCCGATCATGGACTTCAGCGAAAAATACAACATCCTGCAATCGGCCATGGCGGCCAGCGAACGCATCTTTAAACTGCTCGACACGCCGGTGCAGGTGGTTTCTCCTGCGATAACCAAGCGGCCTGAAGGGCCCGGTCGCATTGAGTTCGAACACGTCTGGTTCGCTTATCGCGACACGCCGGAAGAATCTGGGAACGACCATGAGGGGGCATCCGGGGGGACGACCGGCCCGGACTGGGTCCTGCGTGACGTAAGCCTTGTGATCGAACCCGGCGAGACCGTGGCCATCGTGGGCCACACCGGCACGGGGAAGACCACGCTTATCTCGCTGCTGCTCCGCTTTTACGACGTGCAGAAAGGCGCGGTCAGAATCGATGGCGTTGACGTCAAGGATATGGACCTCACCGACCTGCGCGGCCGCTTCGGCGTGGTGCTGCAGGATCCATTTCTGTTCAGTGGCACGATTGGTGGAAATATCCGGCTCGGCACAAAGCGTATTAAGGACGCGGACGTCGAGCAGGCGGCCGAGGATGTGAACCTCGCTGACTTCATTCGCGCGCTGCCGAAAGGTTTCGACGAAGAAGTGCGGGAGCGTGGCTCGACGCTTTCCACTGGACAGAAGCAGCTTATCTCGTTCGCGCGGGCGCTGGCCCACGAACCGAAGATTCTGATTCTCGACGAAGCTACTTCGAGCGTGGACACTGAAACCGAATTCCGCGTGCGCGACGCGCTCAACCGCATGGTCGAGGGACGCACGTCGCTGATCATCGCGCACCGGCTTTCGACGGTGCAGCGCGCCGACAAGATCATCGTNNATCGTCATGCACAAAGGGCAGGTACGAGAGATGGGCACGCACCAGCAACTGCTGGCCCAGCGCGGGATTTACTTCAAGCTTTACCAGCTCCAGTACAAGGATCAGGAGTTGAGCGTGGCGCGGGCACCGCTTCCCGAGGTCACTGCCAGCGCGGATGACTAGATGCGGACTCGCCTGCCAGCCAGTTCCGGTGGTCAGGTATCCGGATCAAGAAAAACATCAGATCGATCCAGTAAAATCTCTGGAATCAGCAAGTTAGCGAATTTCTGATCTGCCTGATCTGGCTAAAATCTTGAAAGCAAATAACTTGCCCGCAAAATATTCCGTTCAAAGGACTTATGCGGACCCGCCTGATCGAAATGCTGTGGAATCGATGGTCCGGGCCGTAAAATATTGCATTTGCGTGGGTTATCTCATTGCTATTCTATTGTCAAAGAGCCAATGCGGATAGAGATAGGGTCTCAGGATTGAGAATCGAAGTCAAGGGAATTGTGAGGGGATGGTGATGTCCCGTTAGTGCGTTAGCGCCATTTCGACGTGTGCGGGATATAATCTCTCCCGCTCTATGTTGTCCTGCCTTCATCACGTGTGGGCTTGGTTGCGAGATTGGTCTCCGTACATTCTGCCGGCGGTCTCCAACCTCATCTTGGTCTTGTTGGGGGTCATAATGTCGCTCCCAAAATTGGCAGAGGCAATTGAAGACACTCCAAAGTATAGGAAGCTTTTAGCGACGACTTGTCTGGTCTTCGGGCTTGTTGGATTTACCTTTGATGTTGGCCAGAGGCGCAGCAGCGATCGGACGAACAAGCAGCTCCTTGAAAATGTGGGTTCGGCGCTCGGAAAGACAGATGATCTGGTCGATAAAACCACCGGGTTGGTTTCTAACACTAACCGCGTGGTGGCTACCCTTGGGCTCCTGCAGCCGAAGATCGTCAATTTGTATGATCGCCTGTCTACAATTGACGCGAGAATATCGTTAGCCAAGAATGAGAATAACCAAGCCCTGGTCGCTGTCCTTCAAACGGAAAGAAAGAGTTTCTTAACTTCGCTGCTATCAGTGGGGCCGGGCATAGTAGGCGAGATGCAATATTGGGCACAAAGGTGGTACCAAGACGACAACAGTCTTTATTATCAAACGCAGCAGTCCTATAGTTCTGTTCCTCTTGATATAGATCCAAAAGAACGTTCAAGAATTGTGCAACCCTTTATCGACCGACAAAATAATCTCCGCGCGATGTACCCGAAACAGCTTCAGCCGCTAGTGACGAGCGCGAACTACTTGCGGAAAGAATTGCTTCGGGGCTCCGAGCAGACTCCGCAAGACAAGAAAATCGCTTCTACCTTCGCTAAGGCACTTGCAGGAGAGCCTTATGACTATCTAGAGATGAAGCAGATGGCGAACTACATGGATAATCTCGTTAACAAGGCTGTTCCTACACCGCAAGTTCGTTGATCGCTGGGATTTTTCAGAGATCGATTTTCGAGCGGGCTCCCTCAGGGCATCAGGGCGGCACGGCTGGGCGGGCTGCGGAAGAGATCGAATCCGGCACCGCAGCGCCTGAAGGCGCGGATTGATGGTGGGGCGCCTGCGGTATGCCTGAAGGCATACCCTGATACGAATCGTCATTTTCCCCCGTAGGTTTTGTAGCTGCGCCTTTTCGCGGTTGCTGACAGGCCTGTGCTGTTGTTGCAACGAGAAAATGTCGTATTAACTGCAACGAGATTCTGTCACCATTTTTGCAGGGTGACAGAATCTGGTTGCCGTTAAGGGGTGACATTATCTTGGAGCATCTACACTCCTCCACCACAGGCTTTCCTGCACCCGCTTCTCTCAGATACACTGCCTGCACCTATGATCAAAACCTTTCGCTTCGTTCGATCCTTGGATGTCGAAACTTCGTGGGTTGAAATTTTGATCGCAGTTCTGCTCATCTCCCCCGCACTCACCATCGCTCAAAACCCGCCCCAGACGCCGCCCACGCCGGCGTGGATGTCCACACCTCAGACTTCCACCCAGAATTTCCCTCCCCTTCTTCTCCAGCAGCTCTCCGCCATCAAAGCCGCTGCCCTGAATGACGACTACGCCTACCGCCAGCTCGCCCACCTAACCGAAAACATCGGACCGCGCCCCACCGGTTCGCCCCAGGCCAGTGCTGCCGCCGAGTATGTCGCCGCCGAACTTCGCAAGCTCGGTCTCGACGTCCGCCTCCAGCCAGTCACCGTTGCGCACTGGGTCCGCGGCGCCGAAAGCGCTGCCCTCGTCGAGTATCCGGGCATGGTTCCCAACACCACGCAAAAGATCGTTCTCACCGCGCTCGGTGGGAGCACCTCCACTCCGCCAGACGGTCTCACTGCCGACGTCGTCGCCGTCGACACTTTCGACGAGCTCCAAGCTCTCGGCCGTGACAAAGTCGCCGGCAAGATCGTCCTGTTCAACGAGCTCTTCGACAAGCAAAAGGCCGACGCCGGACTAGCCTTCGCCGCCTACGGCGAGGCCGTCCGTTATCGCGCCGCTGGACCCAAAGCCGCCGCCGATCTCGGCGCGGTAGCCGCTCTTGTCCGCTCCGTCAGCAGCGCCGACTACCGCCTCCCCCACACGGGATTTAGCTTTCCCGCCGGAATCCCCGCCGCCGCCGTCACCGCCGAAGACGCCGACCTAATCGTCCACTTAGCCGCCCAGGGCAAAGTCCGCATGCATCTCATTCTCGCTTCGCAGAAACTCCCTGACGAATCCAGCTATAACGTAATTGCCGACCTCAAAGGCTCCGAACACCCCGAGCAGATCGTAATCGTCTCCGGTCATCTCGATTCCTGGGACCTCGGCACCGGGGCCATCGACGACGGAGCCGGCGTGGTCATGGCCATGCAAACCGCCGAAGTTTTCCAGCGCCTCCACCTGCGCCCCGCCCGCACCCTCCGCGTAATCGCCTGGATGGACGAAGAGACCGGAGGCTCCGGCAGCAAAGCCTACGCCACCGAATACTCCGCCGAGTTCCCCCACNNGTCCTCCAAAGCATCGGCGCAACCGTCTTCCAGCCCACCACCTATTCTCCCGGAGCCGACATCGCGCCCATGTCCGACGCCGGAGTCCCCGCCTTCGGCGTAATGCAAGACGGCCGCACCTATTTCAACTACCACCACTCCGCCGCCGACACCCTCGACAAAGTAGTCCCCTCCGAACTCCGTGAAAACGCCGCCGCGATGGCCGTCCTGGCCTACGCCCTGACGAACATGAAAGACCCTCTACCAAGGTAAGCAAGACGCCAGAGCCCCTACCACCCGTATGGGCGAGCCGGTGCTAACGACGGAGTCGTCGGCATGGGGAACTCCGATCACGGAATTCAGCGTGCTGGGACGGGAGAACTGACCTTTCCCGCCCTTCGGCTCAGCTGAGGCCAGGGCTCGTCGGCAACACGACGGAGCGGGCCAGCCTCGCTTAACAAATGCTGAGGGGGCCAGAGCGAAAACCCATTGTTTTCGGGTCCTTCGGTCGTTTAGAAAGGCTTCCCGGTGGTCAGATCCCGCTACGGATTTTCCCGTTGCGGGAATACGGAAATCACCCGATAGACCGGCCGAGGGGAGTTGGGAGAACATGCCTCCGCTAGTCGCACTACTTCCTGAAGAAGTACTACTGCTAGCAGCCGCTTCTCAAATCTAAGTGCCAGGAGAGACTTCCCATGCAGTTTTCACTCTTTCAAGCCAAGAAGGTGACCCCCAAACTGCGTCTGAGTGCGTTGGTTGGATGGCTGCTGCTCGCAGCATTCACATCTCCCAACGCCCTCGCCCAGACTTGGGCGTCCACAGCTACCAAGGCATATCCGGTCCAATATTTGAAAAACGCCACGTCAATCGGTTCTTTGGCGCCTTCCACGGCGATGCACGTCGTTGTCGGCCTCGAGGAGCAGAATGCCGATCAGGTTCAACCGACCCTCCGCGCCATGCTNNGTCAACGCCGTCAAAAGCTATTTATCAGACGCCGGTTTTACCAACGTGACGGCCGCTGACAATCAGCTTCTCGTTGAGGCAGACGGAACCGCGGCGGTGGTCCAATCGGCCTTCAATACCACTCTCGAAGAGTATTCGGTCAACGGCGCCACTGTGTACCTGAACACCGCGCCCGCACAGGTGCCCACATCTCTCTCGGGTGTCGTAATTGCCGTGCTTGGACTGAACAACGTTGCGGGCTTGCACTCGGACCTGACCAAGCTGAGTCTGAGTGCCAGCGCGACTAAGCTTAGTCAGGGTCCCCGTCCGCTCACCGACCCCTGCACGCCTCCGGCGGGCTGCCCCTTACCCGCCACCGCCAATGAAAGTTACGGCCCCCAGGACTATCAGATTGCCTATGATGCCGCGTCCCCTGCTGCGGCCTCCGCGGTTACGCCCGCCTGGGCCACGGGAACCTCCTGCTCGAGTTTCACAGCCCCACAATTGTTATCGACCGGCAAGTGCACCGCCGTCGGCATCATTGCGGAAGGAGATCTGACCCAAGTCGTGAAGGATCTGGTGACCTATGAAAAGACTTACGCACTGCCGGAGGTGCCGGTTACCGTTGTGAACGCCGGTATCGCCAGTCCGGACACCAGCGGCGAGGACGAGTGGGATCTCGACTCCCAGACCTCCACCGGAATCGCAAACCAGGTATCACATCTCTACTTCTATGTCGCCACATCGATGACCGATTCCGATCTCGGGCTCGCCATTAACAAAGCCGTATCCAGTAACCAGGTAAAAGCCTTTAACATGTCATTCGGCGAGTGTGAATTCTTCCCCTATCTCGACGGATCCATGGTTCTGGATGATGAGATGTTTGGCGAAGCGGCGCTGCAGGGCATAACCCCATTTGCCTCAGCAGACGACAATGGCTCAGCGTGTCCCTCAGAGGGACCTAACGGCGTGCCTCTTGATGGGCCGCCAGACACGTCCTATCCCGCCTCATCGCCCTATGTGATCGCGGTTGGCGGAACCAACCTTTTTACGAACGCCAATTTCACCTACGACTACGAAATAGCGTGGGAGGCGAGCGGCGGCGGAATCAGCTTGTTCGAAAACTCTCCATTCTGGCAGGCATACACCGGATCGGGTACCGAACCGATCGTCCTCAGCACCGAGAATGGGAGCCGGGGTGTACCGGATGTCGCGATGTGCGCCGGCGGCACGGAGTTGTCGATTTGCGCCGCTAACATCATCGTCGACGGCAGTGCCGAACTCGTTGGCGGAACGAGTCTGTCGTCGCCGCTCTCCATGGGATCATGGGCGCGAATTGAATCCTCGCACGGTAACAAACTCGGCTTTGCCGGCCCGCTGATCTATCAACTGGCAAACGGTGCCCCCACTCTGAGCAGTCCCGATTTCAACGACGTGATCCTCGGCGGAAATGGACTTTTCACTGCGCTCCCGGGATACGATTACGTGACCGGGCTCGGCTCCTGGGACATTAAAGTCGTCAACAAGGTAATTCCCACGACTTACCCGCAGTAAAATGCCTTCCCCCATTTGCGCAAGGGCATGAACTGCGGTGGCAGCGGAGGCGAGTACGGCTGCTGGTGCTCGCCTCCCTTCTTTGGCTGATTTAGCAGTAGGGAAACGACAGGAAACAGTAGTAGGATCACCAGTAGCGGACGCTGAACTGCCACGGGAGTGCACCGTGCAAATTCAAAGAACAGGCCTACTACTGCCGAGCCGGGACCGGATCCGGGAAGCGGCCAAACGATTGTTTGCCGAACGCGGCTACGAGGCTACTTCCACCGCCGCGATTGCCCGGCTTGCCGGGACCAGCGAATCGCAACTGGTCAAGCATTTCGAGGGCAAGCAGGGACTGCTTGAGGCGATCTTTCAATACGCCTGGGAGCAAATCAATCCGGCTCTCAGTTTAGCTCTCGGGAGCGTCTCCTCGCCGCGGGAACGATTCAAGCTGCTGGTCGAGATGATGCTCAGTTTCTTGGACCGAGACGAAGATCTTCGAAAGCTCTTCCTTCTCGAGGGACGCCGGGTTCGTGACGATGGCAAACAGATCGTCCTGGTTCCCGGGTTTTTGGAATTCGTTCAGCGCATTGATGAAATTCTGCAGCAACTGGCTGAGTCGGGAGAGCTGGCAATGGACCCGCAAGCCGTGCGCTCAGCCCTGATGGGGGCGATCGAAGGCATGCTGCGAGACAAGATACTGGCCCGCTCCATGACCTATCCAGCGGATTTTTCCGCCGCCGACGTCCGCACTGTGTGCTTCACATTTTTCGCTGCCAGCCTGCGAAAGTAAGGCCTTTCGCAAAATGCCGTCGGCGCGCAAGCGGGGCACGGAACCCGCTTACTTCGTCTTACTTTCCCCAGCGGGCGGGGCGTGATCTTCAATGTTTATGCACTAAATCTTAGGGTTGCGGATACGCTCTGATAAAATTCCAACCATCTTCCAGTCATAGGAGCCATCATGGCCAAGATGATCCAGTTGACAATTTCCTGCCAGAACCGTCCCGGAGCTCTCGCCGAGATCGCGGGGATTCTAGGCAAAGCGAACGTGAACATTTTGGCCTTTAATGTGGGCAGTGCCGGCACCATGGGTTATGTGCAATTCGTCGTCGATCACCCCAGCCGCGCCAAAAAGAAACTGGAGGAGAAAGGATTTTCCTGCTACGAAGAGCAGGTCGTTTACCTCAACGTACCCAACATTCCGGGCGCCTTTTTTCGCCTGGCCTCGAAGTTGGCGGCCAAGGACATCAACATCGGCGCCGGTTACCAGACCACCGTGAAAGGTTCGGGGAAGGCAAGCATCGTATTGGCTGTGTCTGATCTAAGGGTCGCTGATCGCGTTCGTTAGACCGCTGCCGCAACGTCTGACGGCGGGAATTATAGGAACGGAACCGCACCCTGGCCTCGAGACCCATGCGCGGGATTGAAGTCCGCCTGTGGAAATCTTGCTAATCACTACCCACCCCGCCCACCCCATCAGTGGTTGACGCATCTCAATTGGGGCGCTTATCATTTTCGTTTGGCCCTTATGCTGCTTGGCGGCTCCGGGAGGGTCGCCGCAGGATTCTAGAAGTGACGTTATGGATAAGAATATGGATAAGAAGAAGTTAGAAACTTTCAAGAAGAGGTTGGAGACGAGGCAGCAGGATTTGCGGCGTACGGTGTCGCGCACCCAGGCGGACGGGCGCTCCGCCGACGAGGACACGGCGCAGGACATCGCCGACCGGGCCGCCAGTTCCTACACGAAAGAGTTTCTCTTCAGCCAGAGCAACAACGAGCGGGCGCTGCTGCAGATGGTGGAGAGAGCGCTGGCGCGGATCCGCGAAGGCAGCTTCGGAGAGTGCATCCATTGCGGCAAGGAAATCAATGCCAAGCGGTTGGAGGCCGTGCCCTGGACGCGGCACTGCATCGAGTGCCAGGAGAAACTCGAGCAGGGCTTGCTCGAGGAAGCGCCGCGGTAGGGACTGTCGCACCATCACCGGGGGCATTCACTGTCGAAACCCTCAGGGGCCAAGCCTTCATTTCCTCGAGGCTGTGTGGCACGGCAGAAGCTTGGCCTTCCCCTACATGTTTCCCGGGATCGTTTGTGAGCTCATGCGGCTTTGACGGTGCTGATTTCCGGCTGATAAACTAACTGCTTGCCCCACCGAGAGAGCGAGTCATCGACCTAGACTTCACGAGACTGAGACTGGAAGGTAGAAGTGCGCGCAGAAACCCGCCATCAACTTAAGCAGGACGCATTCAGCCGAGTCACCATCGGAGCTGCGGAGAAGACCGCTCACTGGAGCGTGGAACACAGGAACACGCTAACGGTCGCCGGCATCGCCGTAGCGATGATTGCGGTCGTCGTGCTGGGCGGTTGGTATTACCTGAGCACGCAGGATGAGAAGGCCGGCTTCGATTTATCGCTGGCGGTTCGGACTCTCGACACGCCGCTTCGCGCCGCCGGAACGCCCGCGCAACCGGACTCCCCGAGCTTTGCCTCGGTGAAGGAGCGCGCCGAAGCCGGCAAGAAGCAATTTCAGGGGATCGTGGACAAGTATCCGCACACCCGCACGGCGGATCTGGCGCGCTACTTTTTGGGGGTAACTTCAGAGAGTGCGGGCAACAACGCCGCCGCGGAAAGCAACTTCAAGGCGGCGGCATCGACCGGCAACAAAGAGCTGGCTTCGGTGGCGAAGCTGGCGCTGGCCGTTCTCTATAGCAACACGGACCGCACCAAGGATGCCGTAGCTCTCTACCAGGACCTGATCAACCATCCCACAGCTTCGGTGAGCAAAGTAACCTCGGAGTTGCAACTGGCGGAACTTTACCAGACCAGCAACCAGCCGCTCGATGCCAAGCGCCTCTACGAGCAGGTCAAGAAAGACAATCCCGGCGCGGACGCGGTGCAGATTGCCACCCAGAAACTGGCGGAGCTGAAGTAAGCGGCGCGCACCTTGCGGCTGATTCACGGACCCCCTGCTTCGCGGCAGATCTTGCTGCCTGCATCCCACCCCTGTTCCCTTTCCTTTTTTCCCCGGCGTTGAGTAGGATTGTACGGTTGTAAATCTAAGATTGAACACGCATGGCCGACTTCACACTCCAAGTTAACGGTAACGAGAAGAAGGTGAGCGTCCCGCCGGAGACGCCGCTGCTCTGGGTGTTGCGAGACACGCTGGAACTCACAGGAACGAAATTCGGCTGTGGGGCGGGGTTCTGTGGCGCTTGCACAGTGCACGTGGCGGGAGCGGCGATTCGGTCGTGCTCCACGCCGGTTTCGCAAGTTGCCGGGAAAGGCGTCACGACGATTGAAGGGCTCGGCGCGAAGGGCTTGCACGTGTTGCAGCAGGCATGGATTGCCGAAGAAGTTCCGCAATGCGGCTACTGCCAGACGGGACAGATTATGACGGCGGCAGCGCTGCTGGCGAAGACGCCGAATCCGAGCGATGAGCAGATNNTATGAACGAATTCGCAAGGCGATTCATCGAGCTGCCGGAGTGGGAGGCGCGCGATGACCCGGCTGAGCCGACGAGAGTTTGTTGCGGCCGGAATCGCTGCGGGAACGGGGCTGGTGGTGGGGTTCTACCTCCCGCGTGCGGGAAGATCGACGAAAGAAGTTTTCTCACCGAATGCTTACCTGCGGATCACGCCGGACAACAAGATCACAATCGTGGTAGCGCGCTCGGAGATGGGACAGGGTGTGCGCACGGCGCTGCCCATGATTCTGGCGGAGGAACTGGAAGCGGACTGGAAACAGATTGAGATCGAACAGGCGGGAGCAAGCACGCTCTATGGAGATCAGACGACGGGCGGAAGCGCGAGCGTAAAGACGACGTGGGATCCGATGCGCAAGGCCGGAGCGGCGGCGCGAGAGATGCTGATTTCGGCGGCGGCGCTGACCTGGGGCGTGCCGCGCTCGAGTTGCGCGGCGGTAGAGGGCAGTATTCTTCACGGGGCGTCGAAGCGGCGGCTCAGCTATGGGGCACTAGTGGCGAAGGCCGCCACGCTGCCGATTCCGACCGACGCTCCGCTGAAGCAGAGCAAGGACTACAAGATTGTTGGGCAGCGCCTGGCGCGGGTGGACACGCCGTCGAAGGTGAAAGGTGAAGCGGTGTTTGGGATTGACTTCCGGATGCCGGGGATGAAATACGCGGTGTTGTCGCGGTGTCCGACGATCGGCGGGAAGCTCGTGAAGTTTGACGATGCCGAATCGAAGAAGATTGCCGGGGTGATCTACGTGGGAAAGATCAGCGATGCGGCTGTGGCAGTCGTGGCCGACAGTGTTTGGGGCGCGATGGAAGGGCGCCGCTTGCTGAACGTGAGTTGGGAGGAAGGGCCGAACAAGGATTTGAATACGCCGGCGGTGATGGAGTCGCTGAAGCAGGCGGCGCCAAAGAAAGGCGTGAGTTTGTACTCCGTGGGCGATGTTTCGAAGGTCACGGGAAGGCGGGTTGCGGCGGAATATCGGCTGCCGTTCATGGCGCACGCTCCGATGGAGACGGGAAACTGCACGGCGCATTACCAGGCGACAGCCTGTGAGTTGTGGGCTCCGACGCAGGTGCCGCAGGACTGCCGGGATGCGGCGGCGCAGGCCGTGGGGTTGGATCCGGATCAGGTGAAGGTGCACGTGACGATGATGGGTGGAGGCTTTGGGCGGCGGCTGGAGCATGACTACGCGGTAGAAGCGGCGCTGGTGTCGAAGGCGACTCGTGTTCCGGTGAAGGTGATTTGGACGCGTGAAGATGACATGCGATTTTCGACGTATCGCCCGGCGAGCCTGCATCAGTTGAACGCGGTGCTGGATGGAGCGGGCTGGCCGGTGGCATTCACGCATCGGATCGCTGCGCCATCGATCAGCGGGCAGAAGGGGCAGCCGGTTCCGGGCGGGGTCGATCCGGATCTGCCGGACGAAGCGGCGTTCGTGTACGGGCTGGAAAATGTTTCGATCGAGAGCGTGATTGCGGAAACCGCTGTACCGCTGGGATGGATGCGGTCGGTCTACGCTCTGCAGGCNNAAAGATCGGGACATTCAGTTCTTCACGACAACGTGGCACACAGCGCGCATGCGCGGCGTGCTGCAACTGGCGGCGGACAAAGCAGGATGGAGGAAGGCTTTGCCTGCCGGACGTTTTCGCGGGATCGCTTGCTTTGGATGTTTTTCTTCTTACATGGCCGAGGTGGCGGAGATCAGCATGGAGAACGATGTGCCGCGAGTGCATCGCGTGGTGGCAGCGGTCGATTGCGGGCAGGTGGTGAATCCCAGCATCATGGAGCAGCAGATCCAGGGCGGGATCGTCTACGCACTGTCGAATGCACTGCGAGCCAAGATCACGATCGAGAAAGGCCGCGTGGTGCAGGGAAATTTCGACGACTACGCGCCGCTACGAATGGACGAGACGCCGGTCGTCGAAGTGTATGCCGTGCCCAGTACGGAGCCGCCGACGGGGATTGGAGAACCGTCCGTACCACCGCTGGCGCCGGCGCTGTGCAATGCGATTTTTGCGGCTACCAAGAAAAGGATTCG
>PMHI01000756.1:0-8094 GCA_003156615.1 Acidobacteriaceae bacterium | reverse complement strand
CGCCGTTGGTTCCTTTCGTTCCGGCGTCACGGTTGGCGCACCTGCGGCATGGCCTCAACGCCAGCGAATGGTTCGCGCAGGTTTATGACAAGCGGGGCTACACGAAGGAACATTTCCAGAGCTGGACGACGGTACAAGACATTGCCCTGATGCAATCGATGGGCTTCGATCACGTGCGGTTGAGCGTCGATCCGCAACCGATGATGGTGAACCACCGGCCCGACGAGATTCCGGCGGAGTATCTGGGATATCTTGACGCCGCGGTGAAGATGATTCTGGATCACGGGCTGGCGGTGGTGATCGATCTGCATCCAGACAGCGGCTTCAAGGCACGGCTGGCGAAAGATGACAGCTTTGTCGAAGAGTTGGCCGACTTCTGGCGGGCGTTGGCGCGACATTATTCGACTTGGGATGCGGAACGTGTCTGCTTCGAAATTCTGAACGAGCCGGAGTTTTCCGATCGCTACCGCTGGTATGGAGTGCAGGCGAAGCTGGCGGCGGCGATTCGCGAAGGCGCTCCGCGGCACACGATGATCGCGACAGGAGCGCGCTGGTCCGATGACGATGATCTGGTTTTCATCGAGCCCTTGCGCGACCCCAACGTGATTTACAACTTTCATTTCTATGAGCCCCATATCTTCACCCATCAGGGCGCGAACTGGGGAGCATATTTCTGGCACTGGGTGAAGGGGCTGCATTATCCGTCGTCGCCGGAATCGGCCGCGAAAGTAGCGGCAGGCGTGCCGGATGCGGTGGACCGNNTGTGCAACGAGTTCGGCGTCTACCGCGAATATGCCGACCCGCGAGACCGCGAGGCGTGGATTCACGACGTGCGCACGGCGCTGGAGCGGCAGGGGATGGGCTGGACCCTGTGGGATTATTCGGGCAGCTTCGGAGTGGTCACCAAAAAGGATGGGCGGAACATTGCGGACGAGATTACGCTGCGGGCGCTGGGGCTGACGCCGGAGAAATGACTGCTGAGCACTGCCGGCATGGGCTGGCCTACCGTCATCCGGAAGATTTTGATGGTATTGCCGAACCGGTCGAAGCGCAGGCCGTGGAACTCGGCGAAGTGCCGCTGCAAGTCTTCCGGAAGATCTACTCCCCATCCCGCTTGAAAAATCCAGACAGTGTCGCCTGGTTTCAGATTGTAGGTTTCGACGAGTCGGTGCCAGGCTTTCGGGAAATTTTCAGACGAAAACATCCATTCGCTCTTGTAGTCAGTGGCCACAACCTGGTGGCCGCCGCAGGAAAATTGTTCGAAGTCGGCGGGGGTTAATTCCAGGGAAATGGGACGCTGTTGGCAAAGATAGTGGCCAAGAATGAGATCGCTCTGGTAATCGGTGAAGATGAGATCGGACGGCTTACTATTCTCGCGTACAAAATCGATGGCATCGGTCATGTGCGCCCGGCTTTGGTCGGCGCGCTCCATCTTTGGCTGGCGCCGTTTGCCAAAGGCGATGCAGGCTAAGAGGACGAGCGCTGCGATGGTAAGTCCGCGACCCCATCTTTTTCCTGTCGCGCCCGCCGCCAAAAGCGCGATGGCTACGCTGACGCCCGTCATGCCGGGGATCATCAGGAATGCGATTTGCCGTGTGCCCCCGTAGGGATAAACATGAGCCAGGCTCGCGCCTCCCGCAATGCCAAACGGGAGGAGCAGAAATATTCCCAAGCGGCGTGACGAGGTGCGATGCTCCGGTGATCCTTTCGCGAGCAGAAGAATTACGACTCCCCCAATAAAGCAGANNTCACGGGATTGTCGTGTGCGGGATCGAAATAAGATCGCTGCAGATAAGACTCACTCATCCAGCCTTGCAGCGGCGTCCTTGACTCGCCTGCGCCCAGCTTCGAAATATGGGTCTTAAACAAGAACACCGCGAGAGCCAATCCGCCCAACTGGCCGGCGGCCCAAGCTGTCACCAGGCTGACGGGCGGGCGTTCCGGGAAGATTCTGAGCAGAGCATAAATGCCGAGCGCAGCGGCGAACAAGAACGCCGAGTAATGAAACAGCATGGCGAGGTACAGACACAGGGAAAAAGCCGCCATCCGGCCGGGAGAGTTTTTCCTGAAAGCTTCATCCAGAAAGTACAGAGCGCTGGCCAGGAATGCGAGCATCAAAGCGTACTGCCGCACTTCCGCCGCAAGTAGGACGATGGGCGGAAGCAAGGCGACGAAGAGAAGGGCGATCAAGCCAACCAGGCTGCCGACGGCCTGGCTTAACCATTTGTAAAACATCCAACAAAAAACCGTACCCGCCACGACCGAAGGCAGGCGCAGCCAGAGTTCTGAGGCGCCCAGCCCGCGCCAGAAATAGAGCAAGAAGATGAACAGAGGAGGATGAGCTGCGGTAAGACTTGCTTTGTAGGCAAGAGTCAGCGAATTTTGGTTGGCCAGCCGGAAATGCAGCGCCTCATCGGGATTGAGGAATATTCCGGAGGCGCTCCAGAGACGCGCCAGGAACCCGAGGAGCGTGAGGAAAACCGCGGCGACATTGGCGTGGCTCTGGAACCACCGATTCTTGTTTTCCGTCAACGATCCCTATCCTCGCGGATCATCTCTTCAGCGGTGGGAAAAGGACCGGTGCTCTCCGGCTGAGGGGCGGGGACTCCCGCCGTGCGTTCGCAGAATGCGCTCGGCCGTTCGAACTCTTCAGCGGTAGGGATGGGGCGTTCCACTGGGAAATCACCTCTGTCCACTAAGTTTATCGCGCCTAAGTTTATCGCGCCTTGACACTGCTTTCTATCAGCCTTTATGCTTAACTCTTGCTCCTTGCGGTACTTGCGCCTTCTTGGCGTGCTTCCGCGAGCCTGGCGGCAACTGGACGGGGCGCGGAGGTTCCGATGTTCTTCGAGATCAAAGATTTAGAACTTCATCCCGTGGAGTTTGCGGAGAAGTTCGCGCCGGGCGTGATCGACTTGGGAACCGATTACCGTCAGGTCACGCCGATCGTGAGCAGCGGGCGGGCGGATCTGGTCGAGGAGCATCACGGTAAGCACAAGATAATCCAAGACATACGGATCAGAGGCAGACTGGCGACCAGCCTCGAAACGAGTTGTGCGCGCTGCCTGGAGCCGCTTACTCAGGATGTGAAGCGCGAGTTCGACCTGCTGTATCGTCCCCAGGGGGCGGACGCGGGGCGGGACGAGATATCGGTGACCGATGCGGAGGCTGAGATCAGCTATTATGAAGGCGAGGGAATTCTGCTCGACGATGTGGTACGCGAGCAGGTGCTGCTGGCCGTCCCATTGAAGGTGACGTGCCGCGAAGATTGCAAGGGATTGTGCCCGCACTGCGGCCAGAATCTGAACGAGGGGCAGTGTTCGTGCGTCGTGACGCTCGAAGAACCGCGGTGGGCGGCGTTGAAGGAAATCCGCGGCAAACTGACGCATTAAGAGCCTGATCATCTAGAGCAAGGATCAAGGATCATCAAGCATCAAAGATATTGCAATGATTCATGCGAGGCCGATGCGCCTCGGCGAGAGGAATTTATCGACCATGCCGAATCCTAAACGACGACATTCTCAGAAGCGCACCTCGACCCGGCGGGCGCACGATGCCCTGAAGAGCCACTCGCTGTCGGAGTGTCCGAACTGCCACGAGAAGAAGATGCCGCATCGCGCTTGCGTTAAGTGCGGCTACTACAAGGGCCGCGAAGTTCTGGAAGTGAAGGAAGCCAGCTAATTTCCTGCCACCATGCCTAGCGTGATCGCGCTGGATGCGATGGGTTCGGACCGGGCGCCCAAGCCTGAAATCGAAGGCGCGATCCATGCCGCGCGTAATTACGGCGTGCGCGTCCTGCTGGTCGGTCCAGAAGCGACAATCAAAGCCGAATTGGACCGTCATCCGGCGGCGGCGCGGCTGCCGCTTGAAATCGTCCACGCGAGCGAAGTCATTTCCATGGAAGATAAGGCGATGCAGGCCGTGCGGGCCAAGCGCGACTCCTCCATGCGCGTAGGGCTGCGGCTGGTGCGCGAAGGAAGGGCGGCGGGTTTCGTCACCGCCGGTAATACCGGGGCCGCAATGGCTACGGCCAAGATGGTGCTGGGCGCGTTGCACGGCGTGGACCGGCCAGCGCTGGCGGCGGTTTTTCCTACCGCTCCCGGGACGGCTGCGATTCTGCTGGACGTCGGCGCGAATGTGGATTGCAAGCCGCATAACCTGGAACAGTTCGCGGTAATGGGCGAGATTTATTTCCGATCCATGTTCGGCACAACCGTGTTTGGCAACCCCAAGTTCGGCGACTCGAGGTTTGGCCAGTCGACGTTTGGACGCTCCCCGTTTGCTGCCGTGAAACAGCCGCGGGTAGGATTGCTCTCGATCGGCGAAGAAGAAACCAAGGGCAACGAACTGACCCGCGAGTCATTCCAGCTATTGAAGCGGCTGCCCCTGAACTTTGTGGGCAATGTGGAGGGCCGCGACCTGTTCAATGGCCATGTCGACGTGATTGTTGCCGACGGGTTCGTGGGCAACGTGGCGCTCAAGATCTCGGAGGGCGTGGCGAACCTGGTGCGCACGGTTTTGAAGGANNACCGAATACGGTGGCGCGCCGCTGTTGGGGGTAAGAGGCGTGTGCATTATTACGCACGGTTCCTCCAACGCGAACGCAATCAAGAATGCGGTGCGGGTGGCTGCGGAGTCCGCCGAGCGGAACATCAATAAATCGATCGAGCAGGGACTGGCCGCGCTTCGCCCCACGCCGGCAGAAGTGGAAGTTGCCCCGGCTCACTAAGTTCTTGCGCAACCAAGATGATGACGGAACCAAGAAACGGGCACCGGATCGCATTCATTTTTCCCGGCCAGGGATCGCAGGCCGTGGGCATGGGCAAGGATCTTGCTGAGAACTATCCCATCGCGCGGCAGATATTTGAAGAGGCCGACGAAGCGCTGGGCTACAAATTCTCGCAAGTATGCTTTGAGGGCCCGGAGGAACAATTGCGGCTGACCGAGATCACGCAGCCGGCGATTCTTACCGCGTCAATCGCGGCCCTGAGAGTTCTTGAGGGCCGCATCCCCAAGCCAAGCTTTGTGGCGGGCCACAGCCTCGGTGAGTACTCGGCGCACGTAGCCTCTCAGACGATGAGCTTTGCCGACGCGGTGCGCACGGTGCGGAATCGCGGAAAGTATATGCAGGAGGCGGTCCCGGTGGGAGTGGGGGCCATGGCGGCAATCCTGGGCATGGCATTGGAGAAGGTTTCCGCGGTTTGCGAGGACGCGGCCCAGGGCCAAGTCTGCTCCCCCGCGAATGTTAATTCGCCGGAGCAAATTGTGATCTCGGGCAACACCGCGGCAGTAGAGCGCGGAGCGAAGCTGGCCGATGAGCGGGGAGCGAAACGCGCCAAGTTGCTGCCGGTAAGCGCACCGTTCCATTGTTCGCTGATGAAGCCTGCGCAAGACCGCCTGGAAGTGGACTTGAACGCCCTGCGGATGCAGAATCCCGTGTATCCCGTCGCTTGTAATGTGGAAGCGTCCCTGGTCGTCGATGAACAGCGGGCGCGCGCGACCCTGGTTGGGCAGGTCACGGGCTCGGTGAAGTGGGAACAGTGCATGCGCCTGCTGATCCAGCAGGGCCTTGAGACCTTCGTGGAAATCGGTCCGGGAAAAGTTCTGTGCGGATTGATGCGGCAGATAGACCGCTCGACGACCTGCCTGAATGTCGGCGACGAGGCGTCCCTGACCAGGGCGCTGGCGCACTTTGGAAGCTAACCGGTCCTAGCGAAATTCCAGATCGCAGGGCGGGGTGCTGATCGTCTTGTCCGTTTTGTCCACGTACAACTGGGCGTGTTGCGAGCGGCTGTTGACGATCAGGTCGACAACGACGCCGCTTCCACCGCCCGGACAATTACTGGCGCCATAAATCCGATAACTCTTGACGACGCCCCACTGGCCGCCGGGGCCCCAATCCTGCCAGAATTCGTTAAACGGATACTTCGCGTGATTCTGCGCATGCTGCTTCCACCCCGGATCGGCGTAGTAGAGGCCGTAAGCAGTTTCGAAGTCTTGCTTTTGCAGGGAAGAAAAGAATTGATTGGCGACACGTTTTTCCGGCCAGAAGCGGTTCCACCAGACACCGAAAACCAGAAGTAGCACAAGAACGACTGCCGAAATGATCCGGGTTCTTCGCTTTCGTTCTTTTTCAGGATGGTACTCTTTCGCGTCCAGTAAGGTCATCACGCTCTAGCATAACGGACGCCGCGGGTAAGTCAAAAGTTCCGAATGTCTTTGGGTATTGAGTACGCGGGGAATTTTGTAAACTCCGATCCCGCCAGCCTGGGTCTTAAATTACCTAATTGCCTTTTCGAATGGCCCGATTCTTCTACAGCGTGCGCTTGAATAGCGGGATCGCGACGCCAAGCGTAACGGCGGCGAAGATCGTCAGGTACAGCATGTCGCCCCAGACCGCCGACAGGTTCGTCTCTTTCAACAGCAGACACTTGAAGCCATCGACTGCATAGGAAAAGGGGTCCACCCTGGTGATTGCTCGCAACCACGGCGGGAAGGCCTGGACGGGATACACCGCACCGCTGGGGAAAAACAGCAGGGTGTTGAGAATTCCAAACATCGCCCGCGGCACCAGCGGATCTTCGATCCTCACCATCAGCAGAAACATCATGGTGTTGAAAGCCAGAGCAGTCAGTACGATCATGATCAGAAGGCCGAACACCGTGGCTGGATTGAAGATCGTGCTCACGCCGGCCATCAGCGATCCAATCACCGTAATGATCACCCCGGTCATCACTGCCTTGATCGCGCCCGCCAGGTTGAGGCCCAACACCAGCTCGAGCTTCGTGATGGGGGTGACCAGATAGCCTTCATGCACGCCGCGCGCCTTGTCGTCGATATACAGCATGCCGCCGCCGATCATCACCGACACAAACATGGCCAGCACCAGCGACCCCGGAAGCAGATATTTCATGTATTCGATGTAGGGGTAGAGTTCGACGATGTCCAGCGCCGTCTGCTGCAGGATGCGGGGCTCGACCGTGGGCTGATTCAGCGCGTCGGTCAGGTCGGTGAGCTCCGATTCAATGGCGGAACTCATAAAGTTGTCGCTGTTGTCCACGACCACCGCGATTCGCGGGTGGTTCTCTTCATACACGCGCCGCGAGAACTGTGGCGGAATGATTACCGCACCTTCGAGCTTGCCGTTGCGGACATCTTCCATGGCCTGCTTTTCGCTGTCGTAATTCACCGGCACGAAAGTGCGAATATTGGCGCGTACGGAGTCGAAAGCCTCGCGAACCCTCAGTGCCTGCGTGCCTCCGTCCTCATCGACAATGGCGACCCGGGCGTCGCGAATCTTTCCGCCGAACGCGTTGCCCAGGATGATGAGCTGTACCAGGGGGAAAATCATGGACGCCAGCATCAGTGCCGGCGAACGAAAGAACTTGCGCATTTCGCGCTCGACAATCGCCATGATGTGGTTCATGGCCGCAACCCCGGGCTCTGCGGCATGGTGAAGGCGTATGCTTTCTGCAGTTCGTCGCGCAACTGCCGGCCTGTGTAATGCACGAATACATCGTCCAAAGTCGTGTTCTGTACCGACAGCGACTTCACCGAGACCCCGGCTGCCACGGCCATCTCCACCAGTTCGGTGGTGGTGCGCGAGCCGTTACCGGTCAGGATTCGGTACATGCCCGCTCCCTCATGCTGCACCGAGGTGACATCGTCGAGCGTGTGCAGGCGCTGTTCCCAGTCGCCGGGAGGATTTTCGAACTGCGCTTCAATGACATTGGAACCCGGCACGCTCGCCTTTAACGCCATCGGCGCATCCAGCGCGACCAGCTTACCGTGATCGACGATGGCAATGCGGTCACAAAGCCGGTCGGCTTCGTCCATGTAATGCGTGGTGATCAGGATGGTGAGTTGCCGCTGGCTCTTGATGTTGCCCAGCATCTCCCACACTGCCACACGGGAGACTGGATCTAATCCCGTGGTTGGTTCGTCGAGGAAAAAGATTCTCGGATGATGCACCAACCCGCGGGCAATCTCTAATCGCCGCCGCATGCCGCCGGAGAGAGTCTTGGTTTGGGCATCGCGCCACTTGGTTAAATCCACCAAGCCCAACAATTCGTCGATCGAGCGTTTTCTTTCTTT
>PMHI01000470.1:35884-36461 GCA_003156615.1 Acidobacteriaceae bacterium | reverse complement strand
TGTGCTTCGCATGAGCGACAGCCGCGTCCCACCTGGTTTGAGTGGGTTTGGGAACGAGGGGAAAATTCGCAGTGCCCGTGGGCTGGACTTTCTCCCCGCTCAGACGGCGGCAAGCCGCATCGTCCCAGGCAGCGATGTGCAGCACCAGCTCCCAGATACTGTGCACTTCGGGCAGGAGTTTGGCTGCGGCCGTGGCGGCATCCAGATCTTGCAATAACTCAAGCAGAGCAGGACCATGCCAGGCATCGCCTTCGAATGCGCGTCGAAGCTGGTCAGCGAGGAGGGCGGGTTCGGAGCTTGGGCTGGTCATGATTGAACTTCCTTTCTGAAAAAGTATGAGCCCTGCTATGAATACACGCAGTGTGTCTGGTCAGGCCGCATCCGCCACCACCGCAATCCCCGCAGCATCCGCCGCGTCGCGAATCTTATCTCCATCGAGCAGCAAACACTTTTCCGCATCCAGCGCGAGGCACGTCGCGCCGGCGGCTTGCATGACTTCGATCGTCTTCACTCCGATCACGGGAACATCGAAGCGCATATCCTGATTGGGCTTGGCGATCTTCACCACGGTGAGGGC
>PMHI01000470.1:11943-35871 GCA_003156615.1 Acidobacteriaceae bacterium | reverse complement strand
CGCGGCCGTAGTCGATGTTCTTGCGTTCCTGCTCGGTGGGCGCGCGGTGAGTGAGCGCGCCCGGCTTCACCAGCAGCGGTTCGAGCAGCCAAGTGGAATTCTCGAGAGTGATGCCTTCCTCCGCGAGAACCTTGGCAACGGCACCGATCAGACTGTCGGTGTTGCGCGTGGCGACGGAGAGCAAGAGCTTGGCCATCCGCCAGTCCGGCCGGATGGCGGAGAAAATCTGTTTATGCTTTACCTGACCGGCCATAATGGCGCGCCGCACGCCTTCGCGCTGGAGGGTCTCAATTAGCTTCGAAAGCTCGCCCAGAGATAACCAGTGAAGCGAGTGCGCGCCTCTGTCCTCGATCTCAGGCAAGGCTTCTTCCTTGATCGCGACCACGACAACTTCATATCCCGCCGCTCGCGCCGCGTCGAGCACGAGCAGGGGAAACTTGCCGTTGCCAGCGATGAGGCCGATGCGTTGCATAGTAGAGCAGTGGCCAGTACGAAGCGCCCCCTACCTAAATTGATGCCATAAGTCCGTTCAGAACGCGGCCTAGCTCTGCCGGCAGTCTAAGAATACGGCCGACCTGCTCTTCTGAATAGTGCAGCCGAGCCGCCATGAGGACCTGCGTTTCAGTGTGCAACAGAGAACCCTCGCAGAGGCCCAATGAAACTGTCTGAATTTCCCTCTTCCGCGAGGTCCACAGCCTTTTGCCACTCCATCAGGTCCTGATCGGAGAGACCCGTGACAAACACTTCCTCGCAGTGACTGGCACCTGACAACCGGCAACTGCTATTTAATTACTCCTCGTTCCGATGCCTCGATGAAGCGGATCAGCAAATCCACATCTTGGCCGCGATCGGGTTCGGCTTTCAGCTTCTCGAGCGCTTGGGATGTATTGAGCTTCGATGCCAGCAGAGTTTTATAAGCGTGGTGAATTTTTCCAACGCGCTCCTTCGAAAAGCCGCGGCGCTCGAGGCCAACTTTATTCATCCCATAGGCGTGAGTGTCGCGCGCGGCGGAGGTCATCGAAAACGGCAAGACATCCTGCGTGATCGTGGTTCCGCCGCCGACGTAGGAGTGAGCCCCGATGCGCACAAACTGATGCACCGGGCAAAGCGCCCCGACCACAGCCCATTCTTCGACGGTCACATGTCCGGCCAGCGTCGCTCCGTTCACCAGCATGCAGTGGTCGCCGATCACGCTGTCATGTCCGATATGCGCGTAGGCCATGATGAGCGTGTGGCTGCCAACTTTCGTGAGGCTACCGCCTTTCACCGTGCCGCGGGTGATGGTGACACATTCGCGTATCTCGTTGTGATCGCCGATCTCGAGCCGCGTGGCTTCGCCCTGGTAGGTGACATCCTGAGGATCCATGCCGATGGCGCAGAAAGGAAAAAACGCGTTATCGCCGCCGATTTTCGTTGGCCCTGCGATGGCCACGTGCGCCACCAAACGGCAGCGTTCACCAAGTTCGACCTCAGGACCGATCACGCAGTAAGGACCAACCTGGCAGGATGCTGGCACTTTGGCTTGCGCATCGACGATGGCAGTGGGGTGCACATTCATGATCGAGTCATTGCATCATCGGGAGATCGACTCATCGCGCCGGCTGCCGGACTCCGGTTCATTCCTCAGACGAGCTGTCGTCAGCGCCATCAGAATTTTGGCCGCGGCCGCGCGCACTATCGATGAGCTGGCAGGACACCATCGCTTCCGCGACTCGGTTGCCATCCACGTATGCGACGCCCTGCATTCTGACGGCGATCATGCGTGCAATGGCTCGCCAGCCCTTTACTTCCACTTCGATCCGCAACTGGTCGCCGGGGCTCACGGGTTTGCGAAACTTCGCGCGTTCAATCCCGGTGAATACCATTACCTTGTCCGTTCGATCTTCCACCTCGGTGAGCAGCAGCGCTCCGCCGGCCTGCGCAATGGCTTCCACGATCAGCACGCCGGGCATAATGGGCAATCCCGGGAAGTGGCCGTTGAAAAACGGTTCGTTGATGGTGACGTTCTTGATGGCCACGATGCGCTCTTTGCGTTTCAACTCCAGCACGCGGTCAATCAGCAGAAGGGGATAGCGATGCGGCAGAATTTTCAGGATGTCGTGAATGTCGAGCGCCGGCTTGGATGCGGTCGCGTCGATTAGGGGAGGAGCGGTATCGGTCATAGCTCGTATAATCGGTGTCCGTGCGAATCGGGTTCGTCTGAATCAGCCTGAAGATTATACTGTACCGCGTTCGATTCATGGCGGAGCGGCGACTCCGGCCAGCGAGAGGGAATTGTGCCTGACAAGAAAACAACCAAAGCAGCAGGGGTTGCCCCGCAGCCCGCCTGGGCCGATCGCCTGCGCCATTTCTCGAAACATCAGGACCGGATGGTCGAGACGATTCGCGAGCTCGTCGAAATCGAATCTCCCAGTGACAACAAGCAGGCGGTCGACCGCATAGCCGCATTCCTCGCGCCCAAGTTTGAAGGCCTGGGAGGACGAACCGAACTCCATCGCAGCAACGACTTCGGCGACAGTTTGCAAATCGACTTCGAGGGCGAGGCCAATCGCCAGCCGGTCCTGCTGCTCGGGCACTACGACACGGTTTATCCTCTGGGCACGCTGGCCAGCATGCCCTGCAAAATCGAGAACGGCCGTCTGCGCGGGCCGGGCGTTCTCGACATGAAGTCAGGCATTGCGCTCATGTTCCATGCCATCGAAGCGCTGCGCGCATGGCACGGCGCACTGCCCCGGCCTGTCACGGTTTTTCTGGTTTCCGATGAAGAGGTGGGCAGCCATTCTTCACGAGCCATCACCGAGACCTTGGCGAAAGAGTCTGCCGGAGTGCTGGTGCTCGAACCTGCCGCCGGACTGCGAGGCGCCGTCAAAACGGCGCGCAAGGGCGTGGGCGAATACAGGCTGCGCGTGAAAGGCATCGCGGCGCATGCAGGACTCGATCCCGGCAAAGGCCATAGTGCGATCTTGGAGCTGTCGCGGCAGATCGCGGCGATCTCCAAGCTGAACAATTTAAGCCAGGGCTTGTCGGTAAATCCTGGCGTGATTCAGGGCGGAACGCGTACAAACGTGATTGCCGCCGAGGCATCTGTGGGGTTTGACGTTCGCATCAAGAGGGCAAAACAAGCCGCTGGCATCGACCGCAAGCTGCGTTCTCTCAAAGCCTTCGACAAGCATTGCAAACTTGAGGTGACGGGGAATATCAACCGCCTCCCCATGGAGCGAACTGCCGGAGTGGCGGCGCTGTACAACAAGGCCCGGGAGATCGCCAGCCAAATGAACTGGAAACTCGCGGAAGCGGCCGTGGGCGGCGGCTCCGACGGAAACTTTACTGCCGGCATCGGCATCCCCACGCTCGACGGCATGGGTGGCGTGGGTGAGGGCGCGCACGCCGTTCACGAATTCATCGTCGTTTCCGAACTGCCGCGACGGGCGCTGCTGCTCGCGGGAATGATCGAAACTGTTTAAGCCCCCTTCTTTGACTCCGCCGGTAGGGTAGCCTAGAATTTTCTTAGCGATTTCGGCTGGCTTCGAGCAGGTTTCGCGGAGTGTGCCTGAAAGGAGGAGTGATGGGTGAGTTTTCGCTCTGGCATTGGCTGTTGGTGATAGCGATCGCCCTTCTGCTCTTCGGGACCAGCAAGTTTTCTGCGGTCGGCAAAGGGATCGGCGAAGGCATCCGCAACTTCAAAGCCGCGATGAAAGAGGGAGAAGAACCAAAGAAGGAAAAAGAGGAAGAGAAAAAGTCCTGATCCCGATCGATTTCCCCTCGATTGTGTTCTTCGTTCCTGCTTTTGCGCTCCACCATTGCTCAACCACCCCTTACAGCATCCCTCGTTCGCGCAGCATAGCATACACCAGTGCCACGGGCAGGCCCACTACGTTGCTGTAGCCGCCTTCGATGCGCGGGATCCAGCGCGAAGCCACGCCCTGGATCGCATACGCCCCCGCCTTGTCCATAGGCTCGCCGGTGGCGATGTAGTCGCGGATTTCATTGTCGGATAGCTCACAAAAAGTCACCAGCGTGCTCTCGGAAGCAGTTCTCTCAAGAGCAGTTGCCAGTTGCCCGTCGCCAGTGGTCGGTTTTTCGTCGATGCGCCCAGCGAATCGTGCGATTTTGCTTTTACTGGCCTCCGACCACTGGCCGCCGGCTACGGGCCCAACCAGGCAGACTCCCGTGATCACGGCGTGCGTACGCCCCGCCAGCAATCGCAACATGCGGGCAGCATCCTCTGGGTCACGAGGTTTGCCGAGGATGGTGTCACCAACCACGACGATCGTGTCTGCGCCGAGCACACATTGCTGCGGGCGGCTTTGAAAAACGGCCAGCGCTTTNNTTCGTTGATGTCGGCCGCTTGGACCGTGAATGGAATCCCGGCAATGCGCAGTAACTCCTGACGGCGCGGCGAGGCGGATGCAAGAACGATCATGCAATCTGGATTCTAGTCAAACCATTACCGGGCATCTTTCTCAGCCCGCTCACTGACAACTGACAACCGCCAACCGAACTTTAGCGGCTCCCCACCACCCCGCGCGCTGCTTCAATCAGTTTGGCCGAATCGTAGCCGATGCCGTCCTTGAACACGATCTCAACATTCTCGATGTCCTCAATCTTGTTCGAGGGGTCGCCTTTGATCACGACCAGATCGGCCTGTTTGCCGGGAGCGATGGTGCCAATGCGGTCCAGCTCTCCCAGGAACTGCGCGCCGTTTGCCGTCGCGATGTGAATCGCTTCCAGCGGCGTGAATCCAGCTTCCACCAGAAGTTCAACCTCGCGCTGGTCTCCGAAGCCCGCGATCACGCCCCCCATGCCGGTGGGGTCCAGTCCGGCCAGCAGCAAACCGCCGGCTGCGACGAATGCATGCTCGAACTCCATTTCCTTCTGGAATGCGGCCGGCCAGGGTGAGACGTCGCTGCCGTATTGCTTGCGCAGCCCGCTGGCGTCGCTGGAGCGAACTCGATTCCAGAGCAGCGCGCTGCGGGCATCGGGAGAAAGTGCATCGAGGACGCGCTTCTCGAGCGTCGGCCGTCCGGCAAAACTTCCCATCTCAAACACCGGAAGCGTCGAGGTGACCGCAACGTGGTGCTGTACCAGGTCAACGATCATCTCGTGCAACGGGCCTCGATTCACGTCAAGCTTGGCCATGAGTTCGGGATTCTCGGACGGGTTCGGGCATTCCCCCGACTTTTTCGTGGGGAGAAATTCCGTATCGACGAACAGGCCGTGCTCAAGGTCGTCGATGCCGAGCGCTGCCGCTTCGCGAAAGCCCACCGAGCACAGGTGTCCGGTAACTTTGGCTCCGCGCTTGTGGGCCGCGGCGATCGCAGCGGAAAGTTCCGCAGGAGTGATGTACATATACGCCTTGAAACTGTCCACTCCCTGGTCTAACCAGAAATTGACGGTCTTCGTCGCGTCCTCAGGCCCGGTCAGCTGGTGCATCTGCACGGCGAAACTGCCGGGGCCTTCGAGATAAGGTCCGGTCACGTGCATCTTCGGGCCGGGAGTTTCACCCTGGTCAATCTGCTTCTTGAGTTCAAGATCGGTGTAGGGCTCAAGCGCCCCTGTGGTGCGGATGGTGGTCACGCCGCAGCCAAGGTACAAGCGCGGAAAACTAAATGCCATCTCGCCGAAGATGGCGTTTCCCATGGGATAGAACATGTGGTCGTGCATGCCCACCAGCCCGGGGATCACGCTGTAGCCATGCAGGTCGAGCACCTGGGCATCTTTGGGGACATTCGCCGACGCGGCATCGGAAACCGACTGAATCTTTCCTTGGGAGATCACGACGGTCTGGTCTTCCCGCGTGGCCGCACCCGTACCGTCGATCACACGCACGTGAGCCAGAGCGACCAGGGGCGAGTCCACCTTCACAAAGCCACGCACCTGGGGCGAGAGAGTTTGGGCGATAAGACCGACGGAGCAAACAAGCATCGAGAGGACGGCAGTGCCCGATTTGCGCATGGTTCTTCCTTTCCCTATCCCCAAAGCAGGATTCTACAGAAGAAAACGAAGAGTCGGTGGGGAAGGCTCAAGCCCCGGTGCCTTGGTGACGGCAAGCGAGAACTGAGGAACCAAGAACTGAGAACTGCTCCCCGCCTGTTAAAATCAAGGATTAGCCCACAGCTTCTCAAGACAGTTGCCAGTTCCCGATTGCCAGCCGATTCGGTCTTACGGGCAACTGGCAACCGGCAACTGGCAACTGAACTTATGGACGCCGCTTTCCTCCGCAACTTTGCGATCATCGCGCATATCGACCACGGTAAATCCACTCTGGCGGACCGCCTGCTGGAGCTCACCGGATCGCTCACCGCGCGCGAGATGCAAGCGCAGGTGCTCGACTCCATGGACCTGGAGCGCGAGCGCGGCATCACCATCAAGGCCCATGCCGTCCGCATGATGTACACCGCGCACGACGGCCAGACTTATCAGCTCAACTTGATCGACACCCCCGGCCACGTCGACTTTTCCTACGAAGTCTCGCGCTCGCTGGCCTCGTGCGAAGGCGCGCTGCTCATCGTCGACGCTTCGCAAGGCGTAGAAGCGCAAACCCTCGCCAACTCTTACCTTGCGATCAATCACGGCCTCGAAATCATTCCCGTCATCAACAAGATCGATCTGCAAAGCGCCGACATCCCACGCACCAAAGAAATGATCGAAAACACGGTCGGCCTCGACCCTTCCGATGCCGTCCTCATCAGCGCCAAGACCGGCCAGGGCGTGCCCGACGTACTGGAAGCCATTGTGAAGCGCATTCCGCCGCCCAAGGGCAATCCGGACAGCCGTCTGCAGGCGCTTATCTTCGACTCCTGGTTCGACGCCTACCGCGGGGTGGTGATTCTGACCCGCGTCTTCCAGGGAACTCTGCGCAAGGGCCAGAGAATTCGCCTGTGGTCGAACGGCACGACCTTCGACGCGGAAACTCTCGGTGTGCTCACGCCCAAGCCGGTGGAGATCAACGAACTGAAAGCCGGCGAGGTCGGATTCCTCATCGCGAATATCAAGAATGTCGCCGACACGAAAATCGGCGACACCATTACCGACGACGCCAACCCGGCGTTCGAGGCGCTCCCTGGCTTCGAAGAAATAAAGCCCATGGTGTTTGCTGGCCTCTATACCGTGGACGCGCACGAGCACACCCGGCTGCGCGAAGCGCTCGAAAAACTGCGGCTGAATGATTCCTCGTTCTTTTTCGAGCCGGAGAGTTCCGTGGCGCTGGGTTTCGGATTCCGTTGCGGCTTCCTCGGCCTGCTGCACATGGAGATCATCCAGGAGCGACTGGAGCGCGAGTTCGAGCTCGAACTCATCACCACCGCACCCAGCGTGCGTTACAAAATCACGAAGACCGACGGCCAGTTGATCGAGGTCGATAATCCCTCACGCTGGCCCGACCCGAGCGAAATCGCCAAGATCGAAGAGCCGGTGATCCTGGCCACGATTCTCACCAACGAAGAATACGTCGGCGGAATCCTGAAACTGGTCGAGGACAAGCGCGGCAAGCAAAAAACCTTCGAGTATGTCAGCTCGTCGCGCGTGATGTTGCACTATGAGTTACCGCTGAATGAAATCGTGCTCGATTTTTATGATCGCCTGAAGTCAGTTTCGCGGGGTTACGCTTCGCTCGACTACCACCTCGCGGATTATTGGGAGTCGCCCATGGTGAAGCTCGACATCCTGGTGGCGGGTGAGCCGGTCGATGCTCTTTCGATCATTGTGCATCGCGATTTCGCCTACGAGCGGGGCAAAGCGCTGGTCTCCAAAATGAGGCAACTCATTCCCCGGCAGATGTTCGAAGTGGCAATCCAGGCTTCCATCGGAGCCAAAATCATCGCCCGCGAAACCGTCTCCGCCATTCGCAAGAACGTGCTCGCCAAGTGCTACGGCGGCGACATTTCGCGCAAACGCAAGCTCCTCGAAAAACAGAAGGAAGGCAAAAAACGAATGAAACGGATCGGCCGCGTCGATATCCCCCAGGAGGCTTTCCTGGCCGTTCTGAAGGTCGGCGAGGACAGCAATTGAGCGGTTTGCGATGGGGAATGGGAAGGTAGGGAACCGCACAAATGTGCAAAACTCCAAAGTGGGAACGGATCGGCCTTCCGCTGGTTTCGGCGGTGTTAATGCTGAGTGAATTGCCTAACTGGTTACTATTCAGAGCCTTAGAGGGCGGAAAATCTGCCGCACTGAGCCGGCTCACAGCTGTTTGCCGGCAGACATTTCTTGTCGAGCCAGCAATTCCACAAGCTTTTCCACAGCCCGCCGCCCTGCGGCAGCGCAACTCGAATCGGCTAAGATAGTTACCCTGCACACTACAGGCATTCCTGTACCTCTGCGGTCACTCCTCGGCCCCCATGCCGCCCTCGGCCATCATCTCGAATCGGGTGCAGCTGTTCCGGAAGGCCAGCACGAGCTTGCCCGTCGGTCCGTTCCGTTGCTTGGAGATGATGATCTCCGCTTTACCCCGCAGGTCGGGATCGTCCTGCCGGTAAACCTCTTCGCGGAAGATGAACATCACCAGATCGGCATCCTGCTCGATCGATCCCGATTCGCGCAGATCGGAAAGCTGCGGACGATGGTCCCCGCCCCGGCTCTCCGGAGCGCGGCTCAACTGCGAGAGCGCAACTACCGGCACACTCAGTTCCTTAGCCAGTCCCTTCAGCCCGCGCGAAATCGCCGACACTTCCTGCGTGCGGTTTTCGTAACGCTTGCTTCCCCCCGACATGAGCTGCAGGTAGTCCACGATGATCAGGTCAAGCCTACCTTGCGATTGCTTCAAGCGCCGCGCCTTGGCGCGCATCTCGCTCAGCGCGATGCCAGGCGTGTCATCGATGTAAATCGGCGCATGGGCCAACTGCTCCATGGCGCGCACTACTTTGCGCGTGTCGTCCTGCCAGAGCGAGCCGGTCCGCATCTTGTGCGCGTCCACTTCCGCCGTCGAGCAGAGCAGGCGGAGCAAGAGCGCCTCGCGCGACATTTCCAGAGAAAACACTCCCACCACCTGCTGGTCCTTGATCGCGGCGTTTTCTGCGATGTTCATAGCGAAGGCTGTCTTGCCCATCGAAGGCCGCGCCGCGATGATCACCAGGTCCGAACGCTGCAGCCCGCTGGTCATCTCGTCGAGATTTTCGTAGTGCGTGGCCAATCCTGTAATACGCTGGCCGCGTTGCAACAGCGCATCGACCGATCCAAACGACTCGCGCACAATCTCCTGTACGCCCATGAAGCCGCGCCCAATGCGTTTCTCCGAGAGCTGGAAAATTGCAGCTTCGGCATCGCTGAGCACCTCCTCGGCCGTGTCGGATTGATCGGCCGCCCGAGCAATTGCGGTATTGGCGGCGTGAATCAGCCCGCGCAGCATCGCCTTGTCGCGCACGATCTTGACATAATGCTCAATGCTCGGCCGGTCGGGCACGCCATCNNAGATCGACCATGCGCCCATAAATCCGCCGGTGCGAATCCAGCGAGAAATCCTCGATCCGCAAGTGTTCGGCAGCCTGGTTATAGGCAAAGTTGTCGAGCAGAATCGCGCCCAGAATCGAGCGCTCCGCTTCTACGTTCGCGGGAAGCGTGCTGAGGTTGTAATCAGTGGTCGCCATATTTCAATTCAACGTTGCCTACAACACTCTGGCGCTAGGATAAGCGAAGACAAAGCGAAACGCCAAATGAATTTGTGCAGAAGCTGTGAGGCCAGACAATATGTTGTGGAAGACCCGCGAAAACACGTCCGAATCAAGAAAGTCCACGCCCTCGAATGAAAGGATTATCCGCCTTGATCCGCGCCCATGCGTGGCGAAAGTCTCCGAAACAAATGCGGCACCGGCCAGCCACCGGTGCCGCATCGTTCGTGGGTCTCTGGTCTTGCCTTGCCGCCGCTAGGAGCGGCAAGACGACGGTACTGGTGGCCGACAGTGCTCACAAGGAGTACCACGTTACCAGTACTGGCTGCAGAAGCGGGATTCGAAGAATCACTTCTCTGCAACCCCTGCGGCTAGCCAACGGCGCCAGCCCGCTCCAAGAGCGGACCGGGCAGGAGGCCGCAATGCCCGGGTAACCGGTACGCACTCACGCGCGTTTCCGAATTCCCGCTAGCAATTCACCCTCGAGAATTGCCAGTCTGCCACCGGCGTCACCGCAATCATCAGTTGGCAAGTTTTGAGATTGACCACGTATTCGCTGCACCCACTCTGTTACGGAATGTTCGAAGCCGCAACTGAAAAACAATTCCCGCTTGTGCAGAAGCTGTGGACGACGAAACTTCCTTGTGGAGGTCTGAGGAAAACTGCGGAGGAATCGTAATTTGCGCATCGTTCCCTGTGCCTCTCTCCCTGGGATCTGCGCAGACGCGCAAGAAAGTCTCCTCGGTCGAGCAATGAACCGCTGACGACGAGTCTACAATGCGTTTTCGAGGTTGAACGCGCTCTCGTTGAAGTGCAACCGCCAAACTCCTCCGAAGTGAAATTTCACTTGGAACGGGGCGTCACGAGCGTAGTCGCATGCTCGGGCGCGGGCAGGTTGAGGTCGCCAAGGGCGCTGTCCAGAGCGGCGCGCAATCCACCGATGGGCACGGCGCCGTCGAGTCTTTCTCCGTTGATAAACAATGTCGGTGTCGCCTCTATACCCACCGCCTGCGCTTCTTTCATCGACGCCTTAACGGAAGTTTCGTCCTGAGCCTTGACGCAGGCTCGCAGCTTTATTTCGTCTAGATGATGTTTCTCCGCTTGTAACGAGGTGATCCGGTCAACGGCATCCAGCCGATCCGCCGATGTCTTTTCGCTATTCACTTCGCGTTGGCTGGCATGAATAGTATCCGCGAAATCCCAATAGGCGTCGTTGTTCTGCGCCGCTAGACAATTTGCATCGACGGCGGCATGCATCGCCCAGGGATGGGTTTGTACCACTGGGTAATCCTTGTAGATAAAAGTGACACGGTCGCCGTATTCCTTGAGGATTTCGGGGAATAATGTCTGGTGCATGCGCGAACACCACGGGCACTCGAAGTCGTCAAAGCTCACAACGACAACCTTCGCTGCCTTGGCTCCGCGCGTGGGTCGTCCGATTGTATTGATCTTGTTCATCGTCTCCGCGAACGGATCTTTTCTCAAGTCAAAATTAATCATTCGCTTCATGGAGGAACGATCTTTCGAAATCAGAAACGTAAGATCATCCTGTTTGGTTCCTCCTCCCCCCTCAACAGTCACCACTACCGACTCATAAGCGGGAAACTCAGGACTGGTCGAAAGCGCGCCAACAGAAAGATGAACTTGTGGAGGAATGTTGTAGTAGGAGCGAATCTGATGCTGGATTTTCTTTGCTAAATCGGGCGGAGCGGACTGCGCCGTGCAGACCAAACCAGCAGTAAGCATGAACAGAAAAAAACATTGAATTCGGCCCATAGAAACCTCCTCGACACAGTTTAGCGGAACATCCCTATTGCTTATTGCCCTGGCTAATTCTCAATCCAGTTGGGAAATGACCTTCCATAGTGCGGCCACGGGAACAGTAACTATCGCGATTCCGCCTTATAAGGCACCCTCAGTCGGCTGGACTGGCTGAGGGTGGCTCCATCGATGTGGATTTCGCTGGTGGCCGAGTCAAAACTCCGGACGGCCAATTGGTAAGCTGGCGTGTCTCTCCTATTCGCTATTGCGTTCAGCCCGGACACACCTACTTGATGCAGCTTACCGAGTATCCGGGAGGGAGTTATTACGACATCGATAAGGAATGGGATGTAATCACTCGGAAGGTTGTGGCTGATAGGCCGGATGCCATTGCCAGAGCGGAAAAAGGTCGGTCGAAGCTCAGCGGTCGTTCTCTTCCCGATGTCGTCTTGTATCTTGAATCCATTGGGGAAGCAAAATCGCCGAACCGCAAAAGGACAGAAGGGCATACCGGTTCGCAAGAAATGCATTGCAGTATACCTCTTACTGAGCAGAATTCAGCGGAACTAATTTGGAGGAATCGCAGGAAGAAACCTAGGCCATTCGTCTCTCACACATCAAGGAACGCTCGCAACTTCTGCGAGCGCGGGCATGCGACGCCTCGATGCCCCCGCAACTTCCGTGAGAAAACGAAAAAGCCGGAGCTCCCAGCTCCGGCTTCTCGATTCGCTCGGTAGCCCACTCAGTTGAGAGCGATCATNNCCTCTGCGGATCTCCGCCAGGAAGTATTGGCCGGCCACACGGTGGAAAATCAAATTCGAACCCGCATTCGTGGAAACCTCCCGCCGAACCTGCGTCAGCGCGCCCGCCTTGCTTTTGCGGTCATGAATCGTGATTGCCATGTCGCCATCGGCGTTGATTACATAGCTGCCCGCCGGCAGCTGCGCCGACCCCACCTTGAAGGCGAACGGCACCTTGGCTGTGGCTACTGTCTGCGCGTGCGCCGCGGCGTTCATCATCACTGCCATCACCACCAGCGACAGGGTCCCGATAAGGTTGCGTTTCATACATCCTCCCTTTGGGGCTCCTTTGCAGTGGAACCCAAACTGAATTTGCCACTCAGCCTCGTCTACGCTATCGCTGGAAGCTTGATGTGACGCATTCCCATATTGCATCCCTCATGCCAAATCAGGATCAGCGAGAATTCCAGCCGATTCTTCTGAATTTGCAACAACATAAGCCCCGGCCACTCTCCCCGGCACGCTCAGCAGAGCTCAAAGCGGTAGTTAAATGGCTACCCGCGGGGAGCCGTTTGGTTCCCGGAAGCCGGATTCGATACGCCGTCGATTCGGCGATGCATCTCCGGCGCTTTCGGCTTACACTGGCAGGCGGGAGAGCGACTTGAGCAACGCGAGACTGCTGGCAATTACAGGCTTCCCCAAGGAAGCAGTCACAATCGGGAAGGATGGCCCGCTGATTCTGGGAAGGGATGTCTCCAACCAGATGGTGGTGACCGACCCTGCGGTTTCACGCAAGCATTGCTCGGTGAGCGAGATCTCCAGCGGCATTTTTGAGATCGCCGATCTCGACAGCCACTACGGAACTTTCGTCAACGAAACGCAGGTGACCCGCCAGTCTCTGCAGCATGGAGACCGCATTCGCATCGGCAAGAGCGAGTTTGTGTTCCTCACCGACCCCGAGGACGACGCTGCCCTGCTCACCTCGCGCCTCGGCAGCCCCGGCGCGACCGCCGAACTGAAGACGATGTCTCTCGATCCATGCGGCCTGCCCACCGACGATGCCTGGATCGGACGCATGGCGCGCGATCTGGCTGCATTCCTGCAGATTGCGAATGTCATCAATTCCACCCGCGACATTCAAGCCCTGCAACACAAATTGCTGGAGTTGATTTGCGAAGTGATTCCCGCCGCCCAAGGCGCAATCGTTCTTCAGCCCAACCAGAATGAGGAACCCGGTTCGCCCTGCGCCTGGAATAGAAAAGGCCTGGCAACCCCCCAGATCGTCATTCGAGAAGAGTTGGTGCAGCAAGCGATTTGGGAACGCTGCGCCGTGGTCGCAGCCGCTCCCGCTGCCACGGCTTCCGCCGAGCACGTGTTGTGCGTGCCCCTGGTCGCGGTCGACAGAACTCTGGGAGTGATTTACCTAAGCGCGCCCGCCTCTTCGCCCGCCTTCGACGAAGATCACGCCTATTTCGTCAGTTCGGTTTCCCGCATCGCCGCCGTCACGCTGGAGAACCTGTTGAAGCTCGATTCTCTGCGTGCCGAGAACCAGCGCCTCCGCGCGGAGGTCGAAGCCGATGGCACGCTGATCGGCGAGAGCACGCCCATGCGCCGCGTCAGCGATTTCATCGCGCGCATAACGAAAGGCGATTCCACCGTGCTCATTCGCGGCGAGAGTGGAACCGGCAAAGAACTCGTGGCCCGCGCCATTCACGCCCGCAGCTTGCGCTCCGGCCAGCCCTTCGTCGCCATCAACTGTGCCGCCATCCCGGAAGCCTTGCTCGAAAGCGAACTCTTCGGCCACGAAAAAGGAGCCTTCACCGGCGCCGTCGGCACCCGGAAGGGCAAATTCGAGGCCGCCGAAGACGGGACGCTATTTCTCGACGAAATCGGAGAGATGGCTCCCCTACTGCAAGCCAAGCTGTTGCGCGTCCTGCAGCAGCGCGAATTCGAACGCGTCGGAGGCACTCGCCTGCTGCCCTTCAACGCCCGCGTTCTTGCCGCCACCAACAAGAACCTCGAGCAGGCCATCAAAACCGGCCAGTTCCGGCAGGACTTATATTACCGGCTGAATGTGGTTAGCGTAGTCCTGCCTCCGCTGCGCGAGCATCGCGAGGATATCCCCCTGCTCGCTCTGCACTTTGCCAATCGGTACGCGGCGAAGTGTAAGCGCGCCTTCAAAGGCATTGCCGCCGAGGCGCGCACTTTGCTCATGCAATACAGTTGGCCGGGCAACGTTCGCGAATTGGAGAATGCCATCGAACACGCGATCGTGCTGGGACTCACCGGCGAGATTCTGCCCGAGGACCTGCCCGCCGCGCTGCTCGAGGAACAGTCGCCGGGATTAGACGCGGCGCGCTACCACAACACTCTCAACCAAACCAAGAAACAGCTAGTCCTAACTGCGCTCGACGAAGCCAACGGCAGCCCCGTCGAGGCCGCCCGCATCCTGGGAATCCACTCCAAGTATCTGCACCGCCTGATCCGCAATCTGAATTTGAAATCCGACGCGAAGCGATTCGCGTAGGCGAGCAACCGCGCGTCGGGCCGTCCTCGCCCGTGGTAGTCTTCGTAAGAAAGGAAGACTCGAATATGAGAGAGCCCCGCGATTCATCGTTCGCGCTTTACGTGGGATTGGCTTTAATGCTCGCATTTATCATTGTGCCCCGCCTCGCGGCGCAAGACGCATCGCCGGTCGGAGAATGGACAGGAACGCTGAATCCAGGGGGTCAAGCTAAGAAGCATGTCGTGGTGCACATTTCCGCTGAGCAGGACGGCAGCCTGCGCGGCACCATCGACTACCCTGATCAAGATGTTTCTGGCGTCGAGATCAGCGCCATCACGTATAGGAAGTCAACTTTGCATTTCGAAAGCACGCCCGGTCTGTGTGCCTATGACGGCACCATGGACAACGACGGCTCACAAATTACGGGTGCTTGGAAGCAAGGCGGAACGAGTCTGAATCTGGTACTCAAGCGCACACGGTAGCGCTCTCGAATGACTTTTTTCTTAATGCGACAACCACGTTGATGAAACATCAAGGATTCCGGCTATCGACATTGTCCACCAATCCGGGTTCTGATCGCCATGAGCCTGGTTACAACAGTGAATCAACTTCCGGCTTGCCCGACGATCCGCTGAAAATACGGGATTCGCATTTTACCTGTTCGATTGTCCGATGCTGCGGTGAATTTCTTCGCGGTCGTGCGTGGCCTTTTCGGCTGCCTTTCCGAATGCGAACCACGCCAGAACCAGAGCTGTCCCGGTAATGACGAATAGCCAAGGCCCGTCGTAAAAGTGAAAAAGCCAGGAGGCAGGGTCGAGGCCCTGGGCCTTCGCTGCCGCTAGCGGGCCGCCACCCCACCGGGACGCCACCATGCCGGGGATGAAAAGGAAAAGGCGATGACGAATACGCAGGTAGCCGCGCCGTCTCTCCTCGTGCTGCTTCTCAAGGAAATGAGCGCAGGGCTCGCTGGTGCCCATGCGTCGGGGCCCACGTTCAAACGCAGGCCCGAAAAGGTAAACGATTACGCCCAGCGTCCATGCCTGTCCGAGCCTGATCCATGGCTGATCGATTCTGTAGATGTTGTAGAGAAGAGCTCCGGCGAGGACTGCCGTAACACCCACTACGGAGGTGATAACAAGGGCGTTGAGCTTTTCACGGGACCCCGCCATAGCGCATAGCTCGTCGGGCGTCAGTGCGATTTGCATGCTTCGTTTTTGCTCCTCTGTCTGCGATTTCCATACGATCCGGGGCGTATCAGCTTCGCCCGGTTCCTCAGATTGTGGCATCGGTGGCTCCTTTTAGGTATTTCTGCTTAAGTACGCTCTTAATTCGGTGAATCTTCGTGGCGACGTTGCCGGCAGAGAGGCCGGTGACCTCCGCTATCGGTCCTGCTGCCTCGCCTTCGAGATAGAGCAAGATGACTTGGCGATCCAACGGTTTGAGCTGGTGAATCAGATTCAGAAGGATTGTCAGAGAGAACCGGCGATCGACTTGGGCCCCGGCATCGACTAGGGAGAATCCAGTTTCGAGGGTTTCCAAGTCTACCAGCCGCGAGGCCAAGCGGCGACTTCGCACGACGTGGGAAGCTCCTACGTTGTGCGCGATCCGGTAGACCCAAGTCTGCAAACTGCAACGACCGTCAAACGACTTGAGGCTCAACCACAACTCCANNATGACGGCACCATAGACAGAGCTTGCCTCGGCATACAGTGCGTCTTGTCTGCTCCGATCCACCGTGTCCTGTCTCTTGCCTCCATTTGGATAGTCTCCAACGGGGACAGGTTTCTTACTCTCGACTCGAGGTTATTGTCACCAACTGCAGAAGAGTACAATCTCGCCCAGGATCCATGAAACCAACCTCGAACCTGATTGCCGCGCTCGCCATTCTCATCCTTTCGTTCCCGGCAGCCGCGCAACAGGTATCCCCGGCAATGACTCCGTCGCCGCAAGTACCCCAGCGCATCCGCGTATCGCGGGGAGTCGCGCAAGGACTCTTGGTTCGCAGAGTCAACCCAGCCTGTCCGCCTCTGGCGCGGCAGGCCCGCATTTCGGTAACAGTTGTTCTGAGAGCGCTCATCGGCACCGATGGTTCCATTGAGAACTTGACGTTGGTGAGCGGCCACCCAATGCTTACGCCCGCTGCCATCGAAGCCGTGAAGCAATGGAAGTACAAGCCGTATCTCCTGTTCGGTCAACCAGTAAAAGTAGATACCGAAGTGACAGTCGACTTCGCGCTCTCACCGCCTTCGCCCGCAGACGGCATCGCAGGCGGCTTATCCACCAGCCAGTCCGGCGGTGCGGTCATGCCTGTCCCGCCGGAAGCTTGGTTGTCTCAGGTCCTGAATAAGTATCCCGGACTGCTGACGGAGCTCGGTCAGTTGCTGGGGAAACTCCAGCACAACATTCAGCCTCCGGAGGCGCGCGGCCAAAGCCATCTCATGCCGATGCTGCCGGAATCGACGATCCTCTACGCCGCATTTCCCAACTATGGTGACGCTGCCCATCAGGCTTTGGCGATTCTCCAGCAAGAGCTTCAGCAAAGCCCGGTTCTACGAGCCTGGTGGCAGCAGGGCGAGTCCGGTGCGAATGGAGCGAAGGTGGAGGATTCGCTCGAGAAGGCCTATCAGCTCTCTCAGTACTTGGGAGACGAAATTGTTGTGTCGGGCGGAGACCAAACAGGCGAGCCTGGAGCCGCCAGGGATCCCAGCCTGCTGATTCTTGCCGAAGTGCGAAAGCCCGGACTGAAAGATTTCCTTCAGCGGATGACAAAGGAATTTGAGGGTAGGTCGGAGCCAGCGGTCCGCGTACTGGACGATCAGGAGCTCGCTGCTGCAAAGGATACACTCCCAGCGCAGCAGCTGGTGATCCTAGTGCGCCCTGACCTTTTGGTGGGAACCGGCGATTTAGCTACGCTACGTTCTTTCGTGGCCCGGCTGAATGCCGGTAGTCGGGAATTTGCTGCTACTCCGTTTGGGCACCGGTTGGAACAGGCGTATGAAGGCGGCACCTCCATCGTGGCAGCGGTTGATTTACAGAGGATCTTGAAGCAGTTCCCCGCCACCGACCAAGGTCGGATGATGCTTCAGCGTATGGGATTTGCCGACATGAAGTATTTGGTCTGGGAGCATAAGACGGTAGCTGGCCAGGCAGCCAGCCAGATGGAACTGAGCTTCACTGGTCCAAGACACGGAGTGGCGTCATGGTTGGCGGCGCCCGGACCTATGGGTAGCCTGGAGTTTGTCTCACCGAAGGCGATGGTGGCAGCTACCTTGCTCTTGAAGGATCCCGCCGAGATTTTCGAGGACGTCAAGGATCTCGCTGCTGTCTCGAATCCGAACGCTTTCGCGTCGGTCTCGCAGATGGAACAGGGATTGAGGCTCAGCTTCAAGGAAGATCTGTTCAGGCGCCTCAGTGGAGAAGTCACCTGTGAGGTGGACAGCGTCGCACCACCGAACGCGGCCTGGAAGGTCATACTTGGGGTCAACAATCCGGACCGCTTACAGACAACACTTAGCACGTTGCTCGCAACAATGCATGTTAGCGCGACGCAATCCGAGGACGGAGGAGTTATCCACCACACCCTCCGAATTCCCTCGCCACAGAAGACGATCGAAATCAGCTACGCATTTGCGGACAGATATCTGGTCATAGCTTCCAGTCGGGAAGCGGTCACCGAGGCAATTCGACTTCATCAGAGCGGCGAATCGTTATCCAGGTCTTCGAGATTCTTGGCATCACAGCCGCCCGGCCATGGATCGGAGGCCTCCGCGTTGTTCTACGAAGACCCACTCGGGGTAGCGGCGCTGACCTTACGGCAGGCACTACCGGAGATGGCGCAGTCTCTTGCCCAAACCACTGCGGAAACTTCCCCAGCGGTGATCTCTGCCTACGGCGAGGAAAGCGCGATTCGCGAAGTCAGCAGAAGCGGAGCGGTCGACGCCGGTGCGGTTCTGGTGATGGCGGCAATCGCAATTCCCAACCTGCTGCGGGCAAGAATTGCAGCCAATGAATCGAGCGCCGTTGCCACGATTCGCACAGTCAACACCGCGCAGCTCATTTATTCGACTTCCCATCCGCAAAGAGGCTTTGCGCGTGATCTGGCCACGCTCGGTCCTGCTCCCGGGGGAGGGAACACTCCATCGCCGGACCACGCCAGCGTGATCGATGCGACGCTCGGAAACGCAAGTTGCACTGCGGGCACTTGGTGTAGCAAGTCCGGATTCCGGTTCAGCGTTATGGCGGTCTGCAAGGCGCAACAGTGCGAGCAATTTGTAGTGGTCGGTACACCTGTCAGCGGCAGCACGGGAACACGAAGCTTCTGTTCGACCTCGGACGCGGTAGTTCGAAGCAAAAATGGTCCTCCCTTGAGTTCCCCGGTCTCGGTGTCGGAATGCCAGTCGTGGTCGCCCCTGCAATAGCGGCGTTCAGAAGCTTCCACGCGGGTAAACCGGTGGAGGGCCCATGACTGACCCACGCTGCTTAGCTTAGTCCCTCCCCCCATCCATAAACGCCCGCAACATCCGCGACCTCGACGGATGCCGCAGTTTCCTCAGCGCCTTGGCTTCGATCTGGCGGATGCGTTCGCGGGTTACCGCGAACGATTGGCCGACTTCCTCCAGAGTTTGTTCGCGCCGTCTACCAGTCCGAAGCGCATCTTGATTACCTTTTCTTCGCGCTGGGTCGGCGTGCGCAGGACCCTGTTCGGTTTGGTCCTTGAGGTTCACGTTGATCGCGGCTTCGGCCGGTGAAACCACGGCGCGGTCTTCGATGAAGTCGCCGAGATGCGAATCTTCTTCTTCACCGACTGGCGTTTCGAGGGGGATCGGCTGCTGCGCGATCTTGGGCACTTTGCGCACTTTCGCCACGGGAATATCGATATCTCGTGGGATGCCAGATTGCTGGGAACAAGCACTACGGACGCTTATCGTGACCTCAAATGCAAACGATAAGCACTATTTGAAGAAAGTGCTTTTGAACGCCTCGTGCCGTTGACGTGCCGTATTTAAGGTCTGATCGAACTCTGGTTCGCGGCGCAGATCATTCAACAGCGGGTCCGTCGAAAGGTACGGATAGCTGAAGAAACCAGATTCAACGCTCATGCGCAGCGCGCGCATAGCGGAGATCTTATCTCCCAATACGGCATACGCTTGGGCGATCTTGTATGTGCCTTCTGGGTCGCCGACGCCCCGGTCTCTGACTTTTCTCTCCAATCCGTTCAAGAGTTCCAAGCCTTCTGTCTTGCGCTGGTGAATCGAGTCACTGAGGGCCTTGCCGATTCCCGTATACAAAGTGGGATCGAGCTCGTAGGCACGATCGAAATCTCGGGAAGCCTGGTCGAACTCCTTTTCGTGAAATTCTCCAAAGCCACGGTAAAAGAGAATGAACGAGGAGTCTTCGACTGGCAAGCTTTCGAGAAACTTCTGGTATTGTCCCAAATAAAGGTAGGTGTTTAACACCGAGCCGTTGGCCTTGACAAAGGGAGCGAGTTGGCGCGCCCGCTCGCACTCCGCGACGGATTCGTCCAACATCCCGGCGAATCGGTAGGCATATCCCAATTCCCAGTGAGCAGCGGCATAGTTGTCATTCGTTTTCAAGGCGTCACGCAAGAGCGGCACAGCCTGCTCAACTTTCCCCGTGTCTATCAGGAGGTTGGCGAGGAACATTTGCGCATCAAGCAAGTGCGGTCGTATCGCCAAAGCCCGCTCGTACGCGGCTTGGGCACGGCGATATTGCTCGCGGCCGCCAAGCTCGAATGCTGCGTCTGAAGTGTAGGACGCTCCTAAGTAGGCCCAGGCTGGTGCGTAGTTGGGATCAATTTTAGTGGACTTTTCAAGCATCTCGATCGCCAAGGGAAATTTGTGTTGCCCATGAAAATCGAGTCCCTGCAGAAAGTATTCGTACGCGAGCGGATTAACCGCGGCTTCCGGCTTTAGACGCTCCGCTTCCGTCGGAGACAAGGTCAATTGCAGTTCTGAGATCAGTTGGCCGGTAACCTTGTCCTGGACGGCAAGCAGATTGTCATACTTCATGTCGATCACTCCTTGACCTAGAATCCTCTCGGTCTTGGCATCGACCAGTTGATACGTAATTCGCAAGTTGTCACCATCTCGAATGAAACTTCCCGTGAGAAGGGTATCCACCTTGAGATCTGCAGCAACCTTCTGGAGATCGATCGTCGTCCCTCGATACTTCTCAATCGCGGCGGAAGGACGAACGCTTAGAGTGTGTACATACGCCAATTTCGTGATGAGTACATCCGCTAGAGACAATCCTAGGAAGTCGCTACTCGCATCCTGGCCATGATTTTGCAGAGGCAGGATCGCGAGGCTCCGGGGACTCAAGGACTGTTCTTTCGCGGATCGAGTGCGAAGAAGTTTTGGCAGAACGATTACACCAAGCAGAAGAGCAAATCCAACCGAAAAGAGGAAGACGACCCTGCTGGTTCGTGATCGCGCTGATTCCGGGGCCGCTACCTTGGGGAGTTCTCTTTCCGCAGGTGGTGGAGAGGAGGGCAAAGGAGTCTTGCCCACTCCACCCTCGGAATCCACGAGTGAATCAGTAGATTCCATCTGGCCCACGAACCGGTAACCGCGCCGTCCTACGGTCTCAACAAACAGTGGTTTCTCGGCAGAGTCTCGCAGCGCATCCCTTAGCTTGCTTACGGCCACAGCTAAGCGATGGTCGAAATCGACGAAGGTATCTTCCGACCAAAGGCGTTTGCGCAGTTCTTCACGAGTGACGACTTCTCCCGCTGATTCCAACAGCAGAGCGAGGAGCAAGAACGGTTGTTCCTGCAGTCGTACTTTGCTGCCTTCTCTTCGCAGCTCCCCGGCGCGAAGGTTCACCTCGAAATTCGCAAAGCGTACCACTGGTGGAAGGGTAGACGGCATGACCTGCTCACATTGCTGGAAAGTTTAGCACGCCCCTTAATCACAGTGCGATGCCCACATTTTATTGCAAGCAAACGTCTTATCGCGGGATTGAGAGGGTATCGACGGAGAAACGTCCGAGCATTGACGGTCGGCGCTCTCCGGGCGACAACTGGAGACGCCTGGCCGTTCCGGGTGGACTGTCGGAACCGATTATCGGAACTGATTATCGGAAATATGGAGAAGCAAATGGCGACTTTGATTGTCTCGACTCATGGAGTGATGGAAGGAGGTGGCTCCTACAACCTGCATGCCAAGGTTCCCGCCGGTGGAGGCAGTCTGGCATTGCCGTATCTGGAGAAGGCGGCTCAATCCTGCACTCTCCGGTCGGGAAGCGATCCCATCGTTATCGCGGACTACGGTTCTTCGCAGGGAAAAAACTCTCTGCGTCCCATGCGGGCAGCCATCCGGTGCTTGCGCGCGCGCGTTGGTTCTGACCGGCCCCTGATGGTGATTCACATCGATCAGCCCGCGAACGACTTCAACACCTCTTCGATGTACTGCACGGTGATCCCCAACGGTACTCGATGGGTGATCCCAATGTTTTTCCGTCTGCCGTCGGAAGATCCTTCTACGAGAACGTTGTTCCGATAGAGCAGGTGGATCTCGGATGGTGTTCTTATGCAGCGGTCTGGCTCAGCCGCATTCCAGCGCTCATACCAGGCCATTTCGTGTCGGTCGCCAGCACCGGCGACGTGCGTGCGGCATTCGACCTCCAAGGAGCCTATGACTGGAGATTGTTTCTTTCGCTACGCGCGCGGGAGTTGCGCCGGGGGGGCCGATTGGTGGTCGTGCTTCCAGGTCTCAGTGATGCCGGCGCATCAGGATTCGAACCTCTCTTCAACTGCGCCAATGAGGTTCTCACGCAACTCGTAAACGAGCAGGCCATCAGGGACGACGAGCGAAAACGGATGATTCTGGGCGCATACCCGCGACGACGAACACAACTCCTCGAGCCCTTCCATGCGGATGGTCAATTTCAGTCGCTCTCGGTTGAACGTTGCGAGCTCTTCGAGTTGCCGGACCCAGCTTGGGCTGACTACGAACGGGATCGAAATGTAGACGCTCTCGTCAGCCGCCACGCTGCATTCTTCCGCGCGATCTTCGTACCCTCCCTGGCTTCAGCGGTTGGCGATGCCGGCAGGCGCGAAGCGTTCGCCGACTGCCTGGAACAAAAACTGAAGCAACGCCTGTGGGAACACCTCACGCCGTTTCACTCGTTCGTTCAGGTTATGGTGCTCGCGAAGCAGCGCCCTGGTGTTACTCCAGCCGCGAGGAGTGACGAATCGAAATGAGTTTTGACAGCGAAAACTTGATGCAGGCCCAGGTGCAATCAGTGCGAACATCGACCACAGAGCTGCGTTCGGGGCAGATCTTTTATGGCTGGTGGGTCGTTCTTGTGTCGGCGATAGGGCTCTTCTGGGGCGTACCTATTTCCGTCTATTCCTTCACCGTGTTTCTCAAGCCGCTGATGAAAGAGTTCCACGCTGGCCGCGCAACGATTTCGCTGGCGTTCACTTTGCAGCCAGCTTTGGTTCACCAGGAACATTTGCACCACGTAGCGAACAGTAATGAAGGAATCTCTAACCAGTGATTCGGCTGTCCGAACTCTTCGCGAAGTGTACGAATCTGCTCCGCTCCCTCAGACCAGACGCTTCACTCTATCGAAACTACCGCGCCACAAATCCTTATCGCGTAAAAAGAAATGGTCCGGGTGGCAGGAGTTGAACCTGAATACTTGGGGGACTCACTGCCCCGTGGTCAAAGCTCTCAGTCCCTCACTCCATCCATAAACGCCCGCAGCTTCCGCGACCTTGACGGATGCCGGAGTTTCCTAAGCGCCTTGGCTTCGATCTGGCGGATGCGTTCGCGGGTTACCGCGAACGACTGGCCGACTTCTTCGAGAGTGTGTTCGCTGCCGTCCTCGAGTCCGAAGCGCATCTTGATTACTTTTTCTTCGCGCGGGGTCAGCGTGCGCAGGACCTGTCCGGTTTGGTCCTTGAGGTTCACGTTGATCACGGCTTCAGCCGGCGAAACCACGGCGCGGTCTTCGATGAAGTCGCCGAGATGCGAATCTTCTTCTTCGCCGATCGGCGTTTCGAGGGAGATCGGCTCCTGCGCGATCTTGAGCACTTTGCGCACTTTCGCTACGGGAATATCCATGCGCTTGGCGATCTCTTCGCTGGTAGGTTCGCGTCCCAGCTCCTGCACCAACTGCCGCGACGTGCGGATCAGCTTGTTGATGGTTTCGATCATGTGCACCGGGATGCGGATAGTGCGCGCCTGATCGGCGATGGCGCGAGTAATCGCCTGCCGGATCCACCACGTGGCATAGGTGGAGAACTTATAGCCGCGGCGATATTCAAACTTGTCCACGGCTTTCATCA
>PMHI01000470.1:6844-11904 GCA_003156615.1 Acidobacteriaceae bacterium | reverse complement strand
GACGGCGCGCGCTTGCCGGCGGTATTCTTTTTTCTGGTCTTCGCTGCGCGTGGCGTCGGCTTTGCGCTCAAGATTCCCGGCTTGCCGGTCGAGCGAACGCATGCTATCGACAGTTTTGTTGACGCGGTCGATCAGACGCTTGCGCTCAGCGTTGGTGAATCCCAGATTGCGCACCGCCAAGGAAACGCGCACGATGGCGCGGGCCAGGTTGCGGCGGGCACGGCGATGATCCTTCGGACGCTTTTTCTGCGAGACGGTCGCGTATTTCTCCTGCAGAATGCCAGCCTTCTTATACAGCTTGGCCATGTTGTCGATCTTGCCGGTGAATTCGTTCAACCGGTTCTGCAGAATCTCGTCGGTAATTTCCTCCTCGTCGAAGGTGACGACCTCCTTGATGGAGCGCACGCCCTTCTTGAGGTCTTCGCCCATGGCCAGCAGTTCGTGGATTACAATGGGCGACCGCGACAGCGCCTTGAGCACACGCACCTGGCCGCGCTCAATGCGCTTGGCGATCTCCACTTCGCCTTCGCGCGTGAGCAGCGGCACGGTTCCCATCTCGCGCAAATACATGCGGACGGGATCGTTGGTTTTTTCGAGCGCCCCGGGAGTGAGGTCGAGTTCAACATCCTCGCCTTCCTCGATGTCTTCGAACTTCTTGTCGAGCGCGGCGGAGGGCAGCTTCGGGCCTTCCAGCACGTCGATGCCTTGCGTGCCAATCGTAGTCAGCAGGTCGTCTAGGTCTTCGGGACTATGCACGTCGTGCGGGATCAGGTCATTGACCTGGTCGTAGGTGAGATATCCCTTTTCTTTCCCGGCATCGACCAGCTTTTTTATGTCGTCGTACTTGTCTTCAAGAGCCAAGAGGTGTCCTCAAATTCTTCAGTTCGCCCGCGCGGAGCGTGTGATACAGGTCTGAAATGGTGGGTATCTGGGGTAGCGCGGAGTTGTGCATCTAGCACAAACTTTCAGAGTGTAGCACATAAGTGCTGTCCCGTCTATCACTTGCCCCGCAACCGATCCCGCCGTCCGCCGCTAAATCTAATACTACCAAATACTTAGATGGTTCTAACCGCTGTTTTGTTTCACGCAGTTTTCTGGTTTCCGACACCGGTTCGTGACCCGGCTTCCGCCAAGCTGGGATCCCTGAGCGCTCGGCTCAGCCGGTCCTTTTCAACCAGCAGTTCATTCCTTAGTACCTTATCGTCGCTGACTCCAGGCTTGGTTAGTTCGCGCTGCACCTGCTCCAGCGAGCGCCGCAGGTGAATGCGGCGCAGCGCGCGCACTGCGCCCTCCAAGCGCTCGGCGCTGAGTTCTTCGTCCTCCTTCAGCAAGATGGAAGCCAGCATCCGGCGCTCAGCCTCGGAGCACGGTACCTCCATGACATCGGCAACTTCAGGCCCGGCATGGAGCAGGGCCTCAACCAGCGATTCCGTCGCCAAGCCGCGATGTAGACCTTCAATCTGGAGCACGTACTGCGCCTGCCGCGCTGGATCGAACTCTTCCTCGGCGCCATCGCGCGAGGAAAAATGACCGGCTCCCGGTTGCAACTGCCGCGCCGAAGCCAGCGCGCGGACAAGAATTCGTTCGGCGTCGGTGGCTTGCGCCTCCGCCGAAGCCTTTAAGGTACCCGCGGAGCGAGTCGCCGCCACATGCCGCAACTCCTGGCGCAACACCGCCGAATCAATACCCAGCTTCTGCGCGATCTCCTGGCCCAGTTCGTCGCGCACAATGCGGCTGGGCACGCGCTGAATGTGCGGCAGGAGGAAGTTCACCGCCTTCAGTTTGCCCTCGGCGCTACGCACCGGAAAAAGACTTCGCGCCCGGTCAATCAGATAGTCGAAGTATTTCTGCGAACCCCGAAGTGCCTCACCATAGGCGTCTTTGCCCTTGCGCCGGATGAAGAGATCGGGATCGAACCCCTGCTCCAGCGTCAGCACCTTGATTTGAAATTCTTCCTCCACCAGCAAGCCCAGCGTGCGCTCGGTGGCCTTGGCTCCCGCCGTATCGGGATCAAAGTTGACCACCACGTTCTTGCTGAATCGCCCCAGCAGCTTCGCTTGGATCTCTGTGAACGCTGTGCCCGAGCTGGCGATCACATTGTGAAAGCCGGCGGCGTAGAGGGAAATGCAATCCATCTGGCCTTCGACCAGGATCGCGTAATCCAGCTTGCGGATCGCTTCTTTCGCTTTGTCAAGGCTAAACAGAACCCGGCCCTTGGAATAGATTCCCGTCTCCGGCGAATTCAAATACTTCGGACCGGACTTCTCGTCGCTGGCCAGCGTTCGTCCCGTAAATGCAATGATTCTCCCCGCGTCGTTGGCTATCGGAAACATTACGCGGTTGCGGAACTTGGCGTACATCGCGGCTTCGAGTTTCCGGTTTCCAGTTTCCGGTTTCCGGTGCTGAGCTTCCGGGGTCGGGGTGGAGTCAAAATCTCCGCCCTGTCCGTCCAGAGAACGGACGGCCAAGGACGGGGCACCCTGAGCGCTGTCGAGGTTGCCGGTGCGAGCGTCACTCTGGGTTGGCTGATGGCGGATCGTTGAGGGCTGACGGTTGTCTTCCTGCTTCCACGAGAACAACCCGCTTTCCCGCAGCACCTCTTCGCTGAACTCCGTCGCCAAGCGGTCGCGCAGCAGGAAGCCGGAATCCGGAGCGTAGCCGATGCGAAAGCGCGCAATGGTCTCTTCNNTTCAACCCGCGCCCGGCCAGATACTCTCGTGCCCGCGCTCCGTCAGGACGCTTCAGGCATTCCTGGAAAAACGCGGCGGCGCGCTCCTGAATGTCCAACAACTGCGCGCGCAGCTTGGCATCTCTGGCCTCTCCGGGACTCGAATACGTTGCCTTGGGCAGCGGAATCCCCAGCTTCTGCGCAATCAGGCGAACGGCTTCGGGAAAGGTGATGTTCTCGATCTTCTGCACGAAGCTGAAGACGTCTCCCGACACGCCGCAGCCAAAGCAGTGATAAAACTGCCGCGTGGCATGCACCGAAAACGACGCCGTTTTCTCCCCGTGGAACGGACACAGCCCCGAATAGTTCTGCGCCCCGGCCTTCTTCAGCCTGATGTAGTCGCCGATGATGCGGACAATGTCCGCCTGCTGCTTCACCGTCTCTTTGAAATCTTCAGCGCTGGGCATGGATGGACTGATACTTCCGACGAGCGACACCTATCCCTTTGGAATTGTGAGCCATGGTGGCCCAGATGGGAATATACCGGAGCGGGATTGTTGTGGAGAAGCTGTGGGAATTATGGCGAAATCCGTTGACTTTCGAGGAAAACAAGCCCGAGCCCGGAACCCTTCCCCTCCTACACCCGCAACTCCACCACGGTCGCCCCACCGCCGCCCTCATTTTGCGGAGGCTCGGCTACCGACTCCACGTGCGGATGCTGTTGCAACGCCTGCCGCAGCGCTTTGCGGAGGATGCCCATGCCGCTGCCGTGGACGACGCGCACCCGCGGCAGCCCTGCCAGAAATGCGTGATCGACGAATTTTTCCACGGCGCGCGTCGCATCGTCCACGTTAAAGCCAATGACGTTGATTTCTGAGGGCGCGTTCTCGCCTTCGTTTTCGTTATTCAACGACACCGAAATTCCCCGCCTACGCGCCGCCTTTACCGGAGAATCGGCCGACTGCGCCCCGCCGAACACCTCGGCGATGTCGTCGCGCGCGATCTTCATTTTCATCGCTCCCATCGCGACTTCAAAGTGAGAATCATCCAATTTGCGCAGGACTGTTGCCGCGCGGCCGGTTGATTTCAGCTTGACGCTGTCGCCCTCGGAGACGTGCTTCACGACCTGCGGCTGCGCATGCGGATCGCCCCGGTCGGCTCCGCTGGCATGTGCCACCACCGTGGAGTCGAACTGTTCGCGAAATTCCCGCCGCAACTTAGCGATCTTTCTCTCAGCTTCTTTGGAAACTTTCTGCGCCACTGCCTTGTCCTGAACGGCATTTACCGCCTCCCGCGCATGGTATTCGAAATCGCGCAGCACGCTCTCGAGCTTCTTCTCCATCTCCCGGATCTTTGCCTGCTGCTCCTTCTTGCCCTCGGCTGCCAGTAGCGCTTTCTCATGCTCCAGTTCCTGCTCACGGGTTTTCAGACGCAAGCTCTCGCTTTCCACCTCGCGCAACCCGGCATGAAGTTTGTCCAGAAATTCGCCCACGTCGCGAGCCTGCGTACCCAGACGCGTCCGCGCCGCCTCAATGATCGCGGGGTTCAGCCCTAGCCGCTGCGCGATGTTGATTCCCGCCGACGCCCCCGGCACACCCATCTTCAATTCGTAAGTCGGTTGCAGCGTGGTCTGGTCGAAGCCCACCGACGCGTTGATTACGCCAGCGGTGTTCGCGCCGTAAACTTTTAATGAGGTGTGGTGCGTCGAAATCACGGTCATGCAGCCGAGGCGGCCAAAATGCCCGGCAATCGCCACTGCCAACGCCGCCCCTTCCTCGGGATCGGTCGCTGCACCCAGTTCATCGAGCAGCACCAGGGACTCGGCGGTCGCCGTCCGTGAAATGAAGTCGATGTTCGTGACATGCGCCGAAAACGTGGAAAGATTCTGTTCGATCGATTGATAGTCGCCGATATCGGCCAGCACCGCGTCGAATAGCGGCATTTCCGCGCGGTCGGCGGGAACCGGGATGCCTGACTGCGCCATCAATGCGAGTAAACCTACCGTTTTCAGCGTCACCGTTTTGCCGCCGGTATTGGGGCCGGTGATCACCAACTGGCGGCGCGTGCCTTCAAGTTCCACGCTGACCGGAACCACAGCCGCGCCTTTGAGCCTAAGATTGCGCTCGAGCAGCGGATGCCGCGCGTCGCGCAGAATCATCCTTCCGGGCATCTCTTTGCTCAACTGCACGGCGACGCAGTTGTACTCTTCGGCGAAGCGGGCCTTGGCAAACTGCAGCTCCAACTCGCTGAGCGCTTCGACCGACGCGAGAATGGCCTCCGCTTGCTCGCCAATGCGTCGCGTCATCTCGAGCAGAATGCGATGAATTTCCGCCTGCTCTTCATCGAGCAACCGCACCAGTTCATTGTTCTGCTCGATCGTCTCCAGCGGCTC
>PMHI01000470.1:0-6785 GCA_003156615.1 Acidobacteriaceae bacterium | reverse complement strand
TCGCGGCGAATCCGCCCTAGCTCGGGGGAAGCGCGGTCTTCGAGCGTGCCATCGGGCTGAATCTTGTTCCGAAAAGAACGCAGGAAGTCCGTGAAATCAGGCACGTTTTCCGAGAGCGTCCGGGTTCGCGGCCATTCCGTCCTCATGCTCGCCGGAGGATGAAACGCGATTTCGCGCCACTCCGCCGCGCGGTCCACCAGCAGCAGAACGTCACGAATCTCCGTGGTTTCGAGCGCGGCTCCCGCGATGCGGGATTTCGCAACCAGTCTTGAAATATCGAGCAGGCCGGTAAAATCGAAGCGCCCGCCTACGCGGCGGAACTCCCGCACTTCCTCGGTCAACTCCTGCTGCTCACGAACCCAGACGGAATCCGTCGAAGGGGCAAGCGCTGTAATCCTCGCCCGGCCGAGCGGCGAAGACGCGTATCCGCGCATCAGTTCGAGCAAGGGATCGAACTCCAGCACCCGCGCNNGAGGCTCGAACCAGCCTACGACTGGGCTGCTGCCAGCGCCTGGGATTCGAGGTGGCTGGCCACGGGCAGGCGCAGCACGAACACCGCCCCGCCCTCCGGCCGATTCTGGCAGGTGATCTGTCCGCGATGATCCTGCACCACGCCGTACACGGCGCTCAGTCCGAGACCTGTACCTTTGCCGATCGGCTTTGTCGTATAGAAAGGATCGAACACGCGATGCGGCTCTTTAATGCCTGGCCCGCTATCGGAAAACTGCACCACCACTTCTTCTCCCTGATGTTGGGCGTTCACCCGAAGCAGTCCTCCGCCCGCCTCCTCCAGCGCGTCTAAAGCATTTTCTACGATCTGGACGAACGCCTGGAACAACTGGTGGCCGTCGCCCCACACCCTGGGCAGGTGCGGNNTTGCTGCGCGAAACTCAGCAGGTTCGACACCAGCTCGCGAGTCCGCTGAGAGTGGTTCACAATTTTGCGCACCAGCGCGTCCTGCTCGCCGGTCAAGCGCTCATTCGACCACAGCTTATCTGAGTATTCCATGATCGCCGTCAGCGGGTGATCGATCTCATGCGCCGCGCTTGCAACCAGCTGGCCCAATGAAGCCAGCTTCTCTCTCTGCACCAGGTGGCTTTGCAACCGTTGCTCGCTTTCGAAGCTGCGCCGCGAGTCCTCGAGCAGACAGATCAACGCGTGGTCCTGGAGATACTGCCGCAAGAACACGAACGCGCCCAGCACCAGCATTGCCGCCAGTATGGTAAACAGGCGAAAGGTCCGCGTCATAGCCGGAGAGTGGTCCCATCGGTAGGCCCACAGTCCCAGTACCGGCAGGGAAACGATTGCCAGCATCGTCAAACGCAACGCCGTCGCACTCCACTTGTCATCCGCCTTGGGAGGCGCGGCTTCCGGCTGCCACGCGCGCGCGGTCAGCACACTCGCTAACATCCAACTCACTGCGCCCATCAGCGGAACGTCGTAAAGACTTCCGCTGTAGTATCGCCCTTGGGGAAGCAGCAGGTTTACTCCTATCGAATCCACTGCGTACAACGTACTGGCCGCCATCAGGTTCCAGTACAGCGTCTTCCATCCCGCGGGCGCGCCTCGGGCAGAAATCCCCAGCACCAGCAATAGCACGCCGCTTTCCACCAGGTAGAGTACGTTGTAGTTCCTGTCGTAGTCCGCCACATTCACCGAGAAATATTGCGAAGGAAACACAACGAACGCAAACAAGAACACCCACCATACGAGCAGCAGGAGAAAGTCCAGCGTACCCGGGCGGAATTTCGTCTCACTTTCGCTCTGATGCGGACGCAACCCAACCGCCGCGATCATCGGAATCAGATGGAGAAACAGAAACGCGTTCATGAACCACGGATTTGGCACGGTCGTTCGGTGCACAACCTCGTAATAGACCCACCCCGTCTGATGGCACGCCCAGAGAATGCACCCCGATCCCATCAGCGCCCAGAAGCGCCGCGTGACGCCCTCCGCCGACCATGCGTTGGCTAGCATGCCCACACTAACCGCCAGCATTAGCAAAAGATATCCAACATCAGAAATCGCGGTCAGTACCGGACCACGCGGCACCGTCAACGACACCACGGCGAAAGCCAGCGTAATCCCGCCCGCGAGCCCAAACCAGCGAAGTCGTCCGAACAGACTCATCCGCCTCTCATTTTATGGACAAGATCAGGGATTCTCGCCTCGCTTCGAACCCAGCAGGTTACGTTCGTCACTGCGGAATCGGGTCTTAGGTCTTAGAACTTTGGGGTTCGTATCCCGAGAGCCTGAGGTAGAGACGGGGTCTTAAGTTGCCTAAGGCCGAACCCCTATGACCTGAGACCCGAGACGAGCCATTCCTGCTAAAATCAACGGTTGAAAGGCGCTCAATTCTTGCCAGGTGGTTTCCATGGCCTTTCCTGTCACCCGTCTTCGTCGCCTCCGCCGCACCTCCCAGCTGCGCGATCTGGTGCGCGAAACGCGGCTCACTCCCGATGCCTTCGTCTACCCCATGTTCGTTTGCCCCGGCGAAGGTGTGCGCAAGGAAGTTCGCTCCATGCCGGGCGTGTTCAACCTCTCAGTGGATGAAGCGGTAAAAGAGGCGCAGGAAGTTTATTCCCTGGGCGTGCCCGCGGTGATTCTCTTCGGACTTCCCGACAAAAAAGATGACGTAGCCACCGGAGCCTGGGCCGACGACGGCATCGTGCAGCAGGCCGCCCGCGCCATGAAACGCGAAGTCCCCGGCTTGATCCTGATGGGCGACGTCTGCCTGTGTGAGTACATGTCCCACGGCCATTGCGGGATCGTGAAGACGGAATCTACGCCGCAATCATTGGGTGCGGCCGCCACAGGCGCTTTACGTGCCAGCCAGGGAGTGGCGGCGAGGAGGCGTGAGTTGGCTGAGTTGGCCGTGAAGAGCCGCGAGGAAAAAGAAAAGGTCATCGACGAGCTGGCATCGATTGTGGCCAACGTGGTCGAATCCAACTACGAAATCGACAACGACGCCAGCCTCGAACTTCTGGCCCGCACGTCGGTCTCGCTCACCCGCGCCGGCATCGACATCATCGCTCCCTCCGACATGATGGACGGCCGCGTAGCCGCCCTCCGCCGCGCTCTCGACGAAGCCGGCTTCATCAACACGCCGATTCTTTCCTACGCCGCCAAGTTCGCCTCGGGTTTCTACGGCCCGTTCCGCGAAGCCGCGGACTCCGCCCCGCAATTCGGCGACCGCCGCTCNNCGTTTCGATCTCCCGCTGGCCGCCTATCAAGTCTCCGGCGAATACGCCATGATCGAAGCCGCCGCCCAAAATGACTGGATCGACCGCGACCGCGTCATGCTCGAATCCCTGCAAAGCATCCGCCGCGCCGGCGCCAGCATCATCCTCACCTATTACGCCAAAGCCGCCGCCAAGCTGCTGGCGTGATCGGACGCGAGCACGCACACTACGCGCATGTTGGCTGATCAGCACTCAGCGGTGATGAGGGCTGGACTGCCTTCCCGCCTCCCGAACTCCCGCAAGTCGTTCACGGAGAGGGTATGATACGCATCATGCCGTGCATGCACACAACGTTTCCACTTGGATGTATCACAGTGTTGCGCTAGGTATACTCGGCACCTACTCCCCCACCGCGCCCGGGCTCTGCCTTGCGCCTGCCGCTCGTCGTGCGATACCTTCAGGCTAGTTCTGCTCTCAGCTCCGAATGGACCATCCCTGTTATAAGTGCGGGCGCAGCATCGAAGACGGCAAGCCCTTCTGCCTGCAGTGCGGCGCGCCACAGATTCGTGTGGCCCTGCCGGAGCCCGCGGCGGCGCCCGTCGTGGGGAGCGACTCGTCTCTTGTCTCCTCCAATGACCCGGCTGTTTTTTCCCTGGACCCGCCCGCTATCCCGAGGCCTCTGAGTGCCGCGCTTTCCAGTGGGATCGAATGGCCGCGCGCGCTCAGCTCCTGCGCGATTGCCGCCTTGCTCTCGGCTCTGGTCATGGTGCTTGGCCTGATGGTTCCGTTGCTTGCGGGGTTAGGTGCCGGTTTTCTGGCCGTTACTCTCCACCACCGCCGGAACCCAGCCTGGAGCGTCAACGCACGCTCCGGAGCGCAACTCGGCGGGGTGTGCGGCATTCTCTTCTTCGGCATCTCGGCCATCTTCGAAGCCCTGACCGTAGCGCTGCTTCACACCGGTGAGCAAGTTCGCCAGAAGATGCTTGAAGTTCTCCAGCAGGCCGCCTCCCGCTCGACTGACCCGCAGGTGCAAGCCGCCTTCGACCGCATGAAAACGCCCGAGGGCTTGGCTGCGATGTTGATCTTTTCCATCGTGCTCTTGTTCCTGGTTTCGATTGCCGCAGGCAGCATCGCGGGAGCCTTGACTGGCGCCTTCCTCAGCCGCCGGAAGCGGTCATAAGCCCTTGCCCTCTGGGAGGGCAGCCCGAAGCAACCAATCCTGCATTCTGCTCTGTGACCAACGGCCAGGAACCGGCCTTGCCGCGGGCTGCGCTGGCCGCGTATGATGCACCGTTTACATTCCTACGCAATGAACACACCGGCACGCGGTTCACTGCTCGGTATCGAGCACCTTGAGGACAAGGAGATCCTGGGCCTGCTGAGGCTGGCCCGCCGGATGAATCCGCTCAAGGCCCGTCCACTGTTGCGCAACAAGCGTATCGTGCTGCTGTTTTACGAACCCTCCACGCGCACGCGGTCTTCTTTCGAGATCGCCGCTAAGTCGCTGGCCGCCATCACTACCTTGGTGCAATCCTCGGGGTCGAGCATCGAGAAGGGAGAATCCTTGCTCGACACCGGCTACACACTGCGAGCGCTGGGCGCGGACGTTATCGTCCTTCGGCATCCTTGTGCGGGAGCACCTCACCTGATGGCGAAGCACCTCGATATTCCCGTCATCAACGCCGGTGACGGCATGCACGAGCACCCTTCGCAGGCNNGATATCTTCCACAGCCGCGTGGCGCGCTCCGCCTGCCACCTGCTGACGAAGTTCGGAGTGAAGATTACGCTCTGCGGTCCGCCCGAGTTCGTGCCCGAGGTCGCGGCCACTCTTGCGCCGGGTCTTCGCATCACACGCCATATTGAAGAAGCGTTGCGCGGGGCGGATGTGAGCATGCTGTTGCGCCTGCAGAAGGAACGCCTCGCCGGCCAGAAGATTCGCCTGGTGGATTACATCGCGCACTATCAGATGACGGCGGCGCGGCTGAAGCTGGCTAAGCATGATGCCATCGTCATGCATCCCGGCCCCATCATTCGCGGCCTGGAGCTGACCGCAGAAGTCGCTGACGGTCCGCAATCGGTGATCGTTGACGAGATTCACAACGGAGTCCCCACGCGCATGGCGATCCTGGCCCGGGCGTTGGGAAAGGCGAAATGAGTCCATGGATTTTCACGTGTCGATACCGATTGGTGCATGCGGAGCGACAGTTCAGGGGCCGAGTGCTGAATGCTGAGTGCTAAGAGTCAAAGACGAGAAAGCGCGAGCTTGCTGATCAAAGGCGGCCACGTGATCGATCCCGCGGCGAAGTTCAACGCGCCCATGGACGTTCTGCTGCGCGACGGCCGCGTTGCCGAGGTTGCCCTGCCCAACAAGGTCCGTGGCGGCGCCGACGAAAAGTTTGATGCGCGCGGTCTGATCGTTGCCCCAGGGTTCATCGATCTGCACGTTCACCTGCGCGAGCCCGGACAAAGCTACAAAGAGACAATTGCCAGCGGCACTGCCGCCGCCGCCGCCGGGGGTTTCACCTCGATCTGCACCATGCCGAACACCTTGCCCGTGGTCGACGCGGAGGAGTGGGTCACGTGGTTGCGGCAGCCTGAACGCGGCGCCGTGGTTAACGTCTTCCCCATCGCTGCCGCCACGCGCGGCTCGCGCGGTGCGTCGCTCACCGACTTTGCCGCCCTGCAGCGGGCCGGGGCGGTGGCCGTCACTGACGACGGCAAGCCGATACTCGACGACGAGGTCATGCGCGCTGCTTTGCGTCTTGGCGCCGAACTGAACCTGCCGGTGGTGCAGCACGCCGAAGATACGCGGCTCACGGAGCATTGCTCCATGCACGAAGGGCCTACCAGTTTTCGTCTCGGCTTGCGCGGCATGCCGGCCGCCGCCGAAGCCAATACGGTGGATCGGGACGTCAACCTCGCACAGCACATTCGCGAATCCCGCCTGCACGTGGCGCATCTTTCGACTTCCGATGCGCTCAAAGCCGTGCGCCGCGGCAAACGTGCCAAGGCCCGTGTCACATGTGAGGTTACACCGCACCACTTCACGCTGCTCGACCAGGACGTGGGTGAGTACAACACAAATTTCAAGATGAACCCGCCGCTGCGCTCGGCGACTGACCGCGAAGCCATCTTGGTTGCGCTCGCCGACGGCACCGTGGATGCCATCGCCACCGACCACGCTCCTCACGCTACGCACGAAAAGCAAGTGGAGTTCGAGCGAGCTGCCTTCGGCATCACGGGGCTTGAAACCGCGCTGGCACTGGCCATCACCAAGCTTCATCGCGAGTACAAAGTCCCGCTGCCGCGCATCATCGAGCTTTTTTCTGCAGGACCGGCGCGCGTCTTCGATCTCCGCGGTCGCGGATCGCTGGCCCGGGGCAACTTCGCCGACGTGACCATCTTCGATCCCAAGAAGCGCTGGACGTTTGAAGCTGCCAGGTCGCGGTCGTTGTCGCACAATACTCCGTTTGATGGATGGCAGTTTACGGGGAGAGTGGTGGCGACCGTCGTGGGCGGGAAGGTTGTGTACCGGACGGACTGATTGCCTTGCACGCATTTACTTGTATCGTCAGCTAGGAGAAGAATCATGCCGCGCGCAG
>PMHI01000541.1:2648-7335 GCA_003156615.1 Acidobacteriaceae bacterium | reverse complement strand
TTGGCGGTTTTGGGAATGGCTGGCGAACCGAGAATCTTCGGTAATCTTACCCAGGATGATTTGCAGCCGGCCACAGTGCGAGATATGATCCGAGGACCCCATGCACTGGACACAGGTCCTGCTCGTCGCGTCTCTGACTGCTGTCGTCAGCGCTCAGACTCCCGCATCCAAGGAAGTCGAAGCCGTCTATCCGGACGCGCACGCGTTGTATCTGGAGCTGCATCAGAACCCGGAACTCTCGGCGCACGAAGTACAAACCGCAGCGATGTTGGCGGCACGGCTGCGAGGGCTCGGCTATGACGTAACCGAACACGTGGGTGGAACCGGCATTGTTGCCATCCTGAGGAACGGCGCAGGCCCGACCGTGATGCTGCGGACCGAACTTGACGCGCTGCCGGTGGAAGAGAAGACCGGGCTGGCATACGCGAGCAAGGTTCATGCCAAAGATGATGCTGGACACGAGGTTCCGGTCATGCACGCCTGCGGACACGACCTGCATATGGCAGCGATTCTCGGAACGGCCACAATTATGGTGCACAGCAAAGATAGCTGGCACGGAACACTCATGCTGATTGGACAGCCGGCGGAGGAAACGATTGGCGGCGCCAAGGGAATGCTTGGCGACGGTCTGCTGAAGCGGTTTCCGAAGCCCGACGTGGCCGTGGCGATGCATGTGGGCAACGTGCTACCGGCAGGAACGGTGGGAATTACCCCGGGAGTTTTCAATACCAATGCGGACTCGCTGCGGATCACAATTTATGGCAAAGGAGGGCATGGCGCGGCGCCGCACACAGCGATTGATCCCATTGTGATCGCTGCCCGAACCATTCTAACCTTGCAGACCATTGCTTCGCGCGAAGTGAAGCCGGGAGAAATGGCGATCGTTACGGTTGGCTATATGCAAGCTGGCACCAAGAACAACATTATTCCCGATCAGGCTGAGTTGGGGCTGACCGTGCGNNGGCGGAAGCCGAGGCGGCAGGTGCACCGCGTGCGCCCGCAATCGACCATTATGAAGGCGCGGACCTGGTGTACAACGATCCCGCGCTGGCGCAGCGCCTGCGCGGGGCACTGGAGTCGGCGCTCGGAAAAGACAAGGTTGTGACCCAAGAGCCGATCACGGCGTCGGAGGATTTTTCTTACTTTGTCGAGCAGGGGATTCCGGGTTTTTACTTCACCCTCGGCGGCGCGGACCCGGAGAAGCTCGCGCAGGCCAAGGCCGCCGGCACGATGCTGCCGTCCAATCACTCTCCTCTTTTCGCCCCGGATGTGGATCCGGCGCTGCACACGGGCATTGCAGCCGAGGCGGCGGTGCTGAGGAAGCTGCTGAGTGGAACCGCAGGACAGTAGCGCAAGACGGAGGTTGGCGAATCGGAGGGAAATAGCTTCGACGAACGACTCTGGCAGGTTAGCGATTGGCTAGAGTGGAACTGTCACCCAGCTCAGGTGTAGCGACGTCTGCTGTCACAAGCATAAGCCGCAGCAATTCGGCTTCTCCTGTTCTGCAGCTGATCGAGCACAGAGAGGCATGGGCCTTGAATTCAGAGATGGCGATCGGTCCTCATTGAACCATTCGACCGTAGTCATACCAAACGGTCCGACAAGAAACAAGGGCGGGGTTGAATTACCGGCTGATCTGCCCCAGGATCGCCCGGGCTTCCGCCGCCGGGTCGGCAGCTTTGGTGATGGGACGGCCTACGACGATGTAGCTGGCTCCGGCGGCAATCGCCTCTGCGGGGGTGACCACGCGCATCTGATCTCCGTGGCCGGTGCCGGCGGGGCGGACGCCGGGAGTCACGATGGCGAAATCGTCTCCCAGTTCGGCGCGGACTGCGGAAGCCTCGCGGGCGGAAGTGACGATACCCTGACATCCATTGGCCAGCGCCAGCGCGGACAAGCGGAGGACTTCATCGCGCACCGTGCCCCGAAATCCGATTTGCTCCACATCGTTTTCGTCGAGGCTGGTGAGCACTGTAACGCCCAGCACCAGCAACGCAGGGTTGGTAGCGCGGGCCGCATCTACCGCAGCGCGAAGCATCTTGCTGCTGCCCGCGGCATGCACGGTCAACATACTCACACCGAGCTGGGCCGCTTCCTGCACTGCGGCCGCCACCGTGTTGGGAATGTCGTGATATTTCAGATCGAGGAAAACGAGCCGTCCCGAGGCCACGAGATCCCGTACCAGCTGCGGGCCTTCGGCGGTATAGAGCTGCATGCCCACTTTGTAGGTCAGCGCCGAGTCGCCGACGGCCGCCACGATCTTCTGTGCGGCCGCTGCCGTCGAAACGTCCAAGGCAATGATCAGCTGGCCACGCGGGTCGCTTTTATGAAGATCGTTTCCGCGCGGATCGGGCGGGATGCGGTGGGGCAAAGCGGCTTGCATCCCTAGCAGTGTAGAGCATCTAACGGGGGTCCGCTACCGGATAGTTGGAGGCCAAGGTCTGGTATAGCAGACCATGTCGTGTCCGAGACTTAACCAGATCCAGACGAACCTTCTGCAAGCCGCGATTTTCGAATTTCAGCACTTGGGCGGCGCCGTAGGACAGGTCGATAATGCGACCGGGTACGATGGGACCGCGGTCGTTTACTTTTACCACGACCGCTCGCCCGTTGCGCAGGTTCGTGACCTGCACGTAGCTTCCCAAAGGCAGGCTGGGATGGGCCGCGGTCATGTCGTACATATCGAAGTCTTCGCCGCTGGCGGTCGGTTTGCCGACGAAATATTCGCCATACCACGAAGCTGTCCCAATTTGATACGGTTGATTTTTGCCGGTCTGGTTGCGGATTTCGGGCTTGGCTTGAACCGCCCTATTCGGGGCTGAACTGGCCTCCGAGCTGTTTGGGCCCTGAGCCGCTCTCAGTCCGACAATCAATACACCGATCATCAGTCCATGAGCCATACGTCTTCGCATTCAGTTTTCCTCGCAAACTCAAAAGTCGTCCTAAGTTACTAAGAAGTTGTTCGTTAAGATTCTCCAAATGGTATGGGGCGGGCAGGGGCTTGTCAACCCGAAAGTGCGAGGTGTTGGGTTGCTCTGGTAGTAATCGATGTCTCACGTAACTTGCTGATAATCATGGGCAATCGGCAACATGTTGCTCAAAACAATGAGGTTACATGTTTATCATTTAGTAAATACACGACAATCTGTACCCAGGGAAGAATTTTCATCCCCCATCGATTCAGTCACTTACGGAGAATTCTTTCTAAGTTGTTTATCGTGAGCGTTTTAGGTAAAAGGTTGCATGGAAAAGAACTCCATTCTTTTGTAACCATGGCTGAGAAACCACCGGTCGTGCTGACCATCGCTGGTTTTGACCCCTCGTCCGGGGCGGGGATCACGGCCGACATTAAGACGATCGCAGCCCACGGCTGCTATGGCGTAGCCTGCATCACAGCCATGACCGTGCAGTCGACCGCTGGGGTGCGCCGAGTAGAGGCGGTTGATCCGGCTCTGGTAACCGAAACGCTGGAGGAGCTTGCCGACGATATCCCCATCGCAGCCGTGCACATTGGGATGCTGGGCTCGGCGAAGGTGGTCCGGGCTGTGGCAGAGTTTCTGGGTCGGCGCTCGGGCGAGACGGGGTTACCGAATACGTCGCCCAATAGGTTACCCAAGATTGTCCTCGACCCAATCCTAAAATCATCCTCCGGCGCAGACCTTCTGGATTCGGCCGGAACCCGGCTGCTCATCGAGAAACTCATCCCGCTCGCCGATGTGGTCACTCCGAATGTGGATGAGGCCGCTGTGCTCACCGGGTTGAAGGTGACGGATCTCGACGAAATGCGAGCTGCGGCGGCGAAGCTCCATCAGATGGGTGCGGCCGCCGTGGTGATCACCGGCGGGCATCTGGAGAAAGCAATCGACTTGTTGAGTTTCACCACCACGAAGGGTGGAGTCGAGGAGGAAGTCTTCAGGGCAGAGCGGCAGCATTCGAACTCTACTCACGGCACAGGCTGCGCCTTCTCGACGGCGATGGCCTGCCACCTGGCACTCGATCGCGGATTAGCCGAAGCCGCCTTGCTGGCTAAGACCTACGTCACCGCGGCGATTGCCGCCGGCCATCCTCTGGGACGTGGAACCGGGCCAGTGAANNGATGTCGTGCGGTTTCTTGAGCAGAATTCCGGCCACAAACGACGCCGTGGCGGCCAGCAGCCATTCGATCCGCCACATCTGGATCGCCTGAAACTCCGCCAGATTCGACGCTCTGTAAACGAGGCTGACGCCGATAGCTCCGGCTACGCACCCCAGGCCGATCATGAAGGCGATCAGTGCCCCCGTAGGCAGACCTATCCAGCGCTTGATCTTGTGAAACTGGAGATACTGCATCCAGTCAGGCAGGGAAATTTTGTGCCATGCAGCCGCTACCAAACCTGGCCACGACCGCAGCCACACAATGCTCTGCGGCCACAGGCCAGCCACAATCGCAGCCTCCATACTGGCTGGAGCGACGGCGGGACGTCGCAGACCGCAGGTATGGCAAAATCGGCCTCCAATCATGAACTCGGTGCCACAATTGGCACAGGCCTCGGCAAACAAANNGCATCGGGAACTACTTCAGCCATAAAATGAAGATAAGAACGCTTGCTCCCTGCATGGCAAGCCGACAACCAAACTACATCGGCGACTAAGGTGTTTTCAAGTCAAATACTTGCAACTTTTCCTGTATCGCGCCCGAAGTGATTCC
>PMHI01000541.1:995-2615 GCA_003156615.1 Acidobacteriaceae bacterium | reverse complement strand
GCCTCACGAAATTGTTGGCCGTTGTCCGATGACGCCTTTGGTTCATCCCGTGCACGGGCAAACTTCAGTTAGACTAAAACTCAAAGGCTAACGGTCGGGATGAGCTCGGGTCTGACATTGGTGAAACGGTTCGTTCTAAGCGGTTCGTTGTCCTGCGTTCTCTTCTTGTTGTGGCCGCCTCAGGGCACAACCCAAACCGGTCCTCGAGCGGGCGACTCTGCCCCGTCTGCCGCCACAGCTTCTCACGAGCACGATCCACTGCTTGATGCCGCCTCCGAGCATTTCTATAACATGGATTACGAGCGCGCGATCCAGGATTTCGAAAAGCTGTTGGATCGGCAGTCGAACGATCCCTCCGCAGTAAACCACCTTCTTTCGGCCACCCTGATGCGCGAACTCTATCGCATGGGCGCGATGAACAGCGGCGAATACGCCAACGATAGCTTTATCGGCAACGCTCATCGTATCGCCGATCCCAAGGTGAAGGAGCGGATCAAACAACTAGTGGACCGCGCCGAGAGCCTGGAAGAACAGGAACTCAAATCAAATCCCAACAACGTGGACGCGCTCTACGCCCGTGGTGTTACCCGGGCGCAATTCGCCTTGTATACCGCGCTGGTCGAGCGGGCCTGGATTTCCGCCTTGCGCAACGCCGTGGGCGCGCGCCACGACCACGAACGCGTTCTGGAACTCGATCCCAGCTACGTGGATGCGAAGCTGGTGGTGGGCGCGCACAACTATGTGATGGGCAGCCTGCCCTGGAGCGCGAAGGTTGCCGGGGCTTTGGTGGGGCTGAGCGGAACCAAGGAGAAAGGCCTCGAATACCTGCACGAGGTGGCCGAGAGCAACGGAGAGAACTGCATAGACGGCAAAGTCGTGCTGAGTTTGTTCCTGCGCCGTGAGCACCGCTACGACGAGGCACGCGTCCTCATGCACGATCTAGCGGCGTCCTATCCCAGGAATTATCTTTTCCCGTTGGAAGAAGCCAATCTGCTGCGCGCCAGCGGCCACGCGCCGGAGGCCGAGGCGGGCTATCGCAAAGTGTGGCAAAACGGCCGGGAAGGGAAGTACCCGAACCTGCATTATGAGCTAGCAGGGTGGGGCCTGGGCGAGCTGCTGCGCAGCCAGAAAGATTACGTCGGAGCTGCAGACGCGTATGAGCTGGTCAGTGAAGCTCCGGATCCTGATCCGGAGACGCTGCAGAAGGCCAACCTCGCTGCCGGCGAAATGTACGACCTGCTGCAGAAGCGCGATTTGGCGATGAAGAAATATGAAACCGTCCTGGCCGAAAACGGCAGCACTCACCTGGCCGAAAAGGCCCGCGAGCACATCAGGGAAGCCTATCGGGAGTGAAACAGGCTGAGCTAGTTTCCTCCCAGTTTTTCGAAGAACAGGCAGATGGTTTCGATGCCATGGTGGAAGTTGGGAATGTGGAACTTTTCATTGGGGGCGTGNNATCCGCCGCTGCGGATGAAGACGGTTTCTTTCTTGAACGTATCGTGTAACGCTTCGGTCGCGGCCTGAATGTAGTGATTGTCAGTGCCGACCACACAAGCCGGGCCTTTGCTCCATACTTTGATCTTGGTCTCGATGCCCTTGGGCGTCTGCTTTTTCACGAAG
>PMHI01000541.1:0-960 GCA_003156615.1 Acidobacteriaceae bacterium | reverse complement strand
TGGGGCGCGCCCAGGTGCGATAGAGAACCGAGTAGCCGGGCTCACCGGTGAGGACCTTCGAGCCGACTTCGGTCTTGCGGTAGCGCTCCTCGTTGAAGGGTAGGCGCTTCCAGGCCTTGAGTTCGTCCTTGCTGGGCGCTTTCACGTCCTTGTAGAAGCCGGGGATCAACACGTGGCCTTTCGCGTCCTTCAGCTTGCTGATGATCTCGATGAGCGCGAAGAAGGGATTCGGAGCCGCGCCGCCGTATACACCCGAGTGCAGATCGACCATGGCGCCCTGGGCTTCGATTTCGGTATAGACCAGACCGCGCAAGCCTACGCACAACGTGGGAAGATTGGGAGCGAAGAGTTCCGTGTCGCAGACCAGGGCGAAATCGGCCTTCAACTTGGCTTTCTGCTTGTGGACATACTCGGAGATGGATTCGCCGCCAACTTCTTCTTCGCCTTCAAAAATTACTTTGACATTGATGGGCAGTTTTCCGTTGCCAGACGTCATCAGCGATTCGAGCGCCTTTACTTCCATCCAGAGCTGGCCTTTGTCGTCGACCGCGCCACGGGCATAGATGTTGTTGTTGCGTTCCGTGGGCTCGAAGGGCGGAGTTTTCCACTCATCGAGAGGGTCGGGCGGCTGCACGTCGTAGTGGGCATAGCAGAGCACGGTGGGCTTGCCGGGCGCATGCAGCCAGTCGGCATAGAGGAGAGGATGACCCTTGGTGGGGATGACGTCGACGTTTTCCATGCCGATGCGGCGCAAGTCGTCGGCAACGAATTGGGCGGCTTTTTGAACGTCTGGTTTGTGCTCGTCGAGTGTGCTGACGCTGGGGATGCGAAGAAAATCTTTGAGCTCATCGAGGAAACGCTGCTGATGATTGCGGGCAAAATCGACTGCCGGAGAAGCCATGGGTACATCCTTTCTGGTACGAGCCGAATAGCGCGGACGGATGCGGTTGCGGAAACGCT
>PMHI01000168.1:2774-2995 GCA_003156615.1 Acidobacteriaceae bacterium | reverse complement strand
GATCCGAAGCGCCCTTTGCACTACCAGCACTCTCTCCACGGTGCTCGCCGGGTAGACGCGGTAACCAGAGTCTGTTCGCGAAGCTCGTGGGAGAACGCCAATCTTTTCATAATGTCGAATCGTATCTGGACTCACGCCAGTCACTTTGGCGAGAGACCCAGAACGAAGAGTCTTGGAACCGCTGCTTTGCACCATGAGAAGTATGAACCCTGGAATGCATT
>PMHI01000168.1:0-2752 GCA_003156615.1 Acidobacteriaceae bacterium | reverse complement strand
GGACATTCAGTTCTGGATATTGCTACGGGGCCCGGCGAGCCAGCTTTGACCATAGCTGCCATAGTCGGCTCCGAAGGCAAGGTCTTCGGGATCGATCCTGCACCCGAGATGGTGGACGCCGCTCGTCGAGCCACAGACCATCTGGGGTTCAGGAATGCGAAATTCGAGGTTGCTTCTGCCGACCGTCTGCCATTCCTGGCCGATGCCTTCGATGCCGTGGTAAGTCGCTTCGGCGTGATGTTCTTTCCATCTCCGGCTGAGGGAGTTCGGGAGATGTTGAGAGTGCTAAAGCCGGGGCGGGCTCTGACTCTGGCAGCCTGGCATTTCGCCGATAGAAATCCTTTTTTCTACACGCTCTCGCGAGTCATGGAACGCTTTGTCGATTCGCCGCCTCTTGCCCCCGACGCTCCTGACGCATTCCGCTTCGCCGCCCCAGGCAAGTTACGGAGCGTTCTTACGGAGGCTGGCGCGATCGCACCATCCGAGCGCCTGCTGAAATTCACAATACAAGCCTCGATCTCGGTAGAAGAGCTTTGGATACTGCGATCCGAGATGTCGGAGAAGCTTCGTGAAAAGCTCGCCATGTTTCCAAGGGAACGAGCGAATGAAGTGAAGCGTCNNGAGTGAAGTGAAACGCCAGTCGCTGGAAACTTTGCGTGGGTACTCGACCGAGCGCGGGATGAGTTTTCCGGCTGAGGTTCTTATCGTCAGTGGAACGAAGAGCCGTCCGACATGAGCGTTTGAGGGCAGCAATCAGTGAACAACGTCACAGCCCAGTCTTCGTTGTCCAAATCTCGCATGACACCTGATACCGGTATCGCGCTCGGACTCGGCCTTACCAACGAGTGTAATCTCGCCTGCGCNNATTCGGTGAATCTCGGCACCGGTGAGAATGGTATGCACCCCGATTTCAAGGCAATTCTGGCCTACCTGCGAACGAAACCGGTCAAGCTCACGATCACTTCCAACGGTCACAGCGTTGCGGTTCTGGAAGACAATGAGCTCAGTGGCTTCCATGACATCGAGTTCTCTCTCGATTACGCCACACAAGCCGAACAGGATGCACAGCGCGGACATGGCAATTGGGCACTGATCCAGGAGCAGGCAGAACGGTGTCTGAGGCTGCGTATTCCTGTGACCATCATCGCCGTCATGATGAAGTCGAACTACTTGCGTTTAGCGGAAGTGGCGCGAGTCGCTAAACAGTTTGACGCTCCGTTGCGAGTGAATGTCTACCAAGCCGTGCGNNTACGAAGAGTACTGGGAAGGGTTCCGGCACTTCTTTGAAGAGACCGATGTAATAGCTATTGGCGAGCCACTGGTTCGCGCAATGGTGGGGCTTCCACCGCTTCGAGCTGGTTGTGGTGTGAGCACCATACGAGTGACACCAAGAGGCACGACACAACCATGCGTCTATTGGCCAGGATCAGGTGAGCCGCTTTCAGATTTGATTTCCGCAGGCGTCAATGTGCTAAGCTCAACCCCCTTCGGGCAAGCACGAACGCTTCCTCAAACCTGCAGTCAGTGCGAGTTCCGAGACTCGTGCCACGGCGGATGTGCCGGACGGCGAAGTTTGCAAGGCGCATTGCTACAGCCCGACTCTTATTGTCCGATCATTCGTGGGGAACGCCCTATACTCCCGGTCCGCATGGCCGCGAATCGCGATTTGCCCAAACTGAGCAGTTCTTGTACGACGGTCGTGACCGCCAGGTAGTCTGATTTGCCACAAACCAGATGAACTGTTTCCGAATACACCCGGTTATCTTCGTCCCGCGAGATTTATTGCGCGGGCAGCCACTTGTCTGAGCCCGTCAGCTTGACTGCCACGTCTGTAAAGAAGATGTGCAGGGGCTTGCCGTCGGCCGTACCCTTATGTTCGGTTGCGAAGAGAATTGGACCTGCTTTCTTATAGCCTGTCCAGGTGGCTAAGACGCGACTCGGCGGCATGGCGCCGCCGCGGTGGTAGACAAAGTATTCGACGCGATTGTCTTTACCAACGTAGAGATCCCATGTATCGCCGGGCGTGTACCCGCCATCGGCTGGATACTTCACCGGGACCAGTTCGGCCGTGCCGGGGCCTTGCGGCAGATTAAATTTGCCTTGATCGATCGCGCTGGCGCTCTTGTCCCAGTAAGCATGGAAGGGAAAGAAGACCCAATAATTATCGTTAACAAAAGACGGCTCGATCTCATTTTTCACCTGGTCCGATTGGCTGCTCAACTGCGAGCTGTCGTAAGTAACATTGACCGGCTTGCCATCCTTGCCCACTCCTTCGAATGAAACTTTTCCGGTCTTGGGCTCCCACTCCCACTTGTGTGCCGCTTTGAAGAGTCCGGTAATTTCTCCGTTCCAGGTGTAGCGGACAGCTTCGACTTTGTCCCAAGAATCTACCCCAAAAGTTTTCGCGACTTGATCAAGAATTGGCGCGCGCTGTTGCGCCCAAGAGGTCGTAGCAAGGACGAGCACCCCGCAAAGCAGAAGACCCGTCATGGTGAAACGGCGGACATTTCTCATAGAGTTCGCTCCTCGGCGAATTGAACAGATGCTGGTTAGGATGACAGTGCAAGCCTTCCGGATACAGTAATACGGTTCGGCGTCATTTACGCTACTTACGCTGATGAGCGTTCGCCGCGGGCGAGTGTCGGATGCGGCGTATGAAAATAATCGCGGTAGCGATCGCCACGCATCCGTATTCCAGCACCATTACCCAATCCGGAAGGGCCCCCCACGGTCGCCCCAGCGCGCGCAAGTG
>PMHI01000748.1 GCA_003156615.1 Acidobacteriaceae bacterium | reverse complement strand
TCGTCGAAAGGGCGCTGAAGCGGGCGGTTCTTCACCGGAATTATGTTCAGTTTCGGATTATGCCCAGTGCAGGTACGGACAGTGAGATCGTGAGCCTTTTTGCTCGTAGATCAGGATTAACCGCGCTGATGAACTGAACATAATAATTGTGATCTTCTGTGGCGGAACTTCACCGCACAGGAGATTGTTATGGATAAAACAGTCGTTGCACATCCACAGGTGCTTTGCTGGCTTCAGGAGAGCATCTTAGATTCGCATGTTGCCACGTTTCTTACCTACCTTCGCGACCGCGGATATGCCAAACATACCCAGCACCACTACCTCTGTGCCGTAGGTCACTTCGCGCACTGGCTGAGTCTGAAGAAGGCGCGTCTGTCGCAGCTCGACGATCAGGTTGTCAGGCGATTTCTTTTCGTACACCTACCTCACTGTAGCTGCCCTTATCCGGTGCTCCGAACTAAACACGAGATCCACGCCGCATTGCGTCACTTACTGGCGGCGCTATATGGCAGCGGCGTGATTCCGCAGCGCCAGGACGCCGATCCCATCTCTCTGGAAATCGCCGGTTTTGATAACTACATGCTGCATGTACGCGGTCTTGCGGCCAACACGCGCCGTCAGCGCGTACTCATCGTTCGGAAGTTTCTTCTGACACAACGGCAGAACAAACATGTCGAGATCAGGCGCATGAGCGTCAACCGTATTCGGGCGTTCGTGCTTCCGGGTAATAGAAAGTCGAAGGCTGGAACAGTTGGAGTTGTTGGCGGTGCGCTGCGTTGTTACTTGCGCTTCCGTGCACTCGCGGGTGACAACGTTGAACACCTGCGGCAAGCTGTTCCGAGTGCGGCTCGCTGGCGCTTGTCAGGCGTGCCAGAGATACTCAGCCGCCAAGAAATTTGCACTTTGCTGAACTCCTTCCGCAAGCTCAAGCATTCACCGAAGCGAGCTTATGCAATGGTTCGGTGTCTCACCGACATTGGCCTACGTGCATCTGAGGTTGTGAAGTTGCGACTGGACGACATTGACTGGAAAGAGGGAACCATCCAGCTTCCGGTGGGTAAGTTGCGTCGCGGCAGCATTCTCCCACTGCCCGAGAAGACCGGCCAAGCGATCGTGGATTACTTGCGCACGGAACGTCCACAAACTACCAACCGCGCAGTCTTTGTTCGGCATGTTGCCCCTTACGATATGCCCATCCGACCCGGTGTGGTTCAGCGCACCGTTCGGGAAGCTTACAAACGCTGTGGCTTGATGCATTCGCGTGTGCACATTCTTCGCCACAGCATGGCCTCGATGCTGCTCAGGCGGGGCGCTCCATTAAATGAAATCGCAGACATGCTCCGCCATCGTAGTCTCGACACCTCGATGATCTATACCAAGGTCGACTTGCACAGGCTAGAAGCGGTCGCTCTGCCTTGGCCGGGGAGGCAGCTATGACCACTTCCCGAACCATGCAGTCTCTCGTGCAAAAGTACCTCGAAGAGCGGCGTAGTGCTGGATTCGCTCTGGAAGTCACAGGGAAGCTCCTCATGGGATTTGCGTGCTTTTCGGATCGGCTGGGGCATCGCGGTCCCATCACTGAACAACTCATTCTTGAGTGGGTTCAGGGCTGCGCAAGACGGGCGACCCCATTCACCTGGGCAGGCCGACTAAAGACCGTCCGGCCTTTCGCAAGGTTCTGCTTTCGGCTGGACCAATCGACATACATTCCCGAACAGAGCTTTTTTGGCCGGGCGAAGCGGCGCCTGACGCCCCATATCTACACCGATCGGGAGGTTGTCGATCTACTCCGGGCAGCCGGCCAACTTACTCCCGCGGGAACTCTTCGTCCAGCGACCTACAAGACCTTGTTTGGACTCATTGCCGCAACGGGACTGCGGCTTTCCGAAGCACTGAAGCTGCAGTTCGCAGACTTGGATTTCAAGCACGGCGTTCTGACCGTTCGCCAGACGAAATTCGCAAAATCCCGGCTCGTCCCCTTGCATCCGAGCGTCACGGCAGCCTTATCTTGGTATTCCACACTCCGGCAGGCCGCGATTGTAGCGAATCCGAAGTCTCACTTCTTTGTCGGCTCCACTGGAAATCGGTTGCCAAAGACAACCGTGCACGCGACTTTCCAGCGACTTCGGAGACAGCTCGGATGGAAGGCTCGCGGCGCTCACCCATTCCCTCGCATTCACGACCTTAGGCACACCTTCGTCTGCAGGCGTGTAAAGCTGTGGCACGTTCAAGGTGCGGATATTGATCATGCGATGCTTGCTCTTGCCACCTATATAGGCCACGCCAAGGTATCCGACACGTATTGGTATTTGACCGGTGTCCCGGATCTAATGGCAGTCGCTGGCCGCAACTTCGAGGGCTTCGTTGAGCCCCACAGGAGGTGGCCCAGTGAATAAGCTCGTACCTGCTCCGTCCTTCGCCGTTCTTCTCCAACGCTTCTTCACAGAGCATTTGCAACAGCACAGAGCCGTGAGCCCACGGACCATTGTCGCTTACCGGGACACGTTCCGCCTGCTACTTGCTTTTGCCGAAAAGGCACTTAGAAGAGAACCCCAGCATTTTCTGCTCGCCGACCTGAATGCGAAGTTCATTCTAGCCTTCCTGGATTATCTGGAAACCGAACGCAAAAACTCCGTGCGCAGCCGCAACGCACGCCTGATAGCACTGCGCTCTTTCCTAAAGTATGCGGCTCATCACGATCTCTCCGAGCTCAACTGTATTCAACATGCCCTCGCTGTGCCCACGAAACGATTTGACCGCCCTTTGCCCGATTTTCTCTCGCGGGAGGAGATCAAGAGCATTCTCGATGCCCCTGATATCCGCACTTGGTGCGGTCAACGGGACCGCGCCTTTTTCACCACCCTCTACAACACCGGCGCTCGCGTCTCAGAACTTCTTCACATTACGGTCCGGGACCTAATCCTTGACGGAACACCCGCAGTTCACATTCATGGAAAGGGACGAAAGCAACGCAGCGTTCCTCTCTGGCGATCAACGGTTTCTCTGCTTCGATCCTGGAAGCGACGCTTAAACACGCCTTGCGCCGACGATTGCCTCTTTCCCAACCGTGAGGGAACTGTCATGACCAGATCCAACGTTGCCCAACGGCTTTCACTCGCGGTCGCCCACGCGACACGCGATCATCCCCGCCTGAAGACGTGTACCGTTTCTCCACACTCTATTCGGCACTCAACAGCGTTACACCTGCTGCAATCCGGAGTCGACATTACTGTCATCGCTCTCTGGCTTGGCCATGAAAACCCTTCAACTACGCACATGTATATTGAAGCGGACCTTTCGATGAAGGAACGTGCCCTTCGGAGACTCCAACCCCTTGGCGCGAAGAGCACGCGTTATAAGCCTCCAGATCAACTCATGCAATTTCTTGCCGCCCTTTGAATTATGCGCAGCGGGAAAACTGCCGAAGCATCGATTCCAAAGCCGTTTTCCCGCTGTCCGTACCTGCACTGGGCA
>PMHI01000761.1:16920-17123 GCA_003156615.1 Acidobacteriaceae bacterium | reverse complement strand
CTTTTAGACCATGCGATGAGAACATGGTTGAATCGATCACTCGGGCAGAATCCTACGGTCTGCGAACTGGTCAAGTCAACGAAAGCCAGGCCTAGAAAAGATTTTGCGCGCAATATTCGCCGTTCGATTGAGCCTGGCCGACACAGCGGTTCGGGGAAGCGTAGTAGAATTCTAGCCACCATCTAACATGACAACTACGGCAA
>PMHI01000761.1:15338-16864 GCA_003156615.1 Acidobacteriaceae bacterium | reverse complement strand
TTCCAACCGATCGGTTCGTTCAAGCTGCGCGGGGCTTATAACGCGATCTCGCTGCTCAGTCCGGAAGCCAGGGCGAAGGGCGTGTGGACCGTCAGCGCCGGCAACGCTGCCCAGGGAGTGGCCCTGGCGGCCCGGATCCTCGGGACCCGCTGCGAGGTTCTGGTCATGGATACCGCCCCGGCCGCGAAGCTCGATGCCATCCGGCGATTGGGCGCAGGCATTCGTCAGGCATCCATGGATGAATGTTGGACCGCAGTGACCGAACGCCAGCATCCCGCGTTTCAGGGCGTCTTTGTTCATCCCTTCGACGACGACAACTTCATTGCGGGCAATGCCACGGCTGGTCTGGAAATCCTGGAAGATTTGCCGGACGTCACCTCGATTGTGGCTGGCTTCGGCGGAGGCGGCCTCAGTTGCGGGATCGCGTCTGCCATGGCCGCCATGAAGCCGGAGGTCAAGGTATTCGGCGCTGAACCGGAGACCGCGGCACCGCTTCACCTGTCCTTTATCCACGGTTCAGCCCAGAAGTTTCCCGACTGGAAAACAAGTTTTGTGGACGGCTGCGGCGGCAAGTCAGTCTTGCCGAGTATGTGGACGCTCGCGAGCCGCCTGCTGGCCGGCTCGATCGTTGTCTCGCTCGAAGAAACCCGCCGCGCCATGACGATCGTGGCGACCCGGAATCACCTGATCTGCGAAGGAGCTGCCGCCTGCGCGGTCGCCGCCGGGCTCAGTGGCAAAGCCGGGAAGGGCAAGATCGTGTGTGTCGTCAGTGGTGGAAACATTGACCTCGGCAAATTTGCGGAGCTGGTTTCAGCCCCGGCTTAGACCTCCCGAGTTCTCCCCCAATGCCCTGCCTGTTCACCAGGAAAAGAGTTTGTTCTCCAAATCCTGAGCGGCTTGCGCCAAATTCTCCGGTCGGCCCAGGTCCCGCCAATAATATTCATCGGTGCGAAACGCGACAATTCTTTCGCCTTGGGCAGCGAGCCGCAAATAGGAAGGAATGATCGAGAAAATACCTTCTTCCGTCATCATCGCAAAAATGCGAGGCAGGATAATGTGGATGCCGGAAAACGCCAGCCTTTGCACCTTCGCGGACGGTCGAACCAGTTCCGGAGTCTGATCGCGCCCTGATTGCCGCCCGCAAAGTTGAAGCTCTCGATCGAACAGCAGGTATCGCGAAGTCGCGCGGTCTTGCACCGCCAGCGTGGCGAGGGCCTGGTGCTCAGCGTGAAACTGCAACATGCGTCCCAGATCAATCGTGCTGATCACGTCGACATTGTGCAGAAAGAACGGCTGGTCCAGATGGTTGGGGTTCTCCAGAAAGAACCAGGCCGCTTTTTTCAATCCACCGCCCGTGTCGAGCAACACTTCCTCGCGCGAGACTTCAATCCGCATTCCGAAGTGGTCCTTCTTTCGTAGATACTCGACGACCATATCGGCAAAGTGATGCACATTGATGATTACTTCGCGGACTCCAAACTTGCGCAAGCGGGAAAGCGTGATTTCGAGCAGGGTTCGGCCAGCAA
>PMHI01000761.1:5367-15316 GCA_003156615.1 Acidobacteriaceae bacterium | reverse complement strand
TTCGCCAACTGTTCCGCCAGATACACCGAACGATGCTGCCCGCCGGTGCAGCCAAACGATACCATCAAATGTTTGAAGCCGCGCCGCTGATACTCGCTCGCGCTGGCGTCCACCAGCGACATCACGCTGGCCAGAAATTGATGCACGCTCTCCTGCTGATTCAGATATTCGATGACTGGCGCGTCTTTGCCCGTGAGCGTTTTGAAACGCTCTTCGCGGCCGGGATTCGGCAGGCTGCGGCCATCGAATACAAACCCGCCACCATGTCCGCTTTCGTCTTTCGGCATTCCTCGGTGAAAGGAAAAGCTTAGAATCCGCACCATCAGGTTCTCCGCCTCGGAGGCCAGGCCCTGCAGTTTCTCCGACGCCAGCATGCTGTTGAACGCCTCCATCAGGGTCGGAAGTGCGATCGGTAGCTTTACGTTGTGCAGCAGCCAGCGCAGGTTCTTCAGCGCATACGGCACACTCTGCAGAAAATGCGCCTTGCGCTCATAAAAACCGCGAAAGCCGTAAGCTCCCAGCGCCTGCAGGATGCGAACGTAAACGTAGCTGTAGTAATNNGCGATGTCATATTGCAGCGCGCCTTTGCGGCCGCCTTGATAATCCAGGAAAAACGGCTGGCCGTCGCGCAGCATGATGTTGCGAGATTGGAAATCGCGGTAGAGAAAATAGTCGCAACGGGCGCTCAAGAGGAAATTCGTCAAACCGTCGAAATCGTCTTCGAGCGCCTGTTCGTTGAAGGAGATACCGGCGAGCCTGAGAAAGTAATATTTGAAATAATTCAGGTCCCAAGAGATGGACTGGCGATCGAAGCTGCCCCGCGGATAACACACCTTGTAATTCAAATCGCGTCCGGCCTCGATTTGGAAGCGCGGCAACACGGCCACAACCTTGCGGTACGCTTCCACCGCTTCCGGAGCGATGGCGTCCCCTGCGCGATGCTTCGAGAGAAACTCGAAAAGCGTCGTGTCCCCCAGGTCTTCTTCAAGGTAGGCGCCGCGGCTCAAGTCTTCCGCATAAATTTCCGGCACGGGCAGACCGTGCCGGCGAAAATGCCGGGAAAACTCCAGAAAAGCGACGTTCTCTTCAGGCACCCCGTACAGAATCCCAATCGCGCAGAGTTTGTCCGTAGAAAGCCGGATGATCTTTCTCCCAGACCCGCCGAGCTCGCCCTGCAGTGGCTGCAACGTCTTGGGCGTAACGTGGAAATGCTGGTCAAAAAGCTTTTGGAGAACGTCCATGTGGATATGCTTCNNACAATGACTTGATAACCATCCGTTCGATCCATATTCTTAGGCTCTAGCCTGAATCCATGAGCCATGACTGAGCGCCTCTACTACCACGACTCCTTCCTCTACCAGTTTGACGCCGAAGTCCGCTCGGTCGTCGAAAGCCCGCGCCCGGCAATCATTCTCGATCGCACGGCTTTCTACCCCACGAGCGGTGGCCAGATCCACGACACCGGCTGGATCGTTCCCGATGAACCCGGCGCCAGATTTCGCGTCTCGGAAGTCGCCGATGCCGAAGGCGGTCAAGTCATCCACTACCTTGAAGCGCCGATCAAAGAGGTGCAGCCCGGAACCCGCGTCCANNGCCGCCTTCGTGCGTCTTTTCAATATGCCCACCGTCTCTTTTCACATGGCCGACGATTACTGCTCCATCGATCTCGATACGCCCTCGCTCAGTAAGGATCAAATCGAATCCGCTGAAGGGCTGGCCAACGAAATCGTCCTTGAGAATCGCTGCGTAGACATGCGTTTCGTCACGCGCGAGGAAGCCGCGAATCTCGGCCTGCGCAAACTTCCCCCTGCCGAGCGCGACCAACTGCGGCTCATCGACATCCGCGACTTCGATCTCACCGCCTGCGGCGGCACGCACGTAAACCGCACCGGACAGATTGGTGGAATCTTCCTGCGCAAGGCCGAGAAAGTTCGCCAGGGATACCGCGTCGAATTCGTTGCCGGCCAGCGCGCCGTCTCGACCGCGCGCCGCGATTTCAACACGCTGGCCGAGATCGCCGCACTGTTTTCCGCGCAGATCTACGATGTTCCTCAGCAAGCCCGCAAATCTCTCGACGAGATCAGGTCGCTGCGCAAGCAACGCGAGCAATCGCGGGAAGAACTAGCCGCGGCGCAAGCCGCAACCCTGTTCGCGGAGACTCCCGAGCGCCACGGCCGCAAGCTGGTCGTGCGCACTTTCTCCGGCCGCGACCTCGATTTTCTCAAGCTGCTGGCCCAGACACTGACCCGCCAATCTCCAGCCGTGACCGCGCTCCTCGCCACCGAGTCGCCACAGCCCGCGCTTGTCTTCGCTCAATCCGCCGGCCAGCCCCACGACATGGGTGCGCTGCTGAAAGAAACCGTAGTCAAACTCGGCGGACGCGGCGGAGGCACCAAGGACCTGGCCCAGGGTGGGGTGCCCCAATCTGCAGGACTCGCCGCTGCCCTTGTCGCCGCCGCTCAAACCCTCATGCCCTGACCCGCAGCCCCAAGCCCAAACAAAAACCCCCAGCGGGACCAAGTCCCGTGGAGGCTGATACCGTTGACCGTTTCCAGCTTCTAGTTTCCGGATCCACCGACTACTGGAAACCGAAGCTGGAAAAGGGGAAACTCTGATTCTGGCCGGTTAAGCGATGCGATTCCGCCGACCGCCCTTTTCCCACCAGACTGCGGGATCATCGGGCCGGTTGAGCATCTGCGACAACTCCTTCTTGATCTCCACCAGGCGGTTGGCGCGCATCTCCGCCGCCGATTGGTCGATCTGGCTGTCCGCGGTCTTGGCTGCGGAGCGGGTGTTCATGTTCCGTAGATCCGTGATTTCCTGACGAAGGCTGGTGAGGTGTTCCAGGATGTAGGGCATGTCTTGATCATACCCCATATTCCCCGACCCGCCGCTTTATTAATCACCCCTTTCCTGCCTGATTTGCGGTTTGAAATCTGTCTTCCGGAGGGCCCCGCCGCATCCAACCGCCGGTTCTGGGCATCGAACAGAAGCCAAGGTTCTAAGACTGTCAAGCAGCGAGGAGAACACTGTTTATGGCCAAGAAAGATCTCAACGCAAAATCTGAAAACGGCGCGCGAAGCCAGGTGAGCGCGCAGCCTCGTCTTCACCAGAGTGCTCCAGAAATTCAAGCGTATGGCACCGTCTCGCACATGTTGCCTCTCGATCTTGAGGAGCCGGTTCGCCTGGAAATGACCGAACAACTCAACCTGTTGCTGGCCGACACGATGACCCTGCGCGATCTCTATAAGAAATCGCATTGGCAAGTCGCGGGACCAACCTTTTATCAGCTCCATCTCCTGTTCGACAAACATTATGGAGAACAATCGGAGATCGTCGACACGATCGCCGAACGGATACAACTTCTTGGTGGCGTCTCAATTGCNNATCATCATCGGCCACTGCCGCAAGTTGGCGGGCCTTGCCGACGAGCTGGGCGACGATGGCACCAACGATCTGGTCGTCAGCGACGTGCTGCGGGCCAATGAATTGCAAGCCTGGTTCCTCAGCGAACATCTCGTGGATGCGCCCCTCGTACACGCGGAACAGCCGCACTTGCGCACTGCCGGCTAATTCAGTCATCAACCCATCGAGCAGGTTCTCGCTCGAGAGCCTGCTCGTCACCGCTTCGTTGTCGCCGCTGACGATGGCCGCGTCCCAGATGGAGTGGAAGCCTGTTTCACCCGTCTGGCTGAAACTCACGCCCGCCATGTGCAGCGGAACCATAGCTTCCTGCGCCATCGGCTGCTAACGGCTACCAATGATTGAAAATTAGAGCCGTCTCTTATATGCTTCCGTGACTTGGATTCGTCCATGAGCGGAATCGCGAGCAATCCCGTTGCACCCCCACGTTGCATGCGCCACTCCGCACCCCGGCCCCGATCTGCGGCCAAACGCTCCCGTATCATTGAGACCGCCATGCAGCACTTCGCCGAGAACGGTTATCACACCGCGCGCGTCGGCGACATCGCGGCTACACTCGGCATCGCCAAAGGCTCGATCTTCCAGCACTTCGGCAGCAAGGACGGCCTGTTCTTCGAAGTCTATAAACGCGCCGTGTGCTCCTTCTCGAAATATCTGGACGCGCCCGCCGAGGTGCGCGCCGCCGGCTTTTTCGAGGTTCTGTATTATTGGTTGCTCCGCACCGAAGATCAGCTGCGCGAAGCTTGGATCCCCTATCGCATTTCGCGGCTCGGCAACCACGGCACCGATTTGGTGTTGAAGCACGAAATCAATCGCTTTCTCACTACCGAAGATCCCTACGGCACTGTTGCCTTTGTTCGATTTGGCCTCGAGCGCGGCGAATTGCGCAAGGACATGGATGTGGAGATGATTGTCTCCATCCTGGACTGGACGATGGAGCGATTCGAGGACGCCTTGCTTGCCGGCGATCTCGACGCCGGTGTTTTCGGTGGGGAGGACGGGATGCCGGAGAGGAAGGAAGCCCGCATCCGGCAATTCCTGGCGGTTTTGCAGCGCGCGGTTGGCGCCGCTTCTGCGTCTCCCGTTCGTGGCCGCCCCGTAATTAGAAAGATCGCGGCCGCTGATCTTGTCGCAAAGCTGAAAACATCATAGCCAAGCCGCGCGGGCAAAGAAAAAAATGTAATGAACTCCCCGGTGAGAAGAGTTTCCATGCAACCGTCCATCGAGCAGATACTCTCCAGTTACGACGATCACGCCCCACTGTCGCAAGCCTCAACCATTCCTGCAACCTGGTACGTCGATCCTCGCATCGCCGACCTCGAACGCCTGAGCGTGTTCAGTAAGACCTGGCAACTCGTCGCGCGCACCGATCAAGTGAAAACGCCCGGTCAGTTCGTCGCCACCGCCGTCGCCGGTGAGCCTATTGTCGTGATTCGCGGCAACGACGGCGCTCTGCGCGCTTTCTACAATGTTTGCCGCCACCACGCCGCCGCCGTCGTAACCGAACCCTGCGGCCAGGCTTCTCTCTTGCATTGTCCCTATCACGGCTGGAACTACGGCCTCGACGGTTCCCTGAAAGGCATGCCCGAGTTCGAAGGTGTGGAGAATTTCGACCGCGCACAGAACGGCCTCGTGCCCATTCGAGTCGAAACCTGGGAGTGCTTCGTCTTCGTGAACCTCGACCACCACGCCGCGCCGCTCGCTGATTTTCTCGGAGGTCTCATCAAGCGTATTGCACCTCTCGGCATCGGCAACCTGCACCACTTCGATCGCCGAACCTACAATATTCATTGCAACTGGAAGGTCTTCGTCGATAACTACCTCGACGGCGGTTACCACATTCCCCATCTGCACAAGGGGCTGAACTCCGTTCTCGATTACAAGCAGTACACCATCGAAAACGAAGACCGTTACTGCCTGCAATCCAGCCCGATGGTGGCTTCCGAAGAGGATCTTGCCACAGGTACGACGCGCAAGGGCGACCGCGCCTGGTATTTCTGGCAGCATCCCAACCTGATGATCAACTGCTACGAGGGATATATGGACACAAATCTGGTCATCCCCGTCGACGTCGATCACTGCACCGTGATCTTCGATTTCTATTTCGGAGATATCAGCGAGTCCCGCAGGGAATATAACGAACAATCGGTGAATGTAGGCAATCGCGTGCAGGAAGAAGATCTCGGAATCTGCCGAGACGTGCAGCGCGGCCTGAAGTCGCGCGCCTACCGCGCCGGACGCCTTTCCGTGCGCCGCGAAGCTGGAGAACAGCTATTCCATCGTCTCCTCGCCGCCGATCTCAAGCGCGGCCTCGAGCCCTCGTCCGCTGCCGCCGATTAGGTGTGAACTGTACAGTCGTAGCTGGCTCCGTCATCCCGCTCACTGATGATCCCTCGCAATCGTCTCCTGCCACGTCTTCGTCTTGATCATGGTTCCGTCTTTCAGCAACTCGCGCGTGTATTTGTAATAAAAGTTCTTCTGATCGGTGGTGACCAGCAAATGTCCGCGCCAGGTCAGCGTGCGTCCCTGCAGCGCAAACACACTCTCGGCTTCGCCACGCACCGAGCAGGTCTCCGGATGCGCGTCATCGGCATCGTAGGTCAGATTTTCGTAATCTGTCTCCTGACCCCAGGGATACGTGGACGCATCTTTTCCCTTCCAGTGCACGGTCGTTTTCTGCCGGGCCTCGTCGCGCTCCACTGTCCACTCGCCCGGCCAGGGAAACCCTTCGCTCTTAATATCAGCCCGCTCTTCCGAGGGCTCCGGCCGAGAAAACGCGGGCGCTGCGTTGTCATGCTCCGACACAATTGGCAATACGACCCGCGATCCGTCGCTTCCACCGAGTTGCAATGAAGTCGTCATGGAGTAAGGCGAAGGCAACATCATCGGCCACAAGGCATTCGAAATCGCCACGCGAATGCGATGACCCTTTGGAAACACCCACGACGTCAAATGCATTTCGATATCGAGGGCATAAACCTTACCCGGCTCCAGATCGTGAGGTTCGCTCATCGAATCCCGCTGCGCCCCATTGATCCCCGCGCCAGTAATCTGCGTGACTGTGCCATCCGGCGCTACATCCGAGAGCCGGGCAAACCAATCCGCCAGCGGCGCCGTGGCCGAGGCTCGCAGCAAGGCATGCGGACGTCCCAGGATCGCCACGTCTTGCTCGAGGGGCGCAGAATCGTAGACCAGACTGAAAGCGTCCACCGGTCGCACATCGCTCAACAGTTCGCCCCACCAGAATCCCGCCTCCACGCCGGCCGACGGCACGTACTTGAGTTGGTGCGTATCAGGCTGCGCCGCAGTGTCCGACAGCGAATGATTCGGCTGAAAAAATAAAGTTGACGGCCGCGCGTCCTTCGGCGGCCACACATCTTCCCGCCTCCACTCACCCGGCACGTTTTCCAAGTTCGGATCCGGAGGATGCCAGTGCTGCATATAGATGATCAGCCGCGGATCGTGTTCCACGCCGGTATCGCGCTTCTTGAGCCAATGATCAAACCAGCGCACCGCCTCATTTCGCCACTCAATTTGTGGACCAGGCGCAGCCTCATTCGGAAACGTATGGTTCCACGGTCCAACGATTGCCTTCACCGGCCCGCTCGCTTCGACCAGCATGTCGGTCACGTTGTCGCGGTAGCCATCCAGCAATCCTCCAATCAGAAAACTGGGAATTGTGATTTCCTTCAGCGGCCCCACCGGCTGACGCCAGAACGGCCCATCATGCTGATGCTTCAGATAAAGCAGCGACCACGGGGGCGTCTCAAATCGTGGCCCCAGAACCTTTTCATCAAGCGTATAGTCGGGAGCGCCCGTCCATCCCTCCGCCATGTCCATGTTTAGTTCGAACTCATCGATGTGCGCTATGCCATCCACGTAGTGCACATCGTCGTGAAATAATTCCGCCGTCGCGTCCGTCGCCAGAATCGCCTTCAACCCCGGTGCATGGCGCATCGCCATTTGCAGAGAATTAAACCCTCCCCACGAAATGCCGAACATTCCCACGTTCCCATTCGACCACGCCTGATGAGCCAGCCACCAGATCACCTGCTCTCCATCCACCTGTTCCTGTTCGGAATATTCCCGCTCCGGCGGCGCGCCCTCACTGGCGCCAAATCCGCGAACATCCACTCGCGCACTCACATACCCGCGCCGCGCGAAATAAGCATGCTTGGGATAGTCGCCGGCCGCCGTGCCATCGTCTTTGCGATACGGCAGGTACTCCAGCAGGGCAGGGAACTTCTCTCCCGGCTTTGCTCCCTCCGGCATGTAGAGCGTGGCCGCCAGCCGCACCCCATCTTTCATCGGAATTGAAGCCTGCTCCATGCGAACCCCATACGCAGGCGGAGATGGCGGTTCGCTCGCCAGAATATTGCTGGAGATAAGGAGAAAAGAAGTAATGCCGAAGAAGACGCGGACCATCCGACAACCAGCCGTTCTGATCAACACAATCTCCTGAACGCTTTTGTGATCGCTAGAAACTGGAAACCCAGAAACTGGAATCTATTCCGGGCCCGACTCTTGCTCCCGCCGCATCGCACGCAGATCAATTCCCAACTGCTCAGCCTTCTTATAGAGATGACTCCGCTCGAGCCCCAGCGACTTTGCCGCGAGACTCACGTTCGAATGGCTGCGCTTCAACTCCGCCAAAATGACCTCCCGCTCAAACGCATCTACTCGCTCGGCCAACGCTCCCGACGAGAACGTTGAAGACACCGCCACGCCACCGCTCCTGCCTTTCGGCAGAGCGATCTCCACGGTCGCAAGATCTACCCGCGCGTCGGTGGCCAGCAGCATCAGCCGCTCCACCATATTGCGCAGTTCCCGCACGTTGCCCGGCCAAACATGCGACTCGAGCGCCGCCATGGCCTCCGCGGTAAATGGAACCGGCTTCCATCCATTCTGCGCGCTCACTTGCGCCGCGAAATGTCCGACCAGCGCCGGAATGTCTTCCCGTCGCTCCCGCAACGGCGGCAGCACCAGCGGAAAAACATACACCCGGTGAAACAAGTCCTGACGGAATTTCTCCTCGCGCACCCGGGCTTCCAGATCGTGATGCGTCGCTACCACCACCCGCACATCCACGCTTATCGGCTTATCGCCACCAATGCGCTCCACTTCTGCTTCTTCCAGCACGCGCAGCAGCTTCGCCTGCATGGCCAGCGGCATATCGCCAATCTCATCCAGAAAAATTGTGCCGTGATCCGCCTGCTCGAACTTTCCAATATGCCGTCCCGCTGCGCCGGTGAAAGATCCTTTCTCGTGCCCGAAAAGTTCCGACTCAATCAGCTCGGCCGGAACCGCCGCGCAATTCAGGGTCACAAACGCACCGCCCGAGCGCGCACTGCGTTCGTGAATCGTTCGCGCCACCAGCTCTTTTCCTGTGCCCGTTTCTCCCAGGATGCAGATCCTCGTTTCACTCACCGCCACGCGCTCCAGTTGCGTCATCACGCGTTGCATGGAAGCGCCCTGCCATACAATCTCGTGCTTGCCCAGGCGCTGCTTGAGTTGCCGGTTTTCGCTTTCCAGCCGCTGCAGCTTCAGCGCATTCTCCACCGTGAGCAAAAGCTTTTCGGTGGAGATCGGTTTCTCCAGAAAATCCAGCGCGCCCGCCCGCGTAGCCCGCACCGCCGTTTCAATGTCCGCCTGCCCCGACATCATCACGACTGGCGCGGTTACTCCCTGCGACTTCAATTCCTCGAGCAGCGCCAGTCCTCCTTTGCCGAGCATCACCACATCCGAAAGGATCAAGTCGAATTTCTGCGCCTTGGCCAGTTCCAAGGCCTTGCCCGCGTTATCGCATACCGTGGCCTCGTGCCCCGCCAGCCGGAACGCCCGCGCCAGCGATGCCAGCGTGTTCGCTTCATCGTCCACAATCAGCAGATGTGCTTTCGTTGGCAACCGTCCTCCAAGTCTCTGACTGTTTCAGCTCGCGTCCCCGACTGCATCCGGTCCCCGTGGCAATTCGATCACAAATGTAGTGCCCCGCCCCGGCTCACTCTGGACGTGGATTCTTCCCCCATGGTCGCTTATCACGGACTGAACGATAGCCAGCCCCAGCCCGGTGCCGTTTTGCTTGCTTGTATAATAAGGAGTAAAGATTCGCTCACACTCCTCCGGCGTCAACCCCGATCCCATATCTGCCACCTCGATCAGTACTTTGCCGTCGTCGTCCCGGGTGCGTAATGTCAGCGTCCCGCCTTGCGGCATCGCCTCCATCGCGTTCAGCACAAGATTCGAAATTGCCCGGTGCAACAGCTCCGCGTCGGCCGCCAATGGTTCGAGATGCGGATCGAGCTGCAGCTCACAACTGATCTTCGTACGTCCCGGCGCCTCCAGCTGTGCCTGAAATAGTTGCTCCACGCCCCGAATCACTTCATTCACCTGCACCCGCTGTAATTGTGGCTGGGGCATCCTCGAGAACTCATTGAACCTGCCAATGATTCCATTCAGATTCGCGATCTCTGCCAGCAGTGTTCTCGAACCCTCCCGGAATACCTCCTCGAACTGCTCCGGATTCTGC
>PMHI01000761.1:3882-5314 GCA_003156615.1 Acidobacteriaceae bacterium | reverse complement strand
GATTGAAAGAATCGGCCAGTTGCCCCACTTCATCCTCGCCAGACACCTCTACCCGCACATTCCAATTTCCCGCCGCGACTTCTTGCGCAGCGTGCGCCAGTTGCTCTACCGGACGCGTCACCCGCGCCGCCGCCCAACTGCTCAGCAAGATCGCCAGCAGAATCCCCCCGCTTCCCACCAGCAGCGCCGCCGAACGGATCCGCCGCATCAACTCCACATACGTCCGCCGCGAATTGCCAATCAGCAGGATCGCGAGCATCGGACGATCCGTGCCAGCGTCCGCGCCCTCGAGCGGGATCGCGTGAAATACTTCGCCATCGGCCCGATCCTCAGACCACTCGACCGAGCTGGTCATTTCCTGTTTGGACTGCCGCACGGCATCGACCAGTGGTTCCAGCTTCTCGGCCGGCCGTGCGTTCTCCCCAGCCGACTCGGAAGGATCCACCAGCAACTCCACCGAGAAGCGATCCCTGCGATTCTGATACAGCAAGGCCCGCGTGCCCGCCGGCATATCCAGTCCAGAGAGAAAACTCTTATCCAGACGGAGCCCGCCTATCACGTAAACCGGACGTTCCCCCACGCGCGTCGCACGCACCGCGAACAAACCCAGGGCCGTTCCATCCTGCAATTCTTCCTGCCTCAGAAATGCTCCCTGACCCGCCGCGGCGGGAAAGCTGCCAATTGCACCTTCCGGGTAGCCAAACTTGGCCGGCCACTGCGCGGAGGAAATGGTGGTTCCATCGCTTTCCACAAACTCCAGAAAGTCGAGCTGACTATTCTCCGCGGTGGTTTTGGCCAACTCGAAGAACGGGCCCGGATCCGCCGGTTTCTTATTCAAAGCCATCGCCATGCGGCTCGCGGCTTCCGACACCGCAATGGCCTCCACTCTCCGCGCCACATCCTCGCCCTGCCGGTTGAACTCCCGACGGAATTGCGTCACCAGCGCCGCCGTCCTTTCGTCCTCACTGCGATCGAAGGCGCGCCGCGTCACGGCCGACACCAGCCACGCCACCGCCGCCACGGACAGAAACACCGTGAGTGCGAACACGCCCAGCAGTTTGCGGCGAAACATCATGGCTTTTTGCCCATCGAGACCAGGTTCTGTACGATGCCACCGAATCGTTTGCATCATAACCCACCACTCAGTTTCGCCGCCGTGAAAGCCTGTTCCCGCTGGCGATCATGGTTCCGTTCGGGCTTGTGAGATTGGGGATGAAGATCCCATGCTGAGGTACGCTTCCGTTCTACTCATCATCACGCCGGGCGCAGAGCTAATGATGAGTCGCGCAGAGTTTGGCTCTCCCCTTCAAGGATAGGGATTGAACGATCGAGGAAAAGGGTAAGAACTCAGAACGAAGCTCATCAGCGTCGGCGAGCGGCCCGCGGCCAGGATTTCCCGCGACCAGCGGACCGCCCCAGCCTTGCCGGCGCA
>PMHI01000761.1:0-3839 GCA_003156615.1 Acidobacteriaceae bacterium | reverse complement strand
TGCAACCGCTCCGCATCCGCTGCTGCCGTCACCCGGATCCGATCCCCCTCTGCGTCCGCCAGCAACTTCCGCCGCTCACCTTCGGCTTTGCTGTCCATCATCTTGGCCTGCGCCTCCGCATCGGCCAACAATTTCCTCCGTTCGCCCTCCGCTGTGCTGTCTATCTCTTTGGCCTGCGCTGCCGCCTCCGCATTCTGAATGGTCGCTTCCTTACGCGCCTGCGCCTCCAGCCGGCTTTGCTGGATTTGCTTCTCCTTCAGCGGAAGCGTGTATTGCATCGCATCCGCTTCACCTTTCGCCTGCAGTACGTGCACCTGCGCTTCACCTTCCGCCTGCTTAACCTGCTGCACCTTCGCAGCTTCGGCCTCCAGTTCGGCAATGCGCACTGCCTTGCCCTTCAATTCCGTCTCCACCCCCATGCGATCGTTTTCCTGCTCTTTCAACAGCAGAGCCTCCAACCCTTTCGCATATTCTGGCGGCAACTGGATATCCCGCAGCATCACCTCTTTGACCACAATCCCATCCGCCGCCAGCTTCTGCGTGATCAGCCCCGCCGCCCGCTGCCGCACTTCCTCCCGCTTCGCGGAAAAAACATCCCGCACCGTGTAGTTCGGCACGATCTCCCGCCAAACGCTAGCCACGGTAGGCGGTACGATTTCCTTTTCCACAGGACGGGGTAAATTCCCCTGGATATAATCCAGCCTCTTCGCATCCAGCCGGTATCGCACCGTAATCGCCAGTCCCAGCGTTAAGCCTTCCTTAGCCTGCACATTGAGAAGTTGCATCCTCGAGGAAATGTTCGTAGCCGCAGTTTTTCCATCCTCGGAAACCCCAGTCGTAATAATCTGATCCCGTGTATCGAACAGCGCCACGTCCTCCATCAGCGGCATCACCATGTGTACCCCCGGATACAATGTCCCCGGCACCGTCCCGCTCATTTCGCTCACGCGCACCCCAGCCGTCCCGCTCGGCACCACCACAATGCTGAAGGCCACCAGCAGCGGCCCCCAAGCCAACATGGCCAAGGCCAGCGAGGTTCGCCACCGCACCACGACCGGTGCCGCGGTCACTGCCCCTCCTGGCGCCTCGAGCGTCCGCCGGTACAACACTTCGCGATACAGATCATAGGTGAGCATGCACACGGCCGCGATCATCATTCCCACGCCGCACGTAATCAGCAAATATTTCAACGCCAGCATCGAAGTTCTCCTTTGCGCCTCAGCGCTTCTGCCCGGTTTTCTCCGGTACCGTCTGCCGGACCATCTGTCGGACAAACAACAGCCGGAACACCTGCCCGAAAATCAGTTCCTCCGCCAGCAACGCCACCGCCACCGAAAAAATCAGGCCCGCCACCACCGTCATAAATGTGATCGCCATTTGCATGATGCCCTCCGAAAGAACTGTCCCCAGACTCGAACCAAAGACTCGAACCAAAAACTAGGTGCTCGGTGCACAGGACTCAGTGCCAGCACTCCTACTGCCCATTCATCTCCGCCGTAACCCGCTCCGCAGCCACATCCGCCGCTCCAGCAAATACCTGCGCAATCTCGTCGTCCCGCTCTCCGCGAATTTCGACCACATCTCCCACGCGCAGCATCGCGAACAGCAGCTCGACATCTCGATTCTTCAAACGGATGCATCCATGCGAAGCAGCCCGCCCAATCGATCTCGGCGCATTCGTCCCATGAATTCCGTAGCCCTTCAAGTTCAACCCGATCCAGCGCGTGCCCACAGGACTGTTTGCGCTGGCCGCCATCACCACGCCTTCGTGGTAGTAAGCCGGATTCGCCACCCGATTCACAATTTCGAACTCCCCCGTCGGACTAGGACTCACCGCCGCACCCACCGCAACCGGAAAGTACGCCAGCACCTTCCCGTTCTCCATCACCGCCAGCCGACAGTCGACAATGCTAACCAGCACCGCCCGCCGTGCGCGCGCACCCTCATCGGCCTTTACAGTGCTTTGCGAAAAACTAGGGACTGCAATCGTCAGGATCAAAACCGCGACCACCGAAGCTGTCCAGAGCCACCCCGCCTCAACCTTGCCGCCCGCGCGTTTCATGTCCGTTTCTCCTGTGTCGCTTGCCCCACGCGGACCAATACCGCAGGACGAACACCAATGTTCACGGGATTGAAAATTAAGGACTTACAGGACGGAGCCCGCCCCCAAAGAGTGGCCATTCGAAGTCAGCGTGTCGGAACAAACACACGGAAGGCTTACCTCGACAACTGCGGAAAAAGCGAAATCGCCCCGCGGCGAAGCGGCGAAAGAAGGCAGCCCACCGCTTTCTTTGAGCGAAGTCGAAGGGGCGTAAGCCGCAGGTAGGAGGGCGCAAAATTGATAAAGCCTCGAAAGGGGCGAAGGAAAAATCGCTCGATTTTAAGGAGCCGGCCCTGCCGTCTGAGGTAAGGCCCCTGTGGGGTTCTGTCGGTTAGAGCCGGGCGATCTCTGACGAATAATGTCGCGGTGAGAGCCTTTTAGACATTTGACTTCCCATTTCGCCCCCCGCTATCGTTGCCCGCATGAATGTAGTCAAAGCCACCCGCCAGTTTGAATCCTGGCTGGCCCAACGCACTCACATCGACCAGAAAGATCTCCGCCTCAAACACACCAACATGAAGGCGGACGTCTTCATGTTTCTCCGCGCCACCTATTACCGCTGGGCACAGGTCTGGCCCCAGGTCTGCCCCGACCTCGCCCGCGCCCCGCACGTCCTCGCCGTCGGCGATCTTCACATCGAAAACTTCGGCACTTGGCGCGACATCGAAGGCCGCCTCATCTGGGGCGTCAACGATTTCGACGAAGCCTGGCCCATGGCGTACACCATCGATTTAGTACGCCTGGCTGTCAGCGCCCATCTAGCCGTCGAGGTGGGACGTCTGCCCCTCAAACGCGAGGACATCTGCGGCACCATGCTCGACGGCTATCGTGAAGCCATGCAGGAAAAAGGTTGCCCTTTCGTGCTCGGCGAAAGGCATCAGTGGCTCCGCCTCATCGCCGAAGGTGAACTACGCGATCCCGTCCACTTCTGGACGAAAATAGACGCGCTCCCTATCCTCAAAACCGAATGCCCGGTCAGCGCCATCGACGCCCTTGAGCATCTCATGCCGGCACCCGGCATCCCGTTTCGCCTCGCCCACCGCACTGCCGGACTCGGCAGTCTCGGCCATGCCCGCTATGTAGCCATTGCCGACTGGCACGGCGGCCGCATTGCGCGCGAAGCTAAAGCGCTGGTCCCTTCGGCCTCGCACTGGGCGGAGAATCTTGAAACGAACAGGAACAACGGCCCACCCGAAATCCTCTACCAGACCATTATCAACCGCGCCGTCCGCTGTCCCGATCCCTTCGTCCAGTTGCGCGGTCGCTGGATCGTACGCCGCCTGGGTCCTCTCTGCTCCCGCATCGAACTCGCCTCCTTGCGCGCCCCCGACACCGAACTCCGCCTGCTCCACGCCATGGGATGGGAAACCGCCAACATCCATCTNNTCCTCCGCCACATCGACAAACAAAAGGGAAAGTGGCTGCACCACGCCGCCGAAGCCATGCTCCAATCTGTCCGTTCGGATTGGGAAGTGTGGAAGAAGAAAGGTTACGCCTGATTTCCAACCGCTGTTGTCATCCTGAACCAGCGTTCTTTGCGGTGTGCAGGATCTGGGCGAGCCGCGCGAAGCGTCGCCTTCTTTGCGACCGAACATTCGCGCGTTTGGCTCGCCTTCTTATCGAGCGGCTCATTCCATCGCCATTAACTGATCGAAAGGCGTTCGTAGCAGGAAGAATTCATTAATCGGACGGTCGTCGTCGAGCGCAGCCGTAGCTGGCGAGAGCGCAATGACGGCAT
>PMHI01000496.1 GCA_003156615.1 Acidobacteriaceae bacterium | reverse complement strand
GGACCGAATCGTTCGTGAAGTAATCGGCCTGTTTGGGAAGAAGCATTAAGTCCCACCAGTCCTCGGACGACGCGGTGTGGACGCTCTGGAGAAAACGTTCGCATGAGTACTTCCATCGTTATGCCCCAGCTCGGACTTACGATGACCGAGGGCACGGTCAGTGGATGGCTGAAGAAAACTGGAGACGTTGTCCGTAAGAACGAGCCTGTACTCACGGTCACAACCGATAAGGTTGAAATGGAAGTGGAGTCGCTGGTCGAGGGGAGGCTCGGCGAGATCGTCGTGGAGGTGGGCGCGACCGTGCCTGTCGGTACAACCCTGGCCTACGTGGTAGGCGGCAAAAAAGACTCCGGGAAGGTTGTGGCGGAGCCGCCCGGGCCTGCGCTTGCGCCCGCATCTGAGACCGAAAAAGGGAAGTCAGCTTCACGGGCCGCCACGCCTATCGCGGAGGATCGGGCGAAACCCGCTAAAACAGACCGCCGCCACTCTGCTTCGCCGCGAGCCAAACGATTGGCGAGCGAACTCGGCGTGGACCTAGCGAAGATTCGTGGAAGCGGCAGCGGTGGTGAGATCGTGGAGGACGACATCCGGCGGGCTGCTCCGCAGAATCAGACGGCAGTTCCGGGCCTGCGCCGGCGCCAGCTGATTGCCGAACGGCTCACCCGCAGCATTCAGTCGATCCCAACGTTCTCGGTTTCCGCCGAAGCCAATGCCGAGAAGCTCCTTGCTCTGCACGAAAGTCTCCGTCGCCCGCCCGCGCCTGACGGGAGCAAGGTCACCATCACCGACTTGCTGTTGGCTATTTTCTCCTCCGTTCTCGCCGGTAGTCCGGAAATGTGCGCGACCTGGGAAAATGATGCGCCCCGGCAAAATTCTTCGATTGACATCGGCTTGGCTGTGGCCACGCCGGAAGGAGTCATGGCTCCCCTGCTCAGGGAAGTCGACAAACTCGACCTGCCCCAACTGGTTGCCAGGCGGCACGAATTGGCCGACAAGGCCCGGCGAGGCAAGCTGTCGCTGGCGGAGCTCGAAGGCGGCGTCAGCACCCTCAGCAATCTGGGGATGTACCGAGTGGATAAGTTCGAGGCACTCATCAGCCCCGGACAAAGTTCGATCCTCGCGGTGGGCAGTATTCGCAAAAGGCCCTGGGTCTCGGAAACGCTCGGGATTAAGCCGACCGTAATCTTCAATCTGATTGCGGATCATCGCATTGCCGATGGAGCCGCCGCCGCAACGTTTCTAGGCAAACTCATCGAACAGGTGGAAGAACCCGCGCTTCGCCAGCTACAGCCGGTTCGGCCACATGGTGACGGTGCGAATCGAGGCCTCCATGGCTAATACCAATACAGTGGAGGCCATACGCGGCTGCAGAGTTAGCCGGGGACAGCTGGCGATTTATTGGCTGTGCCAGGCTGGGTTCGCATTCAAGAGCAGTTCGTCTGAACTCGTCTACATCGATCCCTACTTCTCCGACGTGGTGGAGAGAGTAGTGGGTTTCAAGCGCATGATGGCGTGCCCGATTCCCGCGGACCAGGCCAACGCCGATTTTGTGGTTTTCACCCATGAGCATCTTGATCACATGGACACCGACGCTTTGCCCATCCTGGCGAAAAACCCCAAGACGGAGTTCGCCGGCCCCATCGAGTGTATGAAGGAATTCGAGAAGCTGGGGATTCACTCGAAGCGATGTCACTTGCTCGAGGAAGGGAAGAGCTTGACGGTCGGCCGGGCCGAGGTGACGGCGGTTTACGCCGATCACGGCGAGCTCGCACCCGACGCACTGGGAGTCGTAGTCAACTTCGATGGCATCAAGGTGTACCACACGGGCGACACATCGTATCGCCCGGAGGAATTTCGTCCTGCTATCGCAATGCACCCTGACATTTTGATTCCCTGCATCAACGGCCGTTTCGGAAACATGGACGCACACGAAGCTGCGATGTTAACGGCTCTGGTTGCACCGGCGGTGGTGATCCCCAGTCATTTCTGGATGTTCGTCGAACAGAACGGAGAGCCCGCCGCTTTTCTCGAAGAATGTGAGACGCGCGCACCCGGGACCCGGAGGGTTTTGACCAGACCGGGCGAAGAGTTTCTGTTTGAGCAATCATCATCGTCATGAAGATTAGCGACCTGGCCGGGAACCTGCGCGCCGCGGGACAATCTACGGAAACGTGGGAAAGCCCCGATGGGTCGAGGGTGCTGGTGCTGCCCCATGGCGGCCGTGTCCTCGGATTATTCGCTCCCGGCGACGATGAGAATTTCCTGTGGACTCATCCCGCTCTCAACCAGGCTGGCACGGCGCGAACTTTCTATGAAGGCGAACAGTGGCACAACTCGGGGGGAGACCGTACCTGGCTGGCGCCGGAGGTAGACTTTTTTTTCCCGGATTTTCCCAGCTTAAACCGCTACTGGCAGCAGCGCGAACTGGACCCCGGCAACTATGAAGTCTCCCGGGCCAAGGGCAGTTTGACGTGGAAGACTCGCGCCGCACTGGACATGTCGCGTACCCGGCAACGAGTGAATCTCGAGATTGCGAAGACGCTCGGTCCGGCATTGAATCCGCTGCGCCACGATCGCCTTCCCGACTGGGA
>PMHI01000442.1:9033-16612 GCA_003156615.1 Acidobacteriaceae bacterium | reverse complement strand
TACGCTCGCGATTGGAATGTCCGGGCGCGGATGGGATACTTGGCACGCATCCGGAAATGCACAGTGAGTGTTTCCGCCGGGGCGATGGAATTGAAGTAGAGAATGGCCTGCGTCGCCGTTAAACTAAACTTCTCCAGGCGAGCACTCTTCTCGCGGGCTGTCTTTTCGACGTAGGTCTGCAGGTCCTCACTGAGTAGGTCGAATCCGGGAGGAATGCCTAGGTCGACCATCACCATGTTTGCGGATTTGCCTAGATTGTTGGTAACGGTGGCGGTGGCCGTGGCGATGTCGTCCTGCGCCAGGTGCGTCCGATCGTACGCCACATTGATGGAAAGGGCTTCCTGCGCCGGTTTCTCGTCCCAAGGGAGAAAGTAGTTCCCCACCACCTGGTAGGCCAGTCCGCCCTTGCCCTCGAACCGGATCTCCACTGTGTTAACGCCCTCCGGGCCCTTGCCTTTCGACTCGATGCCCTGGAACACAAACTGATGGAGCAGGTCGTTGTTCTCCGGGGTGAGCGTGAGTTTCTCGACTGGTTTGCCGTTGAGCAGAACTTCCAGCGTGCCTTGAACGCCGGCCGCGCCCTTCTCTGTGGCTAGCAGCAAAGCCCGTAGCGCCATGATTGTCGCCTGGGTTGTGCCCCAGGTACCGGCAGCATCTTTCTTCGAGGCGATGTAACTCATGGCCTTGCGGGCCGTAGCCGACGCTTCACCCGACTTGAGCAGTGCTTGCACCGCCAGTCCTGTGGTTTCCACGCTGGCGCTTGCGCCTGTGGCGTAGACGCCGGTTTCTTCCGCGGTCCACCAGGCTTGCTCATCCTTTTCGGTGCGGGCGTCGAGCAGGAGTTGCATGGCCTGACGTATGAAGGCGCGGTCTTTATCTTTATCTTTGCCATGAACGTCGGTTCCATAATCAGCGGCAAAGTTGGCGACCGCGGCCAGGGTGTAGGAGTCCATCTTTGCGCTCATGTTTTTGTCGATGAACTGCTTCGCCTTCTCGACCGCAGGCCCTTGATAGCCGGTGTTTTCTAACGACCACGCCAGATAAGCCGTGATGCGAAGCACGTCGGAGTTGAATCGGTTGGTGGCGCCTTCGTTGATGAACTGGGTGTCGGGCTTCCAACTTCCGTCGGCCTGCTGTTGCTCGGCCAGCCACTGCTGCGTTCGCAGAATCAGATTGGAGTCCACGTCGTAGACTTTCGACATATCGCCGAACTCCATCAGTCCGTACGCCGTCAGAATCTTGTTGGCGGGCGCCTTGCCGAACCAGGAGAAGCCGCCGCCGGGGACCTCAAAAGTCAGCAGTCGCTGATAGCCGTTGGCGATGTATCCCTCAGCCTTGGCGTGCACTTCTGGAGTCAGCTTTTTCGTGCGCTTCATGTAATCGAGGGCCAACACGTTGGGGTAGGTGCTGGANNAAGATCTTGCTTGCGTCGGGAATTGACGTCGCGGGGAAGTTCAGTTGGTGCTGGACGGTGTTTTCGAGGCGACCGTTAAAGACGAGATTTTGTTCGCGGCCGTTGGGAATGACTTCGATTTCGCGCACGACGATGTCGGCGCGGCTGGCTTCGCCATTCATGCGGGCCGAGAGCGTCAGCTTGAATTTGCCGATGCGGCGGGCTTCCAGCGTGAACTGAGACCCGCCCACGCGGGAGGAATCGACTTGAACGGATTTGTCGGCGGTATCGTTGACCAGGGAGAACCAGTCGTCCGATCGCAGTTGAAGGCGGACGTCGCCGCGCGCGCCGGAGTAGTTGTATACGGCAATGGGAATCGAAACGCGATCGCCTTGAGTGAGCGTGACCGGCAGGTCGAGATCAACGAAGAAATCCTGGAAAACTTTCAGGCTTGATGTGGCGCTGCCCAGCGCGCCGTGCGTGGTGGAGGCGAGCATCGCCATACGCCAGGTGGTGATCGAGTCTGCCATGGGGATGGTGATGCTGGCTGCGCCGTTCTGGTCGGTGATGATTTCCGGATTGATGTAGAGGGCTTCGGGGAAGTAGGAGCGCACGTGGGCGGAGGGCGCAGCGGAGTCTTGCTTCTCATCTTTGACCAGGAGTGCACTCGCGCCCCGCGATGGACCAGGAGCTTCAAGGTGCGCAAGTTGCTCAAGGCGGCCGTTGATGACGCCGCCAGCAACCCCACCCACCACACCTCCGCCGTGGCCAGAGCCTATGCCGCCGACGATTCCCGCTGTTTCGGTCTGAACGACCACAGCCTGTCCCGAAACCTCGACGGTCGTCGAGGCTGCACCAACTGTCAGGACTACAGAGAGCAGGGCACGGTCGCGCGAGTGAATCGTGAACTTTCGGGAGATAGTCGTGAATCCCGGGACAGCCACCTGGACTTTGTAATCACCGGCATGCAGGCCCGGCAAGCTGAATTGCCCGGTGGCGTCGGTCTTCGCATTGCGAACCTTTGCAGTGGAGACTTCGCGGAGCTCGACGCTGGCATTCGGCACTACCGCGCCCGAGACGTCGGTAACAGTTCCTGTGACCTCCGCCACTCCGTTGAATGGTCCGCGATCGTGCTCGATGTCGATGCTGATCGAACCAGAGGAAAAAGGCGAGTTTGCGCTGCCGATGATGCTCTTAGGGCTGACTTCGAGATATGCGACCATGTCGTCGCCGGTGTCGAATTGCCGATCCGCGCCCGCGCTGCGCACGAGGTAATGCGTCTGATCCCGGTACCACCTGACAGGCTCAACGCGAACTTCGTTGCCCCAGGCATCGAAGAGGTCAGGCTCGCCGGCTTTCTTGACGTTCGCGAAAACTTTGATCAGGTCGCCTTTCTCAGAGTCTTGGACGTAGGAACGGCTGAGATCTTCAGCCAGGCGGCGCACCTGTTCGAGAAAACGGGCATTGTAGCGGCTTGTGTATTCGGCATATTTCGTCATGGGGACGGTGCGGCCGAATTCCGTTTCAAACTGGTTCGTATTCACCATTTCGGTGGCCGAGAATAAGGCGCGAGCCGCGCGATCTTTTTGCTCGACTTTCGACTGTTCTGCGGATTCCACAATCTCAGGCATCCCGATCGAGTGAATCTCATACCGCGGCTTCATCACTTCTTGTTCAAGATAGAAAAAGACCTTGGCAAAGCCGGGCTGTTTTTCGGCGAGCGCGAAGACGGCTTCATCCACGACCTGCAGGCCCAGGGCAGCAGTTACGCCTTCGCCTCGCGAGTTTGTTACGTGGAACCTGACGCGGGCTTCTGCGCCGGGTTCGTAAACTGATGCATCGGCCACGGTTTCGATCTTCAGTTCGTCCGCCGGCTGCACGAAGACCAGCCGATGGTCGCCGACGGGGCGCGCGTTGCGGCCGAAGAGGTAGGCATTGAAGTCTACGGTTCCCGCCAGATCCGGCGTGGCCGTCAGCGACAGTTCAGCCTGCCCGTTCTCGATGTCGAGATCGCGCGTGAGCACCGTCTGCCCATCCTTGACGATGTCGACGTATGCGGTCCCGCGGTTTTTTGTCGAAAAGACTTTCAGCGCGATGCGGTCTCCCGCATGGTAGACAGCGCGCTCCGTCCGCAAAAGAATCTGATCCTCGCCTTGGCGACCTTGCAGTTGAACCGTGCTTGACGCGTGGTTTCCTTCCTTATCGTCCGCCTCGATCTTCAGTGGTTCGATTGCGGCGCCGGGGTTTATCCGCACTACGGCCACTCCGCCGTCATCGGAGGTCACCTGCTGTTCGCTCGTTCCTGCCACGTTAACTTTCAGGCTGGCGCTGGCCGGTGTTCCGTCGGGATAAGCGGTGAGGATGAAAACCAGATTCTCCAGATTGGGGACGAGCGTGCCTCCCTCGGGCACGGCGGTGATCAGCAACGGCGAATCGCTGACGGTAATGGGTTCGCCGCGAGTTTCCGCGTGGTCCGCCGAGTCTTTCACTGTCGCCTCAATCAGGACGCGAGCCGCGCCCTGGCTTAAAGGACGCCCGGCGAAATAAGGGGGCAGCTGCAGATCGAAATGGAAAGTCCCATCATGATCGGTTCTGCCTTGCACCGAACCCACTACAACCACCGCGACATCCATCGTGGAAGCTTTGACGGTGATTGCAGCATTGTCCACCGGCTTGCCGAAGAAGTAGTTGGTCTGAACCGTTCCCGTGACATGATCGCCGGGGCGGTAGCCGCGCTTGGTCTTTTTGTCATTGCCGGCGAAATCAACCGCGATTTTGAATTTCGGCAGAACGTATCGTTCCACGTTCAAGGCAATTTCCGCGGTATTCGCAGGAGCGTCTCCTTCGCCCATGAGGGCGCGGAGATGGTAGGTGCCGAGGTTTACTTCGTCGGCCAGCCCGAATTCCGCCGAGGCAATGCCGAACTTGTCGGTCTGGGTCATTTTCTTGAAGACTTTGTTGCCGCGTGAATCTTCCACTACGAAGGTCAGCTTGCGATCCGCGGTGGCCTCGTGATTGGCGCGATCGAACGCGAGTGCGCGTACGTGAAGGGTCTGGCCCGGCTGGTAGATTGGCTTTTCGGTGGTGAGGAGAATCGAAACCTTGTCTTCCAGCCGTACCGGCTGGGTAAATTCCGTCGAGCCGATCACGGTGTCCACAAGGTAACGCAGTTGATAACTGCCAACCAGGGCAGAAGGGAAGCGGAACTGTGCTTCGATGGTTCCCCGCCGATTGAGCCGTCCTGCGAAGAGCAGGCGGTTTTTCTGATCAGGGACGAGCAATTCGATCTGCACGGAGCCGTGGCCTGCAAGGACGTCGTCCTGCGAATCGGTGGCGATTACTCGAACCGCTGCTTCTCCGGCTGCCAGGTATGCTTGTTGTCCCAGAATGTGAATTACCGGCCTGCGGAGTATCTGCGAGATCGACTCCGTGCCCTCGATCTTTCCCATCTTGCCGCCGCTGTATTCGAAACGATAGCGCACGCGATGCCAGACTAGTTCCTCAACGGTCAGAGGCTTCGCGAGCTTGATCTTTTCCCGCCACTGCCCCTTGCCCTCAGCGATGTCCAGGGACTGATCAGCGCTTCCCAGTATCTGGTCCTCTGGATTCAAAATCTCCACCGTGAGTTTCCCTGCGCCGGCGTGAGCGGCGTGGTACGGGATGGTCAGATCAACTACACCGTGCGAGTAGGTTGCGCTGGCGCCCCGTTCGCCACTGGCAGCTTGGAACTTCTGAACCGTTACAATTGCGGCGATGACTAACAGCGCAGGCAGAAAAAGCGACCAGAATCTTGATCGGGCCGTAGGTCCATCGGAATCTTCCATGGCATCTCCCTGAAAGTCATTCAAGGGCCACATAAAGTTTTTCTTGCCCTCACGGATGAGAACGGAGCGCCTCTTGAGTCCTTGCACAGAAACCCTGGATGAGGCGCCGCCTTTCACCTAGATTCCAATTGACACCGGAATGTTGTAAATCGGCTCTTGGGTGTGGAGGGCCGATCTGGAAGGGTACGGTTAGACGCGAGGGGAGCGCGCCGCATCCGCAAATTAGTGGTCGGTGTTTGGAATGGTGGGCCCGCCAGGATTCGAACCTGGGACCAATGGATTATGAGTCCACGGCTCTAACCGCTGAGCTACGGGCCCGCGCTTTATTTTCTATGAGATGCGCGACTGCAACTTCCGGGCTTGACTGATTTTTTGCACTTGTTTTTGCACCTACAGGAGGTGCAGTCATCAGTGCTGACATGTTGTATCTGTCGAAAACGTCCCCAGTGTTGCGCTGCGCACGCCTTCTGACATTCTACGCGTAAATTTACGTCAAAAAAACCTTCCCGATCTTTGGTTCAAGTTGCTCTCAACATTATCACTCAATGTGCGGGCAACGGCGTGCCCCGATTGTTCGCCTAGAAGCCAGTGGTACCAGGAACACGAGACGATCTTCGCTTCAATCAGCCAGCAGCGTTCCACTTCCCATCCACATTCTTGCGAGGGCTTTCAGATTGTCCTTGTAGGTACGCGTAACAATGTACTGATTCCCGCCCTTTATCCGCAGTTCGTACTCCCCAGTCGAACGGGAACGAATTTCTTCGACAAAGGCGGCATTGACCAGAACGGAACGGTGAATGCGAACGAAGCCATAAGCTTTGAATTTATCGGCAGCCCTCGAAATCGATTCCTTTAGCAGATACGAACCCTTCTCCTGCTGAAGCAATACATAGTTCCCCTGGGCCTGGACCACGGCCACATCCTTGGGGTGAATAAAGAGAATGCGCCCATTACTCCGGATTGCAATTTTCGACGACCGATCGTCATTGAGATTGCGCAGATGCGGCATCAGTTCGAGTAGTTTCACGGCGCGCTCGCTTTGGGTTCTTTGCGAGGCAAACTCCAACGCCTCATTCACACGTTCGCTTGAGAACGGCTTCAATATGTAATCGGCCGCGTGCTTCTCAAACGCAGTTAGGGCATGTTGGGCGTAAGCAGTTACAAAAACGACAGAAGGCACAGGCTTCTGCCTTTGGCGTAGGCGATCAAGCAGTTCGAGCCCGGTTCGCGCCGGCAGACTGATGTCGAGCAGCATCACATCGTAATCATTTTCCGCGAGACGGTCCTCCGCTTCAATCGCATCGGCTGCGGAGTCGAAGCGCTCGACATCGGACCTGGCAAGCAAGATCCGCGCCAGTGCAGTGCGAGCTAGAGGTTCGTCATCAACGATCAGGACTCGCATAGGCCTTCACATCTTGCTGGGTCTCGAAGCTAGTCGGGCAACGATCCAAAGCTGGCAATATCAAGTTGGCAGTAGCGGTGCCATCTTCCGCCATGGTGAAACGTAAACTCGCGTTCCCGCCATAGAGATATTTTAGACGCGCTTCGACATTACGCAGACCTAAGCCTCTTCCATTCGAACCGTTGCCTCCGACNNTGCGGCACCAACCAGCGAGAGGCCTCGAGTGACGCCAACCAGTGGATCTCAAGACGATCCCCAAGGCGCATTTTTTCGATGTCGAGATATTCCCTTACGAACTTCAATTCACTTTCCAATGGAATCAAATCGTAGCTGCCGCCATCCAAAGCGGCGCGCAGCAGATTCGAGAGCTTCAAAATCATCGATCTGGCCTTNNACATCCACTAAAGTTGCTATGCCGTGGAGCGTGTTGAAAAGAAAATGAGGCTGAATCTGCATCTTGAGCGCTTGTAATTCACTGGCAGCCAGCGCCTGCTGATACTCATATCTCTCACGTTCTTCACTTTGCAGTCGCTTCAGGTACTGGTAGGCGTGTGCTGCGACCACGATGGAAGCGTAGATGAATATCTGGTCGGCAAAACCGAAGCGAATGATGTCATGCCACGACTGAAACGAGCGCGGGATATATCTCTGTGTTGCATCATCATAGTTCGGAATCAGCACCCACAGAATGGTGCTGTGAAGCAGGACAAAGGGGACCGCTCCCAGACTCCAGGCGAGAACATAACGAAAGCGATGTTTCGAAAGGCTGAGAAATGTTTGGACAAGATAGAAAATGGGCGGAGTCCAGAAGCCGAGGCTCAGCGCGCGCAACCCAACCCCGAGGAGAAACTCTGCAAGCCAATGCCAGAAGTGATGCTGATCTGGCGTCCGGTATTGCAGTCCCATCAACAGTGCGAACCCACACCAAAGGGCAAACGAGAGCACATAAGCTCGGACGAC